>NZ_JBEZUP010000036.1:0-83226 GCF_040636485.1 Streptomyces sp. NPDC038707
ATCGACAGAACGGTCCAACAACACCGCAACCGTCGACTCCACCCCCACACCCAACCCACGCAACCGATGCGCCAGACGATTCGCCGCCACATCCAACTCACCGAACGACAACCGCCGCCCACCACACTCCACCGCCACCGCACCCGGCACACCAACAGCCCGACGAGCCACCAGATCCGGCACCGACACCTCCGGCACCACCACCGCCGTATCGTTCCAGACCCGCAGGAGCCGACGCTCGTGGACCGAGGAGATGTCGATGGCCGACAGCGCCACATCGGGGTCGGCGGCGACGCCTTCGAGGAGCCGCACGAAGTGCTCCGCCATCCGCTCCACGGTCGGCCGGTCGAAGAGTGACGTCGCGTACTCGAGCGCACCGATCAGCGAGCCGTCCGCCTGACGCCAGATGAACAGCGTCAGGTCGGTCTTGGCCACCCGCCAGGCGCCCTGGAAGGCGTCCATCAGCACACCGTCGGCGGTGACCGAGGTCGCTCCCTCGTCCTGCAGGTCGAAAGCCACCTGGTACAGCGGGGTCCGGGACAGGTCACGGACCGGCTGCAGCTCGTCCACCAGACGCTCGAACGGCAGTTCCTGGTGCCCGAATCCGGCCATGACCGTGTTCTTGGTGCGCTGCAGCAGCTCGGTGAAGGTCGGGTCACCGGTCAGATCGCACCGCATGACCAGCGAATTGAGGAAGAACCCGATGGTGTTCTGGATCTCGGGACGGAGTCGGCCGGTGACCGGGGAGCCGATGCCGAAGTCGTCCTGGCCACTGTGGCGCGAGAGCAGCGCGGCGAAGCCGGCGAGCAGCGTGGCGTACGGGGTCGCGCCGTGCCGGCGGCCGATGCCGCTGAGGGCGTCGGCGAGTCCGGCCGGTACGGAGAACCGCACACCCGCGCCGCGACCGTCGCGCTGGGCCGGCCGGGGGCGGTCCGTGTGCAGCTGGAGGTCGGGCAGTCCGTCCAGGGCGGTCTTCCAGTAGTCGAGCTGGCGGTCGAGGACCGGGTCGTCCGAGCGAGCCGCCTGCCAGGCGGCGTAGTCGGCGTACTGCACGGGCACGGGATCGAGTGCCGGCTCGCGGTCCTCCTCGAAGGCGGCGCACAGCTCGCGCAGCTCGCGCTCCAGAAGCACCGTCGACCAGCCGTCGGTGCAGATGTGGTGCGTCGTCACCAGCAGCACCGGCCCGCCGGCCGGCACCCGCACGAGCATGGCGCGCCACAGCGGGCCGTCGGTCAGGTCGAATCCGCGACGGAACTGCTCGCCGAACAGGCCCTCCAGGTCCACCTCACTGGCCTTTTCGACCCGCAGCTCGACCGGCTGCGGGTCGACGACCAGCTGGTGCGGCTCCTCACCGTTCAGCCGGTACCGGGTGCGCAGTGATTCATGACGGGCCTCCAGGGCGTCCAGCGCCCTCTGCACGGTCTCGTCGGCCGTGCCGGCGGGCAGCCGCAGGAAGAGGGGGGCCACCCATTCGTCGCTGCCCGGGTGCATCCGGTCCAGGAACCAGAGCCGGTGCTGCCCGAAGGAGAGCGGCAGCAGTTGGTCGCGTCGCACCGGCTCCACCGCGGAGACGGCGGGCCTGGCCGCGTCGAGCAGGCGCGCCTGGGCCTCCACGGTGGTGGCGCCGAAGAGTCCGCGGAGCTGGATGTCGTCACCGGAAGCCTTGCGCAGTGCGTCGGCAAGCCGGGTGAGGACCAGCGAGGAGCCGCCGAGCGCGAAAAAGTCGTCCTGGGTGCCGACCCGCTCGACCTGGAGCAGCTGCTCCCAGACCTGGGCGACCAGGCGCTCGGAGGGAGTCCGGGGCTCGATGTGGGCGGCGCCCTCGCCGTCCCGGTCCGCGCCCCGCTGCTCCGGGTCGGGCAGCGCGTTGCGGTCCACCTTGCCGTTGCTGGTGAGCGGGAAGGCGTCCACCGGTATGAAGAGGGAGGGGATCATCGGCTCCGGCAGCCGCTTGCGCAGGAAGCTGCGCAGCTCGTCGCGGGGGATCCGACGGCCCGCCGTCAGATGGGCGACCAGCCGCTTCGCTCCGCCGATGACGCGTGCGGTGACGACCGCGCCGCGTACATCGGGGTGCGCGCTCAGGGCGGCCTCCACCTCGGCCGGTTCGATCCGTACGCCGTTGACCTTGACTTGGTGGTCGACCCGGCCGAGGAAGCCCAGTGCGCCGTCGGAGCGCCAGCGGGCCAGGTCGCCCGTTCGGTACATCACGCTGCCGGCCGGGCCGTGCGGGTCCGGAATGAAGCGCTCGGCGGTCTGACCGGGCTTGCCGACGTAACCGCGGGCCGTCCCGATGCCCGCCGCGTACAGCTCGCCGACGACACCGATCGGCACCGGATCGAGGTCCTCGTCCAGGACGTACACCCGCATGTTGTCGATCGGCCGTCCGATCGGCACGGCCTCGGCGTGCAGTGCGGGATCGAACTCCTGGCCGGTGACGTCGATGGCGCACTCGGTGGGCCCGTAGGTGTTCCACACCTTGGCGCCGGTGGGCTCACCGATCCGGCGGCACAGCTCGGCGTCCAGTGCCTCCCCCGCGGAGAAGACCAGCCGGAGCCCGGTGCACTCGGCCCAGCCGGGTTCGTCGACGAGCAGCCGCAGTACGGACGGCACGCCCTGCAGCACGGTGACGCGCTGCGCGGCGACCGTCTTCACCAGCAGCGCGGGGTCCGACTCGACTCCCTCGGGGGCCATCACCACAGTGCCGCCGGCGGCCAGCGGGCCGAAGAGTTCCAGGGCCGCCGCGTCGAAGGTGACGACGGTCTTCTGCAGCATCCGGTCGTCCGCGCCCAGACCCTGGCGGCCGGTCAGCCAGGCCACCCGGTTCGCGATGCCGCCGTGCTGGACGAGCACGCCCTTGGGGCGGCCCGTCGAGCCGGAGGTGTAGGTGATGTACGCGGCGTGGTCCGGGCCGGCGACCGGGTCGAGCGGACCGTCGTCGTACGCGTCGAGTCCGTTGTCCGAATCGTCCAGGAGGACGACTCCGCCGGGCGTCGCGGTGGCGAAGTGGGCGGCCGCCGAGGCGGTGGTCACAACCGTCTGCGCGCCGCTGTCGACGGTCATGTAGGCGATGCGGTCAGCGGGGTGGCCCGCGTCCAGCGGCACGTATGCCGCGCCGGCCTTCCACACACCGAGCAGTGCCGCGATCAGTTCGCGTCCGCGCGGCAGGCAGACCGCCACCCGCGATTCGGGGCCGGTGCCGCGTGACTGGAGCAGCCGGGCGATCTGGTTCGCCCGCCCGTCCAGCTGCGCATACGTCATCGCCCCTTGTCCGTCGTCGACCGCGGTGGCGAGCGGAGTGCGGCCGGCCTGGTGAGCGATCAGTTCGTGCAGCGGGACAGACATCTCTTCTCCAGAAGTGGTGATCAGTTACTGCCTGCGGGGGGTCTGCGGGTCGCCGAGGGCGTCCTAGTGGGGCGCCGGCGCCGGCAGGAATCCGTCGATGAGGGTGCCGACGCCCCCCCGGCGTGCCGTGTCCCGGACGTAGCGGGCAAGGGCCAGGTCGAGGACGCCGAGGCCGAACGGCGAGTACACCAGCGGCCTGCCGGGGTCGGGCGTGAGCCGCGCGGTACCGCGCAGCAACGCCCCGATGCTCGCGTCGATGAAGTCGTGCCGGCCCGTCTCCTCTTCCGCGAGGTGCAGCGAGGTGCGCTCCCGCAGGACGTGGCCGGGGTCGTCGACGACGTTGTGCGAAGCGAGTACCGCGGGCACCGTGAGGTCCCGCAGCGAGATGTGCAGCACCACGGCGCTCGGCGAGCAGGCGTCGAGGTCGGTGTACGGGGTGCCGGCCGTGGTCGCGAAGGAGATCAGGTCGTGTGCGCCCAGCGCCTCCTCGAGGGAGGTGCAGTGGCGCACCTTCGCGTTGGGCAGCAGCCGCGCGTTCTGCGCGGTGAAGCGCCTGGCGCGCTCCGGGTCCTGGTCGTACACCGCGAGGCTGCTCAGTTCCGGCCGCTCGACGGCGAGGAAGCGCAGGATCTCGCGGTTGATGACGCCGGTGCCGATGAGTGTGACACCGGACGGCTTGCGGGCGCCCAGCAGCAGCCGGGCTCCGAGGGCGGCCGAGGCCGCGGTGCGCTGCGCCGAGATCAGCGAGCCCTCGATCAGCGCCTCGGGGTGCCCGTTCTTCAGGGAGTTCAGCAGGATGGCGGCGCTGGCGCGCTCCGTGCCGGCCTCGACATTGCCGGGGAACGAGGAGATCCACTTCATCCCGGCGACCTCGTCGGTGCCGCCGTCGGCCCCGCGGTCCGGGCCGGCGCCGAGGTAGCCCGGCAGGCCGATGATGCGGTCCCTCGGCCGGTCCGGGAAGCGCAGGAAGACGGAGTGCGGAAGACTCGTGCGCCCCTCGTCGTGCCGCTGGTAGGCGTCGGCTACGAGATCGATGACCTCCTTCTCGCGTCCGTCCAGCAGTCCCGCGACCTCACGGTGTCTGATGATCAGCATGCTTCCACCGCCAAGGTGTGATCCGGTTCTTTCCAGAGGTGTGAGACTTCGCCGAAGTGGGCCCGCACCCAGTCGTCGGAGTAGATCGTGTCGAGATAGCGGTCGCCGCGGTCGGGGAAGATCATCACGACGTTGCTGCCCGGCGGGACACGGTCGGCGAGCTTGCCCAGAGCGGCCACCACGGCGCCCGACGAACCGCCGGCCAGGATGGCCTCACGCCGCGCCAGGGTCCGGCAGCCGACCACGCAGTCGAGGTCGGAGACGATCACGGCCTCGTCGGCGAGCGCCGGGTCGAACAGGGCGGGACGGACCGCGGCGCCGTGTCCGGGCAGCAGCCTCGGTCCCGACACTCCGCCGAACAGCACACTGCCCAGCGCGTCGACCCCCACCAGGGTGGTGGAGAGACCGTGGTCCCGGATGTATTGCGCGCAGCCGGTCATGGTGCCGCCGGTGCCGGTCGAGGTGAGCAGATAGTCCACCTTGCCGTCCAGCGCCTGCGCGATCTCGTGCATGGTCTGCTGATGGGCGCGCGGATTGAGCGGGTTCGCGTACTGGTTGGGCCAGTACGCGCCGGGGATGGCGGCCACCAGCTCGCGTACCCGCTTGAGCCTCATGGGCAGGTACGCACCGGTCTCCGGGTCGACCTGCGTGACCATCTCCACGGTGACCTGGTAGGCGCGCAGGATGGCCAGGTTCTGCGGGGTGGTCTTGGGGTCCACCACACAGATGAAGTCGATCCCGTAGTACCGGCAGATCTGGGCGATGCCGATGGCCAGATTGCCCGAGCTGGACTCCACCACCGTGGACCGGCCCGGAATCAGCTCGCCGTCGCGGATCCTGCCGATCAGCATGCCCAGCGCCGACCGGTCCTTGACGCTGCCACCGGGATTGAAGGCCTCGAGTTTGGCGAACACCCGGGAGGAGAAGCGCGGAAGCAGGCCCCCCAGCTCCACCAGGTGGGTGTGGCCGATCGCGTCGAGAATGCCGGGAAGTACCCGTCGGCTCATGATCCGCCGCCCGGGCTGCCGCTCATCGACAGCAGAGCGGCCTTCTCCGCGTCGGACATCAGCGAGATACGGGACACCTTGCGGCCCGGGTCCGCGACTGCGGACTCCAGGATGCGGAGGAACTGCTCGTACAGGCGTTCCAGGGTGTCCCGTTCGAAGAGTTCGGTGTTGTAGCGGAAGGCCACGGTCAGTCCGTACACGTCGCGGGTGACTTCGAGCGACAGGTCGCACTGTCCCTCGAGGTGCGGGATCTCCAGATAGGTGATGGTGAGCCCGGCCACCTTCAGGGCGTCGCCGGAGACCACCCCGTCCAGGCCCGAACCGAAGCGCTCGCTGTTCACCATGGTGATGGAGACCCGGTACAGCGGATCCGGTGTCGCCGCGGCCTGCACGACCAGCGGGAACGGATAGCCGGCCCGGGACGTCGTCTGCCGGAGCCTCTCGTTGGCGGCGACGATCACCTCACCCACCGTGTCGGCCCGGTCGATCTGCGCCCTGATCAGGATCGGGTTGACGAAGTAGCCGACCACGTCCTTGGCCGCGCCACGGCGGACCGATGCGGGGCAGGCGATCAGGAAGTCGGTCTGCCCGCTCCAGCGGTGCAGCAGCGTCTGGAAGGCGCCGAGTGCCATGGCGAACTGCGACACGCCCTGCTCCGCCGCGGCGTTCTTGAGCTGCTCCGACAGCGCGCCGGGCAGCTTCCACACCAGGCTCGCGCCGCGGCCGGTGGGGATCGCGGGCCGGGGCTTGTCCAGGGGGAACTCCCCCGGTACGGAGCCCTTGCGCTGCTCCTGCCAGAACTCCGCCTGCCGGTGGGCGCGCGGCGAGTCGAGCAGCGAGCGCTCCAGCTCGACGAAGTCCTGGTACTCGCTGGTGAGCGGTGCCCAGCCGGGCTCCTTGCCGGAAGCGTACGCCTCGTACGCCTCCAGCAGGTCGCGCCAGAGGGTCCACTGGGATATCGCGTCGGTGGCGATGTGGTGGGTCAGGCACAGCAGCACCGCGTCGTTCTCGCGGCGCAGCAGTACCGGGCGGAAGGCGCCGTGCTCGGTCAGCCGGAAGGGCTTGCGGGCCTCGGCCTCGAAGATCCGCCTCAGCTCGTCGTCGTCGGCGTCCGGCACATCGCGTATCTCCAGTTCGGCGACCTCACCGGGCTCGCGTACGTAACGAACGGGGACACCGTCCGGCTCGCCGTAGACCGACCGCAGCATCGGGTGGCGCGCGGTGAGCGCCCGTACCGCCCGCGCCAGGACCACCGGGTCCGGCGCGGGCGCCATGCGGACACCACCCGCGAGGTTGTAGGTCGCGCTCTCGGGAGCCAGGGTGTGGAGCAGCCAGAGCCCCGCCTGGCCCACCGACAAGGGCATCGCCCCGCCAATGGGGTCCGTACCGTCCATCGGTCAGACTCCCGCCTTGCTGGCCGTGAGGAAGTCGACGACGTTGCTGATGCCGATCAGGTTGCCGATCTGGTCGTCGGGCACTTCGAGGCCGTACGCCTTCTCCACGGCGGCCAGCAGGTCGATCCGGGTCAGGGAGTCCATGCCCATTTCGTCGAAGCTCAGGTCGGCGGTGACGATCCCCTCCAGGTCCGGGGCGGTGCGCTCGGTCAGAGCGATGACCTCGTTGGTCAGGTCTTCTCTGGTCGTCATGTGCTTTCCGTTTCATTCCGGTGGACGTACGGGGACGTGGGGGTGTGAGGCGTGGGGTTCGAGGGGTTGGACCCTGAGGGAACGTGCGGTGCGCGCGGCGGTGGTCCGCTACGGCATCCGTACGACCTGGCCGGCGTAGGTCAGACCGGCGCCGAAGCCGAGGAGGAGCACCTTGTCCCCCGGGGTGCTGCGACCGCTCTCCTTGAGCCGGCTCAGGGCCAGCGGCACCGAGGCCGCCGAGGTGTTGCCCGTGTCGACCACGTCGTTGACGACGCGCTCGGGCGCGATCTCCAGCTGCTGGGCGAGGGTCGTGATGATGCGCTTGTTGGCCTGGTGCGGGACGAACCAGTCGATCTCGTCCATGGTGACCCCGGCGGCCGCACAGGCGCGCTGGGCGACGCCCGGCATGGTGGCCGTGGACCACTTGTAGACGAGCGGGCCGTTCATGGTGACGTACTCCTCGCCGTCGCCCTTCTCGTTGATGGCGATGGCCTCGTGCCGCTTGCCGTCACTGCCCCAGACCGAAGGACCGATGTTCGGCCCGTTCGAGTGGGAGACCACCACGGCACCGGCGCCGTCACCGAAGATGACGAAGGTGTCGGGGTCCTCGGGGTCGATCCAGTCGCTGGTCCGCTCCACACCGACGACGAGCACATGACGGGCGTCACCGACGCGGACCGCGTTGGACGCCATGGCCAGCGAGTAGGTGAAGCCGGCACAGACCGCGTTGAGGTCGTAGGCACCGGAGTTGGGCAGGCCGATACGGCTGGCCACCTCGGGGGCGATACCGGGCATCCGCTGCCTGCGGGTGGTGGTGGCGATGATCGTCAGGCCGACTTCGGTCGGGTCGATGTCCGCGTGGACCAGGGCCTTCTCGCCCGCGGCCACCGCCATGGTGACCATGTCCTCCGACTCCTCGGCGTGGTACCGGGTCTTGATGCCGGTGCGCTGCGTGATCCACTCCGGGGAGACCGTCGTCATCCCCGACAGCTCCTCGTTGGAGACCTGGCGGTTCGGCCGATATCCGGCTATGCCGGAGATGCGCGAGCCGATGATCCCGGTCATATGTTCCTCAACTCTCCTGTGCCATCAGGCGTTTGACGGCTCGGCCATGGCAACGGCGATCCGCCGCGGCCCGGTGAACGGCTCGCGTGCGTGCGCCGCGAGCATGTTGTCGACGATCAGCACGTCGTCGCGCTGCCAGTCGAAGCGGACGGTCGCCGACCGGTAAGCGGCGCGGAGATGGTCCATCACGTCGTCCGGAATGGCCCCGCCATCGCCGTAGAACGTGTTCGTGGGCAGCTCCTCGTCGGCGAAGATCGCGCGGAGTCCGGCACCGACCTCCGGGGCGAGGGTGCTGACGTGGAAGAAGGTGGCGTGGTTGAACCACACCTCTTCGCCGGTGACCGGGTGGCGGTGCACCGCGGCGCGGGTGGCGGTGGTGCGCAGCGCACCGTCCGGCAGCCACTCGGCCTCGATACGGCGGTCCCTGCAGTACCCCGCCACGGCGTTCCTGTCGGAGGTGTTGAACGCCTCCTGCCAGGGAACCCCGAAGCCGACGTGGAAGTTGCGCACCACCTGCCAGCCTCGCTTCGTGAACTCCTCGCGCACCTGCGGATCGATCGACCGCAGCACCTGCCGGATGTCGGCGAGCGGGGTGGCGCCTTCGGTGAGCGCCGGCTCGACGCAGTAGAAGTACAGCCGCTGCGGCCAGACCGCCTGGTAGGAGTTCTCGTTGTGGAGGAAGATCTCCTCCTCCCGCGGATAGTCGGTCGAGGTGTAGACCTGCCCCTTGATGGTCGAGCGAGGTGACGAACGCTCCGCATAGGCCAGCGGGGACGTGCCCGAGTACGCCTCGACGACTCCGCTGAAGCCGTCCACACCGCCGACCTCGAAGCCGCGCAGCAGCAACGAACCGCGCTCGGTGAGCAGTTCCCGCAGCTCGGCGTGGTGCTCGGTGATGTAGTCGTGGATCCCGGTACCCGCGACGGCGGGCCGGCGAAGCCCCGGTACCGTGCCGCTGCCCGCCCAGCCGGCGGGTACCTCTTCCGAGGTGATGGTCATGATCAACTCGCTCTGTCGTCGGAGGGTCTGCTGCGCAAGCCGGGGCCGGTCAGGGCCTCAGTCGGACATCGCGACCAGGATGCGGCGGTCGCCGGTGAACGACCGGCGGCCGTGTGCGAGCAGGACGTTGTCGATCAGCATCAGGTCGCCCGTGCGCCAGTCCACGTTCACCGCGGACTCCAGGCCGCGGTCGCGGATCTGGACGACGTACTCGGCGGGGATCTCGCCGCCGTCGGCGAAGGTCACCGACTGCGGCAGTTCGTCAGCCGAGAGGATCGAGTACAACTCCGCGGCGGTGTCGTCACCGAGACCGCTCGGGTGCCACTGGTCGGCCTGGTTGAACCACACCTCGACACCGGTGACCGGGTGCCTGGTGGTGGACGGCCGCTGCGACTCGACGCGCAGGCTGCCGTCCCGGCGCCACTCCCACTCGGCGCCCGCGCCCTTCAGGAAGGTCTCGACGTCCGCGCGTTCGCTGGTCTCGAAGGTGTCCTGCCAGCTCTTGCCGAGACCGTAGCCGTCATGCAGGTTCTGCACGTAACGCACGCCGCCGGCGAAGGCCTCGCGCACCTCCGGGTCCAGGATGGCGAGCCACTTGGCGGAGTCGAGGACGGGCGTCGCGCCGCCGGTGCCGGGCTGCGTCTGGCAGAAGAACGCCAGACGGCTCGGCCAGGCGTGGGCGTAGCTCATCTCGTTGTGCATCGAGATGTCGAATTCCTGCGGGTACTCGGTCGAGGTGTAGACGTTGCCGCCGACCTTGGTGCGCGGCGAGTTGCCGTGCACATACGCCAGCCGGTTCGGCAGCAGGTGGTCCAGCGCCTTGTCGAGGGTGTCCTCGGTGATGCCGAACCCCCGGAAGACCAGGCCCTTCTCGCGTACCAGGGCGTCGGCCAGGCCGCCCTCCAGCCCTTCGAGCTGGGCGAGCAGTTGATCGACCCCGCCCTCACCCTCGGCCTTGATCTCCAGTGGCGCCCATGTCTGGGTGTTCGTCACGGCGCTGCCCTCTCGCTGTAGCCGTCAGATCGTCTGTCAAACCGGGACATGGGCCAGCCGCTCCGCGATGTCCGCGGTCAGCTCCGCCTCCCGGGGGGCGAGGTAGAAGTGGTCACCGGGGAAGGACCGCAACGTGAAGCCGCCGCTGGTCAGCTCCTGCCAGGCCAGCACCCTTTCGCGGTCGCAGCCCGGGTCCCGGTCACCCTGGTACGCGACGATCGGGGCGCGCAGCCTCACCGGGTTCTCCGGCTGGTACGTCTCGATCAGCCTGTAGTCGGAGCGCAGCGCGGGCAGCAGCAGGTCGCGCAGCTCAGGGATGCCGTAGACATCCCCGCCGAGTGTCCCGAGCCGCCCCACGCCGGCGATCAGCACCTCGTCGGCGGCCCGGTGCAGCTGGGTGCGGGGGGTACGGTGCGGGGCGTCGCGACCGGAGAGCAGCACCGCCACCGGGCCTTCGCCGTCGCCGGTCTCCAGCCGTGCCGCCGCCTCGTAGGCCACCGCGGCCCCCATGCTGTGCCCGAAGAAGGCCAACGGTGTGTCGCGGTAAGGGGTGAGTGCTTCGGTGATCTCACCGACCAACTCGTCCATCGACTCGATGCACGGCTCGGAGAGCCGCTCCTGCCGGCCGGGGTAGCGGACGGCGAGCAGTTCGATCTCGGCGGGCAGCCGCGCGGGCCAGCCGTGGAAGAGCTGGGCATTGCCACCGGCGTGCGGGAAGCCGACCAGCCGGAGCCGGGGGGTGCCCTCCCGCTCGTACCTGCGGAACCAGATCTCCGAAGCGCTCACCCTCACAGCGCCATGCCTCCGTCGATCCGCAGGACCTGTCCGGTGATGTACTCGGCCTGCGAGGAGACCAGATAGGAGACCAGCGCCGCCACTTCGTCAGCGGTGCCGAAGCGCCCGAGCGGAATGCGCTTGATGGCCTCCGTAGCCATCGCCTCCGGCACCGAAGCGACCATCTCGGTGTCGATGAAACCCGGGGCCACCGCGTTGGCGCGCACACCGTACCGGCCGAACTCCTTGGCCAGCGCCTGGGTCAGGCCGATGATCCCTGCCTTGGAGGCCGAGTAGTTCGTCTGTCCCGCGTTGCCCACGACCCCGGCGACCGACGCGAGGGTGACCACCGTGCCGGCCCGGCGCCGGATCATCGCCCGCACCACCGAGCGCAGCAGGTTGTACGTACCGTCCAGATTGGTGCGCAGCACCGAGTCCCACTCGTCGTCCGACATCAGCGCCATCGGACGGTCACGGGTGATACCCGCGCTGGTGACCACCGCGGACACCGGGCCCAGCTCCGCCTCGGTCTCGGCGACGAACGTCCGGACGCCGGTCCGGTCGGCGACGTCGACCTTGCGGATCAGGGCGCGCCGGCCGAACGTCCGGATCTCCTTCTCGACCTGCTCCGCCGCCGCGTCGTCCGAGCGGTAGCAGATCGCCACATCGAAACCGTCCCGCGCGAGCCGGGCGGCGACCGCTCGACCGATGCCCCGCGACCCCCCGGTGACCAGTGCCACCCGCGCCTCTTGATCGGACACTCTTCCCCCATCCGTTCGAATGAAACGAGAGTGAGTTCCTCGGCTATATCCGGCCTATACGGCTTCCAGCACCACCGTCACCGGCCCGCCACCGTCACCGTCTGTCACCCCTGGCAGGACGACCGGCCAGGGGTCCGCCAGGTGCCTCGAAAGGGGGTCCGTGCCACCGCGAATCGATCTTGAAAACCACAAAGACCCAGGCCAGAGGATGTCTGACCTGGGTCTTCTCGGAGCCGCTTTCGGGATTCGAACCCGAGACCTACGCATTACGAGGGCCTGCATGATCGTGAAGGGTGGTGCCGAAAGGTGCCGCCAGATCCTGTTTCCCCTGGTCAGCGGCACGCGGTTGAGCGCCACATGCTGCCCTCGTCCAGCTTGTACTACCCCGTCCGTTCACGCATCGCTCACGCAGTCCTGCGCAGGATTCCAGCGGCACGAGCCGACCTGAGCTGCTTCCTTCGTCTTCCACGCAGCCCCAACCAGGCGCTGCCCCCTCCATCATGCGGTCGTCCTGAGCGCCCGCGTCACTCCGGGCCCGGCTCACCGGGGCACGCTGCACATCTCCGCGGCGCTCAGCCCTGCAACAGGCAGCGTTGCGCATGTGCCGTATATACCGACGAGACGCAAGAGGGCCCAATTGGCCACCAGCGATTAATTCCGGTCAAGTCCGAGAATTCCACTTTAGACGCCCGGGATACGTGATAATGATAACCGGGTTGAGAGCCGTTAGGGCGGGGAGTATGGGCATGCGAGACCCCTTGGACAACGTGGAACTCACTGCGGCAGTGCAGGGCTTGAGGGATCAACTTATTTCCTCTGTAGATGCATCGAATGGCCAGCCAATCAGGTTTGAGGTCGAAGAGATAAATCTCGAATTCTCCGTCGAGTTGCGTCGCGATGCTAGCGTTAAAGCAGGCTTCAAAGCTTGGGTTATTTCGAGCGACGCACTGTCGGGAGTGACACACACTGCCACCCACAAGGTGTCCGTGAAATTGAGGCCGAAAAATTTCAGAGACGGCAGGCCCGTGGAAATCGGCAGTCAGGCCGAAGTAAGCATGGATGTGTTTGAAACACCACTTGGAGGACACAGCGAATGAGCGCGCGGTCTGCCGAACGAGTTGCCATTGTTCGGGCAGCCCGGCAAGGTAGTGGCTACCTGCTGAACTCGCGCCTGATCCTCACATCGGCCCATCTATTCGATGGAAATGACAATGCACACGTCGCCGTGCCCGGCGGTACAGGCGTACAGCGTTGTCGGCTCATATGGCGGCGCTACGATGAGGCGTGTGACGCGGCATTGCTTGAGGCTAATGAAGATCTAGTGGCCGATGCATCGAAGTGTCAGATTTCTCATATCAAGTGGGGTAGAATCTCGGGCCTGTCAGCCTGGGATGGCTGTGAAGCGATCGGATACCCTCGGATTTCATTTTGGGAGGGGACAAGGCCGGACACTGAACAAATAGTGGGAACCCTGAAGCCAGGTTCTTCTGTCCTGCGCGGCCGCTACGTTTTAGATAGTGCCCATTCTGCACCCCCTATGACTGATGATTCCTCCCAATCGCCATGGCAAGGAATGTCGGGCGCCGCCCTCTTTGTTGGCGACTATCTGATTGGCGTCGTCTGCGGAGACCCTGTGCAATGGGGGCATGCTCGCGTTGAAGCGGTTCCAGTTTCCGCTCTGCTGAGCGACCCTGACTTCAAGCGAGCTGTTCGAGAAGTGGGAGGGGTGCAGCCGGAGCTGACGGAAGTCGTTAAGCAGATATCGCAAGTACTCGCCGACTCTAGCGAATTTCATTGGCAACCTGTCTCTGAAGCTGATCCGATTGGTTTTGGGGTTCATCGCGTTCCGGATTCCCCCGGCTATTCGCAAATCGTAGAATACGTTTCTCGTGCCGTTGATGGTCAGTTGGACGAGCAACTCGAGTCGCTGGCGGATGCAGGCGGCATGCTCCTGCTGACAGGGGACTCCGCGGCCGGAAAGTCGAGAGCCCTGTTTGAAGGCATGCGTCGCAAGCTAGGTGAGTGGCTAGTCTGCAAGCCAGACCCAGACGCAGAGCTGTCCTCGCTTATATCCTTCGTGAGCGGCGAAAGGAGGGTTGTGTGGCTCGATGACCTGCATGATTATTTACGCTCCGACGGGCTTACATCCTCACTACTCGACGGACTAATTAGTCGGCGAGTAGCTGTGCTCGCGACTCTACGGACGGATTTTTACGAGCACTACACCGATGAAAAAGATATCTCATCCATATCTCGAGGCGTCGGCCCCCGTCTACCCTCTTCTCCTGGCAGAATACTCCGTAGAGCACATCACATCGCTCTTGAGAGGATCTGGTCTGATGGCGAGCGAAAAATTGCTTCCCTCAGCGAGGATCCAAGAATCTCAGAGGCGCTCAAATCCGACAGAGCCTATGGATTGGCCGAATATTTGGCGGCAGGGCCACAGGTGCTCAAGCTTTGGCGATCTGCTTCCCGAGCGAAAGGTAACCCGCGGGGAGCGGCACTTGTTTCCGCCGCGATAGCCCTCGCACGCACGGGAGTGGATTCCTCTCTGCCACCTGACGCGGTGGAGCGCTTGCACAATCATTACCTAGACCAGGCAGGCGGTCCGGCTCTAAGGCCGGAAGGGCTCGAAGAAGCGTGGAACTGGGCAGCCCGAATCGTGTTGGGAGTGACTAGCCCACTGGTCCCGAGCAAGGGCGGGACGTGGAAACCATTTGATTACCTAGTATCCGACGTTGCGCGCCATTCACATCCGAGTGATCTCCCAGATCAAGTTTGGGAAGAAGCTCTGCGTGTTGTAGATAATTCGCGGCGAGTGGCGGTAGCAACTGTGGCTAGGGTCGCAGGCCGGCTAGACACTGCAAAAGATGCACTCCGTCCTCTCGTTGAAATTGATGACCCTGACGGTCTGATTAATCTTGGGGCGCTACTGGCTTCGGAAAATGACTACGAGGGCGCTAGCATATACTTTCACCGCGCTTCAGACCTCGGCGACTCAACCGGTACTCACAATATGGGCTCATTATGTTTCGCGAGAGGCGATCTGCAGGGTGCACGCGATTGGTACACGCTGGCAATTGAGCGTGGAGAATTGCAGTCAATTGGAGCTCTCGGCCTGGTCTCCGAAAAGTTGGGCAATAAAGATGAGGCGGTGGATCTTTGGAAGCGCGGTACCGAGGTCGGTGACCCAGGGAGCGCGCTTCACTATTCCGATTGGCTGACATCAAAATGGCAGTCAGACGACGCGGTAGAAGCATTGAGAGTTGCGGCTGACGGTGCGATTCCACTCGCAGCCTTGTCGTATGCTGGCGTCCTATTACGAAAGAAGGATCACAAAACAGCGAATACCTATGTATCTAAAGCGTATGATGCAGCGGTTCAACAAGGTCATTTGGGTGACCCGATTGGTTACTTGATGGCTGGGGTAACCGCCTACTCCTTCGGGAATGTCCAAATGGGAGAGGAGTGGTGGAGTCGGGCGCGCGACAAGGGATGCCAAATAGATTGGTGCGTCCTTGAAGCCCCAGACGACTTCCCTGGTCTGCGGTATCTAGCCACTAGTCTAGATACTCTGGATAAGCTTGGACATGAGGGAACTCGCCTCCTTATGCAGATCCTCTGGGCTGGAGACTGCCTCGATTGCGGGCACCCTCTAAAAGAGGGTGTACCAGCCCTGTACGTAGACGATCACTACACAAGAGCGGATGCCAGGCTATTTCACTTTGGGTTGTGCAGATTTCCCCGATGGAACGAGTCCGCCCTGACCACCTTCGCGAAGGATGCTGGGATCAGCTGGAAGTCATTCAGCGCTGGAGTGCCGGTAGGTGGACAGGTTGTTCCGGCCCTTATCGTGAACCCCTCTCTGGAGGTAGCCCAGTTGCTCTTGGACGACCAAGTCTGGACAGCAACCGGCATGTACGGGCCGCAGTCAACCTTGGGTTCAGCCCTTCATCTCCAGCCGCTCTGGGCCGGATTACCGCCGAAAAGGTCCGACTCCCTTGCCTGGGCTTTTGTTGGTGACGACGAGGTGGCGGTGGCGGTTCTTCACCAAATCTGGTCAGCTCCTGCCTCAGGGGAGCTAGTCGCACTGGTAAAGCGGTATGGCGGCTTGCTGCTCATTGTGACTAGCGCCCTTGGACCAGAAGGCTCAGCCACTATCGAGGGGCTGACGAATGTGCTGGAGTCCTGGGATTCGATGACTCGTTGGGTCCCCCTGAGGGAATCGCACGGTTAGTGTCTGGCGTCAGGTCCAACCATCAAGTGAGACCTGGTGCTCGTCGCCCAGGTAACGGTGAAGGGCGCTGGCGGTAGTGTTCACGAAATCCCCAGGGATCTCGTCGGCGTCGATCCAGCAAACCTGAGCGTGCTTGCGGGGCTCGCGATTCTCAAGTTCGCCGGTCCATTCGTGTGCAGCGAAAACGACGGTGAGGAAGCCGTTGGGGGCTTCGACGCCCCAGGCGCCGTGGATGATGTGGGCGACCTTCAGCGACTCCGGCTTCACGGTCAGGCCCGTCTCCTCATACAGCTCGCGTACGGCGGTTTCGGTGATCGGTTCGCCGGGTTCGCTCTTGCCGACGGGGAGGTCCCACATGCCCTGGGCGAACTTGGCGTTCTGGCTGCGCTGGAGGAGGACGACCCGGTTGGTGGCCGTGTCGTGGACGATGACCGCGGCAACCAGCAGGGTCATGGATTCGAGGGCGGGCGGCTGGGCTTTGGGCTGGTCATCGGTTGTCCGCTGAGCCACGGTTACGTCCCTTCATCGGCCGGTTGGTGGGCAGCTTAAGCCAGTGCTTCGCGTGCACGGCGGGCGAGTTCGGCGGCTCCGGGAACTTTGCGACGCTGGTAGACAGCGAGGGTGGAACGGAGTGAGGTGATCGCCTTGCGAGTGCGGTCGGAGGTCATGCCCTCCATCAGGCTCAGGGCCTGGGACCAGGCGGCGACGGCTTCGTCGGCGCGGGCCTGGGCGGCGAGGCTGTCGCCGAGGTCGGCGTACGTGAGGGCGTGGACGCGCTTGTACTTCTCGGGGTCCCAGCGCACCAAGGCGTCGCGGTGCTGTTGCTCGGTGCCGACGTGGTCGGCAAGGTCGGTCAGCGTGCGGGCGGTGTGGCTGGCGACGGTGCCGGCTGCCGGGCCGCTTACGCGGGAGTAGCTGGGCTGGGGGCCGTCGTCGCGCAGGAGGGCGTCTTCGGCGGCGAGCAAGGCGCGGGCCGCTGCGGGCTTCTCGCCTACAGCCGCGTAGGCGCGGGCGTGGGTGATGTGCAGCAGCGCCTCGGTCTGGCCGTCGACGTGGCCGAGACCTCGGGTGAGGGCGCCTTCGACGAGGTCAACGCAGTGGTGGGGCTGCCTGAGGCTAAGGGCCTGGTGGGCGAGGGCGCGCATCATCCAGGCGGCGTGACCGCGTGGGTCGGCTTCGCAGGCGAGCTGGTAGCCGACCTGGTAGTAACGCTGTGCGGCCCCTTCCTGGCCGAGGTCGTGGTGTTTCCACCCGGCGAGGTACGCGAGTTCAGCGACGGCGCCGAAGGCCGCTTGCCGTAAGGCTTCGCTCGGGAAGCGTCCGCGGAGCATGGGCGCTGCGGTGTCAGCAAGGTAGGCGGTGACCGTGGTCAAGCCATGGCCGCCGCCGAGGCGCTCGTCAGCCGCACTGAAGGCAGCGGTGATCTGCCGTACGACGTCCACGTCCTCGATCCCGACCAGGGAGCTACCGGTGCGCGCCCGCAGCATGCGTGCCGTGACCTCATGGTCGTAGAAGAGTGGCATAGCCACGCCAGCCGTAGTAAAAGCAGCCACGGCAAGGAAACGGCGGCGTTCGACGTCGGCTCGACCCAGATCGGTGGCGGCCAGAACAGGATCGGGCTCCTCCGACACCGCAGTTTCGGGTGCGCGAAGGCCGATCTCGGCCAAGGTGATGGTGCGGCCTGCCCGGCGAGACAGCGCCTCTACGAGGTACTGGCCGGTTCGTCCGGTGGGCTGGCGTGTGCCGTTCGCCCAGTGGGAGACGGCCGACTTGTTGGTTCGTAGAATCTCACCGTTCTCAGCCGCGATACGCCGGATGTCCTTCGCCAGAGCCTCGTACGTGCAGCCGATCGCCTCGATGACGTCACGCAAACGGGAGTTGGGGCCTCTCTGCACTGCCACGATCGCCTCCGCTGCGGAGCTGTAAACCGCGTATACCGCTTCAACTGCCTCTCACCGTACCCACTGTGCGTGACGGAAGGTTCACTAATCATCAGCCGCCCGGCCCCGGTCCGACACCGTGACCAGGCTCCCCCTTCGGTCGGGCGGCTGCCCGAAGTTCCGTACGCCCGCTCCGGGTTCGGGCATTCCTGTGCCCGAACCCGGCCGATCAGAGACGGAGACACGGTGACCACCATCGACACCATGGCCATCACGGTCGTACTGCCCGAGGCGTTCGACGAGCGCTGGAGCCGTTTGCCCGGCATCCAGGTCGACGGCCGGCGCATCACCATCGACCCGGCCGAGTACTTCTTCCGCTTCGAGTCCAGCACGTGGCTCGTCGCCGACTGGGAGCTGGTCAAGTCCCAGCTCCTGGACGTGGAGGAGACGACTGAGAGCGCGGTCGAGCAGCTCGCGCTGGAGTTCATCAAGACCCACGCCACCTCCACGACGGACGCGGCCCACGTGCTCGCCACCGCCTACGAGGTGTACGCATACCTCTTCCGCGACGAGCACCTCGCTGGCCTCGGCCTACCGCAGATCACCGCCGACCACCTGCGGATGCTGCGCCAGGCTGCCACGCTGATGGCACTGAACAAGGTCGAGCTGGACGGGCACATCTCCAACGTCGGCCCGTGCTGGTTCTTCCCCGCCGCCACCTCCGTCGTCTTCGACCTGGACGACGAGATGGGCGGCATGCTCGACGAGGTCTACCACGGCGGCTGGTTCAACGAGCACCGCCGCATCGAGTCCATCAAGGCCCACGCCGCCCTCGGCGGACGGCTCGTGCACGGCTGCCAGTCCGTGCCGGACCAGACCGGTGGGGTCGTGGCGCCCTACGGTGCCTCGATGGCCGCCTTCCGCGACGACCTCGCGGCCTTCAAGGCCGGCTGGATCGAGCAGATCTACGCCCACCGCGTGACCCCGGCCGCGTAGCACCACAGCCCTGGCTCTGGGGCGGGCCGGCACTCTTCGCCCGCCCCGGATGCCTTCAATCGCACTGGAGCCCCCTTATGGACACGACCCTCAACGCCGACCTCCTGGACAACCTCCTGACCATCACCGGCCGGTCTGCTGCTGTGCGGGAGGAGGTGCGCGTGTGGTCCATGTCCGGCGTCGAACGCCTGACCTTCACCGACGGCACCACCGCCATCTTCAAGTACGCCAAGAAGCCGTTCGACAGCGAGGACCAGGCGCTCCGGCTGGCACGCACCCTCGGTGTCCCGGTGCCTGCCGTTCACGCATCCGCAGTGGTGGACGGCTGGCTCGGGATGCTGCTGGAGGATCTCGGCGATTCCGTACGCGAAGCCGACGACCTCGACGGCGCTGCCGCTGCCGTGGTCCTGCACGGCACCCGCACGGCCACCGCCCTGCCGGTCCTGGACCAGGAGCGGCTGCGTAACCTGCCGAGCCAGGCATTGGAGCACCTCGGTCGGCCAGAAGGCCGAGCGGTGGCGGGACGCGGACGACGTCGAGGACGCTCTCGACCGGATCGCCGAGGCCGCTGAGGCACGCTCGGCCGGTGCGACGGTGGCTCCGTTCGGCTGGATGCACTCCGAGTTCCACCCCACCAGCCTCCATATCGGGCGACACGGCTGGCGGCTGCTGGACTTCGCCCGCGCCTTCACCGGCCCCGGCCTGCTCGACCTCGCCAGCTGGCACGGCACCCTCGACGCCCCTGACCCCGTGCGCCTGCGGGTCTTCCTGGAGACGTACGTCGCCGAAGGCGGCACGCCCGACGCCCTTGCCGAACGCGGCGGACTGGCTGCTGAGAAGTGGGCACTGGGCTGGCACCGCATGTGGGCCGTCGAGTGGTTCATGGAGCAGTCCATCCGCTGGATCAACGACCCGGCCACCGACCCCGCCTACATTAAGGCCGTCCGCCGCCACCTCACCGACGTCCTCCACCTCCTGGAGGTCTGACGTGCTCGCCCAGGCTTCCCCGTGGTATGTCCACGCCCTCCAGCGCACTACAGCCAGCCCTGCCGAACCGCTGTCCGTACCCGCTCGCATGGAATGGACCACGCGGCCCGGCAGCGGCCCCGGCGCCGAAATCCTCGGCCCGGATCTGCGCCGCAAGCGGCTGCTGGAACTCGGCTGCGGCCCCGGTCACAACGCCGCCCACCTCGCCACCCGCTACGGCGCCCAGGTCACCGGCGTCGACCTCGTCGGCCTCCAGGTCCGCCGAGCCCGCTCTCACTACGGCCGACTGCACAACCTGACCTTTGTCGCCGGCCACGCCCTGCACTACCTGCAAGCCTGCGACGAGCAGTTCGACGCGATCTACTCCGTCTTCGGAGCCATCGGCCTCGTAGCCCCCGAGCTTCTGCTCCCGGCCATCGCCCAGCACCTCAAACCCGGGCGCACTCTCGCCTTCTCCGTCCCCCACCCCCAGCGCGGTGGCCTACGCCCCTCCACCGACGACCGGCCCCGCCGCGACTACGTCACCCTCCCCGACCGCACCCGACTACCCATTGCCCGCTGGGACTTCGACGCCGAGCGCTGGGAGAAACACCTCGGCCGCGCGGGCCTCTGGCTCGCCTCGGCCCAGGAGTTCCACGACGCCCGTCACGGCCGCTGGCCCACCACCCTGATGATCACCGCGCGCAAGCTCTGACCCCCGCCCCGGCTCCCTTGGGAGAAACCGATGCGCCCGCCCTACCTGCTTCTCGACGTCGACGGCGTCCTCATCCCCTTCCCGGACGCGCAGGGGGCCAGCCCTGCGACCCACACCCGCCACGACGTCGTGCCCACTGGCCGGACCGCCGACGACCCAGTCGCCATCTGGCTCAACCCTGCGCACGGCCCCTTGCTCATGCACGTGATCCGGACCGGCCTGGTCACCCCCGTCTGGTGCACCAGCTGGCGCCAGGACGCCACCACGATCATCGGCCCGCTCCTCGGCCTCCCGAATCTGCCGTACATCAACCTCCCGCATCCGCAGATCACGACCAGCCACCCCAACGGCTACCTGTGGAAACGCGACCACGTCGACACCTGGCTCGGCGACGCACCCGCCATCTGGATCGACGACGACTTCACCGGCCTCGACCACGAATGGGCGACGGAACGCACCGCCCGTGGGCAGGCGACCGCCCTTGTCCAGCCTGATCCCCACGTCGGGCTGCTGGCCGAGCACCTGGTCGAGGTCCTGGCTTGGGCAGCACGCTTGCCCATCGCACGAGCTGATGCCTCAGGCGTTTCATGTGAAGCCGAAGCCGCGTAGCGCAGACAAACCGCAGGAAGCGCTGTTGCCCTCGCCACCACGAACGGCGAGAGCAACTGTGCCCCGGGGCGTATGCAGCGTTTGACCCCTACGTGATCACCGTGCTCACTCAGCTCATTCCCGCGGTCCTCGGCTTCACCTGGCTCGTCGCCCTGGGCTCTAACCGCGCCGCCCCGTGCGACCCGCCTCGCCCGGCAAAGCGACCACCATCAGAGCACCTGCGCGCCATGGCCAACCATGCCCGCGTCATCGCCGTGCTCATCGCGAAGAGGACCGGCGCCAACGGCATCTAACCGAGGCAGCAACCGGCGGGGGACCTCTGTGCCGGTCCCCCGCCGATGGATGTATACAACAGGACCGGGCGGCCAAGCCCTACTTGCGGGACTGCCCCCGCATCACGTCCAGAACATCCGACGGCGACAACCGGTCCCGGTACAGCAGGACCCAAGCCACCGCCCCGACCACGGCCACGATCTGAGTGGAACCGGCCGCCGATATCTCCGACAGACCTGCGCCGACGGCCGCGCCGGTCATCACTGTGCCCAGTACAAGCAAGCGCAGCCAGTCACGATTCACCGCCGCCTCCACACCGTTTGTGTCCTCGGGGTCCAAGAGGGCGAGCGTGCGCCCGCGGGCATACCGCTCGGCAATCTTGGTCAGCAGGTGGACCATGTCTTCGAACACCCTGCCCGTGTCCTCCTCATTGTCCTGCCGGGCCTGGACCGCACGGAGGGCCCCGACAACTTCACCCGCGTGCCGCCGGTGCTGGTGGCGGCTGGTGGGGCCGATCCACGTGTGCCGGGTTCGTGCTGCTGACCACACCACCCGCTCAGCCGCAGACAGGTTCACGCGAGGCGCCACCAACACCCAATGGTTGTCCGTCGCTGCCCTGTAGTACTGCCGCGCAGCTCCCACCTGGGCAAGGCAGTTGACCAGCACCACTACCGGACGTGTCCGGCGAGCAGAGCCGACACGCAGACTCAACAGCGACCGCACCCAGCGCCAGCGGTGGATCGGGTTGCCGAACCGTGGAGCGTGCTGCTGTTCCTGCGGGGTCTGGCCTCGCCGGAACCCGAACAGGCCGAAGAAGGCCCGCAGGGCGAGCAGGAACGCCGCTGCAAAGACGCAGGCGGCGGCACCGGTCACGGCCTTCACGGGCTTGTCGGCGGGGTCGGCGAGCGCGGATACGTACGGTGCCGCCCTATGCCACACCCACTCGGCATCACCCCGGATACCGGCTACGAAGGTTGTTACCAGATCCGATAGCCCGGTTCCCTCACCCTGATGCTTCACCAGGGCTGCCGAGTGATTTCCTGGCCCGGGAGGGCTCCACCAGGGCCGGGGAACGTTCGCTGACCGCTCCCACAACCGCGTCGACCAGCGTATGAACGCCGCTGTCAGCGCCCCCGCGTTCAGTGTCACCCGCAGGAAGACGTAAGCCTTCAACATGTAAGCGGCCAGTGCCAGGGGGGCCGCTTCGTACCAGGCCAACACCGCTGACCGTATCGGCAAGGAGAGCGGAAACAGCTGGTCGGCTTCGGGACCGAATCCACGCTGTGCCCAGACAAGATGACGCGTTGTTCGCTGTCTGCACCACTGCAGATAGCGGCCCTCCAGGCGCCGTATCGTCCGACCGTAGAGCCGCCTGGCGGCAGTGGCACCCCACTCGGCTGCTGGTTTCAGGGCATCAGCAATGGCCTTCAGAAACCAGCGCACTCGCAACTTGTCGTCACGGTCCAGTTGTTCAGACAGAGACCATGCCAGAAGTGCCAGCAGCCCGGTAACGAACGTCACGCGCAGGAGTACCGAGAACCCGTTCCAGATCATTTCGAGCACCGGCACAGTTTCGCCCAGCCCACTGACAGTCGACCTGCGCCCTCGACGGCTGTCCGGCGCTCTCGCGCGGGGATTCCACAGCCCACCGTGCCTCGCGATCTGGTTGCCGCCAAGGTGCAACGCCCTGGCCGGGCTGCTCGCCTGCCCCCTCCGGCAGCCGCCCGGCCCGGCCCAAGTACTGATCCATCCACCCAACAAAGCCGCCAGAAACGGCCTAGCGGCGCTGTCGGTGCTGCGCTTCGGTGGGAGAGGTTGTCACCGCTGGAAGGTGACCGTTTCGAGGCTGCTGGAGGGAGACCGAGACTGCGATGGTCGAGCGGCGGCGGGCAGCTTCGGCACGGCGGTTGGGTACCGGGTTGCGGCCGGTGTGCTGGATGCGGGTGATCAGGACTCGGGCGGGTTGACGGGCGGTGGTCAGCTCGCGTTGGGCGGCGGCTTCCCTGAGGAGCTGGTGGGGTTGATGGCCGCAGGATTCGGCATCGGCGAGGACGGTGGCGAGCGCCGGCCAAGCCAGGTCGGCGAGGATCCGCGCGGCGTGGTCGGGGACGGCTGCTCGCACGTCGGCGACCAGAACGCGACGGGCTTCCTCCCTGGGCGGGCAGGCTGTGAGTTCGGCGAGTGTCGGGGCGAGGGCGCGGTCCGCGGCCGTCTGAAGGTGCTGGACGGCCTGGCGGGCGGCGTCGGCCTGGTGAGCGTGGTTCTTCGCTTCGTGCCAGCGCCCGGCGACGACGGCGGCCCATGCCAGGGCTGCGATCAGGGCGGCCAGAGCGCTGCCGTCGGGGCCGGTGGCGGTGTGGACGATGTCGCGTGCCGCGCTGCGCATGGCGTGGGCGGCTCGGTCTTCGGCCCGGGTCTGGGAACGCTGGGCTCGGGCGAACGCCTTGGAAGCGGCTTGGAGTTCGGCGCGCAGGTTGGCGGGTGCCTTCTGGGCTGTGGCTTCGAGCAGCTCGCCGAGAGCCGTGATGTGGGCTTGGGCATGTGTGTCGTCGGCGAGGTTGGTGTGGAGGGTGTGGAGGGCGTCGGTGGCTTGATGCCAGGGGGTGCTGGGGCGGTTGCGGCGGGCGGTGGGGTGCTCTTCGGGCCTGCCGGATTCGAGGCGGTCCTTGATTTTGGGCAGGGAGAGGTCGGGGGCGATCTTGCCTCCGGGGTAGAAGATCTGCTCGCCGCCCTTGTTGAGGTCGCCGGGGCGGCCGGCGGCGTAGCCGAGGAGGTCTCCTGACGGGCCGCACCTGGCCTTGACCTCGATGCCGTCGGCTTGCAGGTAGGCGATGAATTCCTCGGCGTTGGTCACATGGGGGATGGCGGTGCGGATGCGGTCCTGGAGCCACTCGGGGCTGGTCTGTTCCCAGCCGAGGCGTTGGGCCTTGTGCATCTCGGCCTGGGTGGGTCGGCGGGCCCCAGTGCGGTCGCCCTTCTTGAGCCTGCGCAGCCCGTAGTCCTTCTCGATCTCGCGGCATGTGTCGCCGACGCGTATACCGCTGTCGTGGAGTTTGGGGCGGCGGCCGTCTTCGCGAACGGTGGTGGCGAGGATGTGGATGTGGTCGTCGGCGTGGCGTACGGCGATCCAGCGGCAGGCCAGGTCGTCACCCGCGGGGGCGATGCCAGCCGCCTGGACAATGCGCTGGGCGATCTCGCCCAACTCGGCGTCGGAGAGGTAGCGGTCCTCGGGGGCGGCCCGGACGGGGCAGTGCCAGACATGGTCGGTCACCTTCTTGCCGAACTCGCTGTTACGCAGCCGCACGGGCTCATCCAGGTAGCGGGCGAGTTCGGTCAGTGTGGCGTTCTCGTCGCGGCCGGGGTCAGGCATGCCGAGCAGGGCGAACCCCGCCACGATGTGCGGGTCAAGGTGCTCGTCGCGGCGGCCGGGTCCGTAGAGGTAGGCGAGCAGGCCGCGGGTGTTGGACCCGGCCGGTTTGATGGCGGCGATCACGCGGACGCCTCCGTCTCCGGATCAACGGGTTGCCACAGGGCTTCGGCGATCAGCTCCAGCAGGTGGTGGAGTTCGGTCAGGCGCTGGCGGATGTCGGGTGGAGTGTGGTCGCTGTTGAGGGCACGGGCGATCTGGTTGACGTTGACGCCGATCCGGTTGAGCTGGCGCAGGACCTGGGCGCGGAAAATGTGCGTGCGGCGGCGGTCCTCGGACAAGGGCAGGTTGGCGGTGAACCGGCCGGTGACGAAGGCAAGGACGATATCGGCGGCGAAGCCGGAGTCGCCTTTGTAGCCGTGCTCGGCGGCTGCCTCCTGAAGCTGCGTGTGCTCGTCGCCGGTGAAGCGCAGGGGGCCGACGCGGACGACGCGCTTGGTGCCGGTGAAGCGGCGGATCGTGGGCTGCACGCTCTGCACGGCGGGTTCGCTGGCGGGGGTCTCGGCGGCGCGGACGGAGTAAAGAACTTCACGCTGGATGGCATGGAGTGTGTCCGGGTCGGGGCCGCCCTCGGCACCGACCCTCTGGTCCGGCGCCCCCTGGCGCTGGGCCGTCTCCGCCACCCCCGGGGCGGAGATCCCCGAAGTCCGGCCCTGAGTCGGACTCGGGGTACTACTGGCTCCGCCAGGGGCCGGACGTCCGAACGCCTTCCGTAGACGCCCCAGCAGCGTAGGTGACTTCGCCTCATGCAGCGGCTCGTCGAGGGTGTGGTCGGGGCGGTGCGGGTCGTGCGTCATGGGCGGTTCTCCGGACGGGGCAGGGAGGGCAGGCAGGTCAGCGGGCAGGTCTGGCGAAGAGTGGGCGGCCACCGACCCGTCCACAGGTGTGGATGAGCAGGCGGCGAGTGAGGCGGTGACCGGCTGGCGGGGTGACCGGAAGGGGTTCCGGTCACCCGCTGGAGCGGGCGGTCAGCCGCTGCCGGGACCGGTATCCGCGGCGACTTCGAGTTCAGGCCGGAGGATGTTCATCACGTCGGTCTGGCGCTCGCTGCCGATCGCCAGCCCCTTGTCTTCAACGGCCGTTCGGAGAATGGCCCGGGTGAGCTTCCCCTTCTCGGCGGCCGCGATCCGCCCGATCTCCACGAGTTCCTCGAGCGTGGCGGTGGGCGGACGGCCGCCACGCGGCTTGCTCTCCGAAACCTGGGGAGGCGGTTCCGGCGGCTGGGCGGAACTGGCGTCCAGCGACTCGATGGGCGAGGCGGACGCGCTTGCCGGTGGTTCCGGTGGCCGGGCTGCAACGGTGTCCGGGTGGCCCGCGGGTTGGTCGACGAGCTGGTGGATCTGCCGCATCAGGACACCGAAGGCCAGCAGCGCGGCGGTCGGGGGAACAGCGGCGACCACGTAGTCGAGCAGAGGCACAGGGCTGGCGCCGCCCGTGCCGCTGACCCCGGCCACGTTGAGCGCGATGGAGCCGACCGACCCGGTGGCCGTAAGGGTGATCGCCCAGCCGTCGGTGACCCGGTGCAGGCCCGCGCGGAGCATGAGCAGTTCGCCCGCGACGATGAACGCGTCCAGGGTCGCCGGCCAGGTCCAGCGGCGTACTGGTGAACTTCCCAGCCCGTGCTGTCCTGCGACCTCGGCCAGGTGCGCGTACGAGAGCCAGAACGCTCCGGCGGTGAGGGCCACGATGACGACTCCGGCCGCGACGAGCGCGTACCGCTCGGTGGCTTGTTTGGTCATCATCGGCCGCCCTTCACCAGAGCCGTTGCCCGGGTGGGTGTGGAGAGGGTGGTCAAGCGGGATGCTCCTGGGGGTTGGTGGTGTGATCCGTCTTTGCCGTCTTGGCCGTTGCAAGCGCAGGTCAGGGCCGGTACGGCATGAGGGCCGGCGTTCCGTCTTGGCGGTGCTGCCGACGTCTTGATCGCCCGCGATTCGGTGAGGGCTGAGGCTCGGTGGCCGTGGACGGATCGCATTCGGCTGCCGTCCTGCACGCATGCGCCGTGACCTGCGGCGATACGGCATGGACGCGTAGGACGGCACAAGACGGATGTGGGCGATGTCCCGGCTGACAGCCCGCCGGTCGTGATCGTGTTGCCGTCTTGGCCCCGGCGGCCGTCTTGCCCGCATGCCGTTTGACCTGCGGAGTTACGGCAGGGACGGCAAGGACGGCAACCGGGGGGCGGGGCCTCAGCCCTCGCTGCTGGCGGTGCCGGTGTCGACCGGGTGGACGGTCGGGCAGTAGCGGCGCCACGCGTCGAGGAACTTGTTGCGCGTGTAGCCCTTGCGCTGGGTGCCATCGGCGAGGCGGACGTTGCTGGGCCTGATGTCGAAGTCGCGTAGCAGCGAGCCGAGGTCACGCGGGCTCAGTCCGTTGCGACCCCATTCCGCCCACGGGCCTTCCAGGTCCTGGCGCAGGTGGTGCAGGAGTTCGTCCGTGGAGAGGCTGTCGACCTCGCGCTGGGCGACGAAGACCCGGCGGATGTCGGCCAGGATCCGCGCTGAGCTGGGATGGTCCTCCTCGGCCGCCGCTTCGGCCGTGACCATCTGCGCGCACGCCGCACGAGCGAGGCGGGGCCAGGGCCCGGCGGCGAGATCGGCGACGATCACCAGGGGTTCCCAGGTGTCGGCGGCCCGGTCCTCCACTGGCATCGCCGGTTCCAGATCGGCGGCCTCATCGAGTAGTGGCCGGGCCCAAGCGGCAATGCGGTCGCGCAGGTCGTGGAGGGCCGGGGTGTCGCGGCGGGAGCGGAAGGGCTTGACGCTCTCTCCCTCGGCCCGGCGGCGCATGCGGATGACCACGGACCGGTCCATGATCGTGTCGGGCAGATCGCCGATCCCGGCTAGGGCTGCCATGGCGAAGGTGGCGAACCGATGCGGCGTGTGGTCGTTGCCGACGACACGGGTGACGTACCGGTTGCGCTGGTGCCCGGCGTTGAGCAGACCACGCATCTCCTCGTTCTTCTCCGCCTGCTTCGGCGTGCCGAAGATCGTGTCCGCCTCGTCCACCAGGAGCGTGGGCGGCTCCTCGGTGATCGACCGGAACACCGCCGCAGGCGTGGTGTTGATGGTGAGCATCGGCTCGTGCACCGTCTCGGTCAGCACGTCCAGCAGCCGCGACTTGCCGCACCGCTTCGCCGGCCCCACCACCGCCAGACGCGGCGCGTGCTGCCACGCGGGCTGCAGATGCGTCGCCGCCACCCACAGCGCGACCGCGTCCAGCGCCTCCGGCGACGGCAGGATCACGAACTTCGCTATCTGCGCACGCAGCTCGTCCAGCAGCTCGGAGCCATGCGCCGGTTCTGCGTCCGACTTCACCTCGTCGGGCTGATCCGCCGGGATCGGATCCAGATCACCGTCATCGGGGACCACGGCGGCCTCACCTGTGCTGTGGTCAGGTCGGCCGGGTACGGCAACGGGCGGCCACGAAGGCTTGTTGGGTTCGGAATAGGGCTCGGCTCCCGCATGTTCCACGGGGCAGCTCCTCGTCTGGCGGCCGCGGGCTTGCGCGCCCTGACCGCCGGGTTGGTTCTTGACGGGCCGTTCGGGGTTGCTGGGGCCTCCGGCGTTGCGCCGCCGGGGGCCCGTCCCCTTCTCGCGGGCACCAGGCCATCGCGAGGGAACACGGACCGTACGTCCACGCCCGGCAACAGTCCAGCGTTCCTGTGTCAGCTCAGCGCAGAACGGCCTGCTACGGTGCCTCGCGCTCACGCGGCCAGACCCAGCAGGTTCAACAGATCCGCGGTCACCACCCGGTACGCCTTGCCCAGGCGCAGGACCTTGCACGGGTACTCACCCCGCTTGGCCAGCTCATAACCCTTGCTCCGCCCGAGCCCCAGAGCACGGTTGCCCGTGTCCAGGTCAACAGCAGCAGGAAGGGCCAGCAGCTCCTCCCGGCTCATCCCCTTCGACTGGCCGGCCATCGCGTTTTCGCGCATGCAGCACCTCTCTCGGTACAGCCCACGGCGAACGTGCCCATCACGTCCGGCTCCAGGCGTCTGCCAACCAGGATGCGCAAGCTAATGTGTCTTCATGACACAACACGATCTCGATGATGAAGAAGACGACTTCCCGGAGTGGGCAGATCGGATCAAAGCCAACGTGGCTGGCGAAGTCCGGCGGAGAAGGAAGGAGATGGGGTGGAGCGCGCAGGACCTGGCGGACCAGTGCGAGCAACTCGGGCATCCCATCCCGCGCAACGTGATCGCCAACATGGAATCCGGACGCCGAGCCAACCTCCCGCTGGTGGACGTCATGGTCCTGGCCGCCGCCCTGGAGACGTACCCGGTCTGCCTGATCTTCCCGGTCGGGTACGTCGACCGGACCCAGGAACTCCCGTTCCAGGACCTCGTACCCACCTGGGACGCCCTACGGCGCTTCACCGGCGAGCAGGACGTACCCATGTACGACGCGGGCCTGGTCCCCGACTTCGAACTTCACGCCAGCCTCGTACGCACCGCACTCGCCGCGCTCGAAGAGGAAGATCGGGCACGCTTCGCCGCCAAGACGGCAACCAGCCGCGCCCAACAGGAAGAAGCCGAGCGCAAGCGGACCGAGTACGCCGACCAGGCCATCTCCGCCAAGTACAGCCTCCGCCACCTCCGCCGGGACCTCCGCGACGACGGAGCCACCCCGCCAGACCTGCCACCCGCACTGGGCGATGTCGACCCGCCCGAACCCGCCACCAACACCACCCTGGAGGAACGCCATTGAAGGGCTCCACCTACCGCCGCTGCTCGTGCCGCGACCCGAAGACCGGCAAGGAACTCGGCTCCTCCTGCCCGAAGCGCAACAGCAGGAACCACTGCACCTACTCCATACGCCAGGAGCTGCCACCCCATGAGGACGGCAGTCGGCGCTCCTTCGCCCGTGGTGGGTACCCCAGCCTCAAGGCGGCCCAGGCCGATCTCGATCACGTACGCGCCCTCCTGGGGCTCGCCGAGTCGGACGACCCTGAAGGCGTCCGGCTGATCGCCGAGATGCTGTCCGAGGTATGCAGCGACAAACTGCCCCTCCCCGACGTGGAGGAGACAAGGCGTCGCCTCAACGCCGGCCAGGACCTCGTGGGCAGCCTCACCCTGGGCGAGTGGCTGGACCGGTGGCTCGCGGGTAAGCGCATCCGGAAGTCGGGCATCAGCCGCTACGAGACCGACGTCCGCGTGCACCTCAAGCCCCACATCGGCGACCGGCGCCTCGATCGGCTGCGCGTGAGCCACCTCAGCGAGATGTTCACCGCCATCACCGACGCCAACGCCGAGATCCTGGAGCAGAACGCCCAGCGGCGTGCGGCGGTCGAGGAGTTGGCGACCGTGCCCTGGAAGGGCGCGGAGAACCGCGCCCGCCGCAAGGCCATGAAGGCGGCGATCGACGCGATGCCGCCCTTCCGCCGCGTAACTGGGCCGTCCACGCGCCAGCACATAAAGGCCACGCTGCGCGCTGCCCTGAACGACGCAATCGGCCAGCAGATCATCACATTCAACCCGGCGGCCCACGTCGAGATCGATTCCGTCCGCAAGCCGAAGGCTCTGGTGTGGACGGACGAGCGGGTCACCCGGTGGCAGCAGACCGGCGAGAAGCCCTCCCCGGTCATGGTCTGGACGCCGGAACAGACCGGCGCCTTCCTCGACTTCGTCGCCACAGACCGGCTCTACGCCATGTGGCACCTGATCGCCTTCCGCGGCCTGCGTCGCGGTGAGGCATGCGGCCAGCCCTGGTCGGAGACTAACCTCGACCGACACTCCCTCACGGTCACGGGCCAACTCGTCCAAGATGGCTGGGAAGTCGAGGCATCCGAGCCGAAGACCGACAGTGGATTCCGCGTCGTGGCCCTGGATGACGACACGGTGGGCGTGCTGGAGCGGCACCGCAAGCAGCAGGAGGCGGACCGCGAGGAATGGGGGTCGGCGTGGGTTGAGACGGGCCTCGCCTTCACCCAGGAAGACGGCTCCTGGCTGCACCCTGGAAAGGTCACCGATCTCTTCGAGCGGCTCGTCGCGGCCTCCGGCCTCCCGCCGATCCGGCTGCACGACCTCCGCCATGGCGCGGCCACGCTCATGCTCGCCGCCGACATCGACATCAAGATCGTGTCGGACACCCTCGGGCACAGCGACACCCGCATTACGCGGGACATTTACCAGAGCGTCCTCCCTCACGTCGGCAAGAGTGCCGCCGAGGCCACCGCCAAGCTGGTCCCGCTTCAGCGGAAGACCGCGGCGGAGGATGCCAGCAAGGCCGCCAAGAAGGCCAAGGACAAGGCGAAAGCCGAGGCCAGGGCCAAGAAGAAGGGCAAGCGGAAGAAGCCCAAGAAGTAGGGCACCGGACCGTTCCGCTCACGCATCGCTCACGCAAGCCATCTCGCGGCACCCCGGCCGTGTAGCGCGTCATGCCCCGAGCAACACAAAAGGCCAGGTCACGGGCTATGTGACCTGGCCTCTGCCGGAGCCGCTTTCGGGATTCGAACCCGAGACCTACGCATTACGAGTGCGTTGCTCTGGCCATCTGAGCTAAAGCGGCGCGCTGCCCGCACCATGGTGCGATCGGCAACGACGGTAAGTCTACACAGTTTCCGGAGGTGCTCGTACCCACCCCGGAGAGAGGGTCCCGGGGTGGGTGGGAGGGGTTATGAGCAGCGCTTTCCGCCGGGCGGCGGGGTGCCCCGCAGGAGGTAGGTGTCGACCGCCGTGTCGATGCAGCCGCTGCCGCGCCCGTACGCCGTGTGGCCGTCGCCGTCGTAGGTCAGCAGGCGGGCCGAGGAGAGCTGGCCGGCCAGGGAGCGGGCCCAGCGGTAGGGCGTCGCCGGATCGCGGACCGTGCCGACCACCACGATCGGCGCCGCCCCCTTCGCCTCGATGCGGTGCGGCTCGCCCGTGGCCCGCACCGGCCAGTACGCGCAGTTCAGCGAGGCCCAGGCCAGGCCGGGTCCGAAGACCGGGGACGCCTTCTCGAACGCGGGCAGCGCCTTCTCGACCTCCTCGGGGCCGGCGAAGGCCGACGGGAGGTCCAGGCAGTTCACGGCGGCGTTGGCCATCATCAGGTTGCTGTAGTGGCCGTCGGCGCCCCGTTCGTAGTACGCGTCCGAGAGGGACAGCAGGGCCGCCCCGTCACGCTTCCTGATCGCCGAGGTCAGCGCCTCGCGCAACTGCGGCCAGGACGCCTCGTCGTACATCGACGCGATCACCCCGGTCATGGCCAGCGCCTCCCCCAGCCTGCGGCCGGCCTTGTCGCGCGCCGGCAGCGGGCGGGCGTCCAGCTCGCGGAAGAACGCCCGCAGGCGGTCGCCGACCCGCGCGGGCGAGGTGCCCCGGCCGCCGAGCGGGCAGTCGGACCGTCGTACGCAGTCCTTCGCGAACGTCTGGAACGCCGTCTCGAAGCCCGCCGTCTGGTCCAGGTTCAGCCTGCGGGCGTCCAGGGACGGGTCCATGGCGCCGTCCAGCACGATCCGGCCGACCCGTTCGGGGAACAGCCCCGCGTAGGTCGCCCCGAGGAACGTGCCGTACGACGCCCCGACGTAGTTCAGCCTCCGGTCCCCGAGCACCGACCGCAGGATGTCCATGTCCCGGGCCGCCTCCACCGTGGAGACGTGCCGCAGCAGCCGCGCCGAGTGGGCCCCGCAGCTCTCCGCGAACCTCCGGTCCGCCGCGACCAGCGCGTCCCGCTCCCGCCGGTCGTCGGGCGTCAGGTCCGTCTGCGTGTACGCGTCCATCTGCCGCCCGTCCAGGCAGGTGACGGGCTCGCTGCGGGCGACGCCCCGCGGGTCCATCGCCACCATGTCGTAGCGGGCGCGGATCCGCGCCGGGTAGCCGAGACCCGCGTACTGCTGGAGGTACGCCACCGCCGAGCCGCCCGGGCCGCCCGGGTTGACCAGCAGCGAGCCCAGCCGCCCGGACGCGCCGGTGGCCTTCTTGCGGGCGACGGCGAGCCGGACGGTGCCCGCGCCGGGGCTGGCGTAGTCCAGCGGGGCCTTCATCGTCGCGCACTCGAATCCGGGGACACCGCACTCGCGCCAGCGCAGCCGCTGGCTGTAGTACGGCGTGAGCGCCGCCGGCGTCGTCCGCGGCAGCGCGGCGAGCGCCGCCTGCACCGTCTGGCCGGCCGACGCGGCCCGGTTCCCGGACGAGCAGGCGGACACCAGCAGCGCGGCGGCCGTGAGGAGAGCGGCCGTGAGACGGGCCGCCGTCCGGGGGCGGGCGCCGCGGATCCGGTGGGCGCGGCGGGGGCCGCGGGTACGGGGAGATGGCCTGGTTCGCATCAGGCGAGCGTAACGCTGTGCGACGACACCGGTGCGCTAGGTGGGCATTGTGCCTCCTACGGGGGACATACGGGGGACCCCCGCGTCGCCCGGACCGGTGGGTGCCCGCCCTCGGCCCACCGTCGCCGGGCGTCGGTCCCGCGGCGCCCCCGTCTCACCCCGCCCGCAGTGCCATGGTCATCGCCTCCACCGCCAGCAGCGGGGCCACGTTGCGGTCCAGGGCCTCACGGCACGCGGAGATCGCCTCGATGCGGCGGAGCGTGGACTCGGGGGTGCTGCCGCGCGCCAGCCGTTCCAGGGCGTCCTCGGCGTCGGCGTTGGCGATCGCCACGCGTGTGCCGAGCTGGAGGGCGAGGACGTCGCGGTAGAAGGCGGTGAGGTCGCCGAGTGCCACGTCCAGGCTGTCGCGCTGGGTGCGGGTTCTGCGGCGCTTCTGCATGTCCTCCAGGTCCTTCATCACCCCCGCCGTGCCGCGCGGCAGCCGGCCGCCCTGGGCCGCGCCGAGCGCCGCCTTCAGCTCCTCGGTCTCCTTGCCGTCCATCTCCTCGGCGAGCTGCTTGGCGTCCTCCGCCGCCGCGTCGACCAGTTCCTGGGCGGCCTTGAGGCAGGCGCCCACCTCGTCCAGCCGCAACGGCAGCTTCAGCACGGCGGCGCGGCGCTCGCGGGCCGCCGGGTCGGTGGCCAGCCGGCGGGCCCGGTCGACATGGCCCTGGGTGGCGCGGGCGACGGACGCGGCGACCCCGGGCTCGATGCCGTCGCGCCGGACGAGCATGTCGGCGACCGCGTCGACGGACGGTGTGCGCAGGTTCAGGTGGCGGCAGCGGGAGCGGATGGTGGGCAGGACGTCCTCGATGGAGGGGGCGCACAGCAGCCAGACCGTGCGCGGGGCGGGCTCCTCCACGGCCTTGAGGACGGCGTTGGCCGACTTCTCGTTCAGCCGCTCGGCGTCCTCGACCAGGATGATCTGCCAACGGCCGTTCGCCGGGGCGGTGAACGACTTGCGGACCGTGTCCCGCATGTCCTTGACCAGGATCTCGGCGCCGACCGCGGCGACCGTCGTGACGTCCGCGTGGGTGCCGAGCAGCGCCGTGTGGCAGCCGTCGCAGAAGCCGCAGCCGGGGGCGCCGCCGAGCGCCCGGTCCGGGCTCACGCACTGCAGGGCCGCCGCGAAGGCCCTGGCCGCCTGGTTCCGGCCCGCGCCGGGCGGGCCCGTGAACAGCCAGGCGTGGGTCATCTTCGACGCCTCGGGCAGCGGCCGGTCGGCCGAGACGGCGGTGACCAGGGCGTCGGCGTCCCGCGCGGCCGCACCGAGCACCGCGCTCACCTTCTCCTGTCCGACGAGGTCGTCCCACACGGTCATGGGTCACGCCGCCCTTCCGTCCACATTCCGCGTTCCGGAACCCATTGTGCGGGCGGGCACTGACAACGGGTGCCCGCGAAGGCCGCGGGGGCGGGGCCACAGGAGGGCAGAGCCCCGGCCGGGGTCTCGCGGAGACGACCCCGGGTCAGCCCCGCCGGCCCCGGCCCCGGCCGCCCCGCTCCTCGCTCCCGCCGCTGTAGCCGCGCTCGCCGTACTCCCCCTCGTCGTACGACCCGAGCAGTTCGTCGGCCAGCGACGGCAGGTCGTCCAGCGGGGTCTCCTCGGCCCAGTCGGGGCGCGGGCGGCGGGGCGTGCCGTCGGCACCGAGCTGGGGCATCTCACGCGTACGTGCCTCGGAGCCGTCGGGGCTCGCGGCGGGGCGCTCGTCCCGGAAGAAGCCGGGCGGCACCCGGTCCGCCGGGTCGTCGCTCCGTACGGGCGGCACCTGCGGCAGCACCGCCGTCTCCTCGCCCGGCCCGGAGCCTGCCGTCGGCGCGTCGGCCGGTCCGTCGGACACCGGCGGCAGTACGGCCGTCTCGTCCGCCGCGCCCGGAGGCACCTGCGGCAGCACCGCCGTGTCCTCGCCCGGGCCGGAGGACACCGGCGGCTGCGGCAGCTCGGCGGTCACCTCGGAGTCCGGGAGGGGGCCCCGGACGGCGCCGGCACGGCGGTCGCGCTCCTCGCGCACCGGTCGCAGCACCGTCGTGTCGTCCGTGGCCGGTCCGCTCGTACGGTCCCGGTCCGTACGGCCCGGGACCGTGCCGCGTCCCGCCGTGTCCGGGGTCCGGGCGTCCGGGGACACCACCGGGGTCGGGACGGTCTCCTCGGCGCGCGAGGCATCCGGGACACCGAAGGTGTCCTCGGCCGCGTCGGGCGCCACGCCCGGGACCGCCGGAAGCGGCGTGCTGGGCCTGCGGGCCGCCGCGTCGGCCGCCGCAGCGGCCTCGGCGGCCTGCCGGCGGGCCTCCTCGGCACGCAGCAGCGCCTCCTCGGCCTTGCGCTGCGCCTCCAGTCGCCGGGCTTCCTCCTCGGCACGCAGCTTCGCCTGCCGGGCTTCCTCCTCGGCGCGCAGCCGGGCCTGCCTGGCCTCTTCCTCGGCGCGCAGCCGGGCCTCCTCCTCGGCCTGCTTGCGGCGCCGCTCCTCCTCCGCCCTGCGGCGGGCCTCGGCCTCGGCGCGCGCCTTCTCCTCGGCGAGCAGCCGCTGCCGCTCCTCCTCCGCCCGCCGGGCCGCTTCCTCGGCCCGCTGCCGGGCCTCCTCCGCCTGCCGCTCGGCCTCGCGGCGCTGTGCCTCCTCCAGCTCGCGCCGCTTGCGCTCCTCCTCCTCGGCGCGCAGGCGGGCGAGCTGCTCCTGGCGCTCACGCTCCAGGCGCTCCTCCTCCGCCTTGCGGGCGGCCTCTTCCTCGGCCTTGCGCCGCGCCTCCTCCTCGGCCTTGCGCCGGGCCTCTTCCTGAGCCTTGATCTCGGCCTCGGAGAGCGGCAGCACGGTGTCCAGCCGGTGCCGGATCACGGTGGTGACGGCCTCCGGTTCCTGTCCGGCGTCCACCACCAGATAGCGGCCGGGATCGGACGCGGCCAGCGTGAGGAAACCGGCCCGCACGCGCGCGTGGAACTCGGCCGGCTCCGACTCCAGGCGGTCCGGCGCCTCGGTGAACCGCTCGCGGGCGGTCTCCGGGGAGACGTCCAGCAGGACGGTGAGGTGCGGGACCAGACCGTCGGTGGCCCAGCGGTTGATGCGGGCGACCTCGGTCGGGGACAGGTCCCGGCCGGCGCCCTGGTAGGCGACGGAGGAGTCGATGTAGCGGTCGGAGATGACGACCGCGCCGCGCTCCAGGGCGGGCCGTACGACCGTGTCGACGTGCTCGGCGCGGTCGGCGGCGTACAGCAGCGCCTCCGCGCGGTGCGACAGGCCGGCCGAGGACACGTCCAGCAGGATCGAGCGCAGCCGCTTGCCCACCGGGGTCGCGCCGGGTTCGCGGGTGACCACGACCTCGTGGCCCTTGGCGCGGATCCACTCGGCGAGCGCCTCGGCCTGGGTGGACTTGCCGGCGCCGTCGCCGCCCTCCAGGGCGATGAAGAAACCGTTGGACGCCGGTGCCGTGACCGGGTCGTCGCCGCCGAGCAGCGCGTCCTTCAGGTCCTGGCGCAGCGGCACACCGGAGCGGTCGTCGGCCTTGGCGAGCACCAGCGCGGCGACCGGCAGCAGCAGCGCGCCGACGAGCATCAGCGTGAAGGCGGCACCGCCGTGCGCGAAGACGAACTTGCCGTTCTCCAGCCGGTGCGGGCCGATCAGCGCCGCGAACAGCGGCGCGATCAGCACACCGAGCGCTATGAAGACGCGGACCACGGCGTGCAGGTGCTCGGTGGTGCGCGCCCGGCGGTGGTCCTCGGTCTCCTGGTCGAGCAGGGTGTGCCCGGTGTTCGCGGCGACGCCCGCGGCGGCACCGGCCAGCGTGACGATCAGCAGGACCGTGGTGACGTCCGGGACCAGCCCGGCGGCCAGCAGCGCGATGCCGGTGACGGCGATCGCCAGGGCCAGCAGGCGGCGGCGGGACAGGGAGGGCAGCAGGGCGGGGGCGGTCCGGATGCCGGCGGCGACACCGCCGGTCAGGCCCAGCACCAGCAGGCCGTAGAGCACCGGGCCGCCGCCGAGGTCCCTGGCGTGCAGCACGCACACCGAGACGGCCGCGGCGATCGCCCCGGCGACCCCGGCGCAGGCCGGGACCAGCAGCGGGGCGGCGCCCGTGCGGCCCTTGTCGACGCCGGTGCCGGTGCGCGGCCGGCGCAGGCCCTCCAGCGGGGACCGGGCGCGCGGGGTGCGCGTGCCGGGTACCTCGAGGGACGTCAGCACGGACAGGGAGGCGGCGAACAGGCCCGCGGCCAGATAGGACGCGAGGGCCGCCTGGTGCTGGTCGAACCAGGCCACGCCGGTGCCCAGCAGGTTGTTCAGCAGGGCGGCGACGATCAGGGCGGCGGCGGCCAGCGGGACCGCGAGGAAGGTGGTGCGCAGCGCCAGACGGCGCAGGGCGTCCAGGTGGTCCGGCAGCGGCCGCACGGTCGCGCCCTCGGGGGGCGGGGCCGGCAGCAGGGCGGGGGCGGCGCTCTCCCGGCACACCGTCCACAGCCGCTCGGCGACGCCGGTGACGAAGGCGGTGACCAGCAGGACGGTGAGGGCGTCGCCCGGGGTCCAGTCGATCCACAGGGGCGCGACGATCAGCAGCGCGGCGCGCAGACCGTCGGCGCCGACCATGGCCCAGCGGCGGTCGAGCGGGCCTTCCTCGCCGGTGAGCGTGGTCAGCGGGCCGAGGAGGACGGCGCCGAACAGCAGCGTGGCGAGGACGCGGGCGGCGAAGACCGTCGCCACTGCGAACGCCACGCCTCGGTAGCCGCCGCCGAAGGCGTCCTCGGTGATCGCCGCCTGGAGGACCAGCACGACGAGGACGAGAAGGGACAGGGTGTCGCCGACACCGCTCACCAGCTGCGCGCTCCACAGGCGCCTCAGCTGCGGTCGGCGCAGCAGGGAACGGACGGCGCGCTCGCGGGAGTCCGCGACCAGGGCGTCGTCCGGGGCTGTGGGGTGGGCCGTTGGCTGCTCGGCTCGCGTCATGCGTTCAGCCTATCCGCAGCCGCTGACACCACACCTCGCGTGTCCGCACGCGCGTCCGCCCCGGCACCACGCGGGCACCGGGGCGGACGTTCATTGCGCGAAGCGCCGAGCGAAGCCGGGCGCGAAGCCGAGTACGCGGCCGGGTACGAGGCCGCAGGGGCCGGCAGGACGGTCAGGGACGCCACGAACGGCCCCTGACAACGGCCGGCACCCCTTGACGGAGCCGGATTCCTCCGCTCAGTCCTCCGCCCCGGAAGCCGTCGCCTTGGAGGCGGCCGCCTTCTTCGTGGCCGTCTTCTTGGCGGTCGTCTTCTTCGCGGCGGCCGTCGTCTTCTTGGCGGCCGTCTTCTTGGCGGCGGTCTTCTTCGCCGCCGGAGCGCTCTTCTTGGCCGGAGCCTTCTTCGCGGTCTTCTTGGCCGGGCCCTTGGCGCGCTTCTCGGCGAGCAGCTCGAACCCGCGCTCAGGGGTGATCGTCTCGACGCTGTCGCCGGAGCGGAGGGTCGCGTTCGTCTCGCCGTCGGTGACGTACGGGCCGAACCGGCCGTCCTTGACCACGACCGGCTTTCCGGAGACCGGGTCCTCGCCCAGCTCCTTCAGCGGCGGCTTGGCGGCGGCCCGGCCCCGCTGCTTGGGCTGGGCATAGATCGCCTGGGCCTCCTCCAGCGTGATCGTGAAGAGCTGATCCTCGGACTGCAGCGAACGCGAGTCCGTGCCCTTCTTCAGATACGGGCCGTAGCGGCCGTTCTGCGCGGTGATCTCCACGCCGTCGGCGTCCGTGCCGACGACCCGCGGCAGCGACATCAGCTTCAGCGCGTCCTCGAGCGTCACCGTGTCGAGCGACATGGACTTGAACAGCGAGGCCGTCCGCGGCTTGACCGCGTTCTTGCCGGTCTTGGGGGTGCCTTCGGGCAGCACCTCCGTGACGTACGGGCCGTAGCGGCCGGCCTTGGCGACGATCTGGTGGCCCGTCTCCGGATCGGTGCCCAGCTCGAAGTCACCGCTCGGCTTGGCCAGCAGTTCCTCGGCCAGCTCGACGGTCAGCTCGTCCGGGGCCAGGTCGTCCGGGATGTCGGCGCGCTGGTGCTCCTCGGTGTCCTTCTCCCCGCGCTCGATGTACGGCCCGTAGCGGCCGACGCGGAGCACGATGCCGTTGCCCACCGGGAACGAGGAGACCTCGCGGGCGTCGATCGCGCCCAGGTCGGTCACCAGTTCCTTGAGGCCGCCGAGGTGGTCCCCGTCGCCGTTGCCCGCCTCGGCCGCGCTGCCGACGCCGTCGCGGCCCTCGCCGAAGTAGAAGCGCTTCAGCCACGGCACGGCCTTGGCCTCACCGGCGGCGATCCGGTCGAGGTCGTCCTCCATCTTGGCGGTGAAGTCGTAGTCGACGAGCCGCCCGAAGTGCTTCTCCAGGAGGTTGACCACGGCGAAGGACAGGAAGGACGGCACCAGGGCCGTGCCCTTCTTGAAGACGTAGCCGCGGTCCAGGATCGTGCCGATGATCGACGCGTACGTCGACGGGCGGCCGATCTCGCGCTCCTCCAGCTCCTTGACCAGGCTGGCCTCGGTGTACCGGGCCGGGGCCTTGGTGGAGTGCCCGTCGGCCGTGATCCGCTCGGCGGACAGCGCGTCGCCCTCGGCGACCTGCGGCAGCCGGCGCTCGCGGTCGTCCAGCTCGGCGTTCGGGTCGTCGGCACCCTCGACATAGGCCTTCAGGAAGCCGTGGAAGGTGATCGTCTTGCCGGACGCGCTGAACTCGACGTCCCGGCCGTCGGCGGCGGTGCCGCCGATCTTCACCGTGACGCTGTTGCCGATGGCGTCCTTCATCTGGGAGGCGACGGTGCGCTTCCAGATCAGTTCGTAGAGCTTGAACTGGTCGCCGGTCAGACCGGTCTCCGCGGGCGTGCGGAAACGATCACCCGACGGACGGATGGCCTCGTGGGCCTCCTGCGCGTTCTTGACCTTGGCGGCGTACGTACGCGGCTGCGGCGGCAGGTAGTCGGCGCCGTACAGCTGCGTGACCTGGGCGCGGGCCGCGGAGATCGCGGTCTCGCTCAGCGTCGTGGAGTCCGTACGCATGTACGTGATGTAGCCGTTCTCGTACAGCTTCTGCGCGATCTGCATCGTGGCCTTCGCGCCGAAGCCCAGCTTGCGGCTGGCCTCCTGCTGGAGCGTCGTCGTACGGAACGGGGCGTACGGCGAGCGGCGGTACGGCTTGGACTCGACGGAGCGCACGGAGAAGCGGGCGTTCTCCAGGGCGGCGGCGAGCCCGCGGGCGGTCGCCTCGTCGAGGTGGAGGATGCCCGCGCTCTTGAGCTGTCCCACCGAGTCGAAGTCGCGGCCCTGCGCGATCCGCCTGCCGTCGACGGTCTGGAGGCGTGCGACCAGCGACGACGGGTCCGACGGGTCCCCCGCGCGGCCGGTCGAGAAGGTGCCCGTCAGGTCCCAGTACTCGGCGGAGCGGAAGGCGATGCGCTCGCGTTCCCGCTCCACGACGAGCCGGGTGGCGACGGACTGCACGCGGCCGGCCGACAGCCGGGGCATGACCTTCTTCCACAGGACCGGGGAGACCTCGTAGCCGTAGAGGCGGTCGAGGATGCGGCGGGTCTCCTGGGCGTCGACCAGCTTCTGGTTGAGCTGGCGCGGGTTGGCGACGGCCGCGCGGATCGCGTCCTTGGTGATCTCGTGGAACACCATCCGCTTGACCGGGATCTTCGGCTTCAGAACCTCCTGGAGGTGCCAGGCGATCGCCTCGCCCTCCCGGTCCTCATCGGTGGCGAGGAACAGCTCGTCGGACTCCTTCAGCAGGTCCTTGAGCTTCTTGACCTGGGCCTTCTTGTCGGCGTTGACGACATAGATCGGCTGGAAGTCGTGTTCTACGTCCACACCGAGGCGGCGGACCTCACCGGTGTACTTCTCGGGCACCTCCGCGGCGCCGTTGGGAAGGTCGCGGATGTGCCCGACGCTCGCCTCGACGATGTAACCGGGGCCGAGGTAGCCCTTGATCGTCTTCGCCTTGGCAGGCGACTCGACGATGACGAGTCGGCGACCGCCGTGTGCGGTCTCGCTGGTCGGGGACAACTTCGCTCTTCTCTCCGGTCGACGCTGGGGCCTCCCCAGGCCTTGGTCCCGGGGTCGCGGCGTACTGCTGGCACGTGGTGACGCTGCGGAGTGTGACGCTACATCCCGCCCCCGTGTCAAACGGGAAAAGCCCACAACGGCCACTCGAACGGTAACCCGACTACCGGCATTCCTGCCGCCCGGACCGCCCGGCCGTCCGTGCACCCCTGTCCGGAGCGTAACGCTCCCCTTACCTTCCGGGACAACGCCCGGCGGGCTCAGAGCCGGGTCAGGCAGTACCCGCCGAGGGCCAGCGCGAGGGTTCCGGCCAGGCCGGCGACGGCGGTGGATGCGACCCGGCTCACACCGAGACCCACCGGTTCCCGGCGCCGCAGCCGCGCCCCGGTCCAGACCAGCAGACCGGCTCCGAACAGGGCGAACACCGTTCCCGCGAAGACCGCCGGCCCACTCTCCATCGCCCGCCCACCCCTTGTCCGTCGCCGGCCCTGCCCGGCGCGGGGAGCGTGGCACGCGCGGGAGGCGGGCGGGCGACATCGGGGTGAACGCCGGACCGACAGAAAATCGCACATCAGAGCGAGCAAGGGCGCCCTGGAGCCGTCGGCCATATTTTTCCGGCCGTTTTGCGGAGAGGGGTCCGTGGCGAGGCTCCCGGCGCCCTCTCCGGCCCGCGCTTGCGGCGTACGGCGGTACGCGCGGCCGGGCCGGCACGATGATCCGACCGCGCCCGGTACGGCACGGACCGCTCAGCCCGCCGGCTCCAGGAAGCCCTGCTCCACCAGCAGCCGGATCTGGGCGGGGGTGCGGTCGCGGAGCAGGACCGCGTCCTCGCCGACGAGCTGCGCGATGGCGTCCAGGATGCGGCCCGCGCTCAGCGTGCCGTCGCACACGCCCGCGAACCCGGCGCCGACCGTGTCCACCTTCGTCGCCCGCCGCATCCCGCGGTGCTGGCGCAGCACGACATGCTCGGGGTCCTCGGCGCCGGGCAGGCCGACCTGCTCCTGGACCACTTCGGGGACGAGCCGGAAACGGCTGTCCAGCAGCGCCGCGTCGTCGTGGGCCCGGAGGTAGTCGAGCCGGTCGAAGTGCGCCCGGATCGTCTCGCCGAGCGGCTGCTCGACCGGGTGCGGCCACTCCTCCACAGTGACGACGGGCTCGGCGGAACCGGTCCTGCGCAGGGTGATCCAGCCGAAGCCGACCGCCCTGACCTTGCGCGCCTCGAACTCGTCGAGCCAGGCGTCGTAGCGCGCCTGGTACTCCGCCGGGTCCCCGCGGTGGTCGCCGGCGTCCCGCAGCCACAGCTCGGCGTACTGTGTGACGTCCTGCACCTCGCGCTGCACGATCCAGGCATCGCACCCGCGCGGCACCCACGACCTGAGTCTGTCCTGCCAGTCCTCCCCCGCCACGTGCTGCCAGTTCGCGAGGAACTGCGCGAACCCGCCCTCGTTCAGCCGTTCCCCCGCCTGCTGAACGAGCGAGCGGCACAGATCGTCCCCGCCCATGCCCCCGTCCCGGTACGTCAGCCGGGCGCCCGGGGAGATCACGAACGGCGGGTTGGAGACGATCAGGTCGAACGTCTCGTCGTCCCGGACCGGCGCGAAGAGCGAGCCCTCGCGCAGCTCGGCGGCGGGTGCCCCGGACAGCGCCAGCGTGAGCGCCGTGATGTGCAGCGCGCGCGGGTTGAGGTCGGTCGCCGTCACGCGCGTGGCGTGCTGGGCGGCGTGCAGCGCCTGGATGCCGGAGCCGGTGCCGAGGTCCAGGGCCGAGGCGACGGGGGTGCGCACGGTGATGCCGGCGAGGGTGGTGGACGCGCCGCCGACGCCCAGGACGACGCCCTCGTCGCGCTGCCCGATGCCGCCGGCCCCGCCGACCGCGCAGCCGAGGTCGGAGACGATGAACCAGTCCTCGCCGCCGGGACCGCCGTAGGGCCGTACGTCCACGGTCGCGGCCACCTCGTCGCCGCCCACGCGCCGCAGCCAGCCGGCCTCCAGCGCCTCCTGGACCGGCAGTGAGGCCGCCACGCGCGCGTGCGGCACCGGCTGCTGGAGCAGGAACAGCCGTACGAGCGTCTCCAACGGCGTGTCGCCGCGCGTGGCCCGCAGGGCCGGCACGGTCTCGCTTCGGGCCAGTGCCGCGTACGCGGCGGCCCCGAGCAGGTCGAGCAGTCCGTCGGCGGTGAAGGAGGCGGCCAGCAGCGCGTCCCTCAGGCGCGCGGCGGTGTCGGGCCGGTCGGCGGCGGGCAGGGAAGCGGGTCCGGTGTCAGTCACGCCCCCATTGTGGCCCGCGACGGCCCGCCGGGGCGGACCGGGCGCGGGCCGTTCGCCGACGTCAGCCGGTCGCCGCCGAGGCCGTGGAGCGCGCCGTCGCGGACGCGGCGACCTTGCAGCTGGGCTGCTCGGCCATGGCTTCCTTGACCTCGCCCTGTTCCAGCCGCTTCAGCGCCTCGGTGCCGTCGTCACCCTGCTTGCCGACCTCCTTGGTCTGGCCGGCGACCTCCTTGAGGCCCTTGGCGAACTTGCCCTGGTCCTTCGTGTCGAGCCCCTCGACCGTCTTCTTCAGGCCGGTGTACGACGTGGAGAGGCCGGCCAGGTTCTTGGCGGCGTCCTTCTGGAGCTTGGCCCCGCCGTCGATCCCGGGGGGCGCTCCGGCGCTGTCGAGGGCGTCCGCGAGGGCCTTGTAGCCGTCGGCGAGGCTCTGGAAGGCCTCGACGTACGTCTTCTGGGCGTCCTTGGGCGGAAGGTTGCTGTCCGTGGCGATGGACGCGATCGAGGCGTTGGCCGACTTGATCCTGGCGCTCTGCGCGGGCACGGCGTCGCACACCGTCTTGGCCCAGGAGACCAGCTTGGGGTCGGGCCCCTTGTCATCGCTGCCGCCGCATCCCGTCAGCGCCACCGCCAGTACCGCACCGCCGGACAGTGCGGCCGCGAGCTTCTTGTTCACCGGATTGGTCCCTTCCATGGCTCTCGGCCCCCGGAATCTACACGGCGGACGGCCTTGCCCCCGCTACCGGGCGAGAGATCAGTCAGCTTTTATGACCTTTTGTGCCATGGGAGAGAAGGCTCACGACGTGGCCGGACCCACACGGCAGGGCGGGCGGCCGGCGCGTCCGCACGCGCCGCCCGCCCGCCCGCCCGCCGGGTCCTGCCGGCCCCGGCTAGGAAACGACCGCCGCGTCCGGCGAGTTGGTGACCCGCTCGGCGTTCTCCTCGTCCCCGACGGCGATGCCGCGCCGCTTGGAGACGTACACGGCGACGACGATCACCAAGAGGGCGAGGACCGCGATCCCGATCCGCACGCCGAGGTTCTTGTCGTCACCGTAGGAAAACTTGATCACGGCCGGTGCGATGAGCAACGACACCAGGTTCATGACCTTCAGCAGCGGGTTGATCGCGGGTCCGGCGGTGTCCTTGAAGGGGTCACCGACCGTGTCCCCGATCACCGTGGCCGCGTGCGCCTCGCTGCCCTTGCCGCCGTGGTGGCCGTCCTCCACCAGCTTCTTGGCGTTGTCCCAGGCTCCGCCGGAGTTGGCGAGGAACACCGCCATCAGCGTGCCCGCGCCGATGGCACCGGCGAGGTAGGAGCCGAGCGCGCCGACGCCGAGCGTGAACCCGATGAAGATCGGCGCCATGACGGCGAGCAGACCGGGCGTGGCCAGCTCGCGCAGGGCGTCCTTGGTGCAGATGTCGACGACCTTGCCGTACTCGGGCTTCTCGGTGAAGTCCATGATCCCGGGCTTCTCGCGGAACTGCCGCCGCACCTCGAACACCACCGAACCGGCCGAACGCGACACCGCGTTGATGGCCAGCCCGGAGAAGAGGAAGACGACCGCGGCACCCGCGACGAGACCGACCAGGTTGTTGGGCTGCGAGATGTCCAGCGACAGGCTGAGCGGCGCGCCCGGCCCGGTCAGCTTGGCGCCGACGTCCTTCACATTGGTGGTGATCGCGTCGCGGTACGACCCGAACAGCGCCGCCGCGGCGAGGACGGCGGTGGCGATGGCGATGCCCTTGGTGATGGCCTTGGTGGTGTTGCCGACCGCGTCCAGGTTGGTGAGCACCTGCGCGCCCGCGCCCTCGACGTCACCGGACATCTCGGCGATGCCCTGCGCGTTGTCGGAGACCGGCCCGAAGGTGTCCATGGCGACGATCACGCCGACCGTGGTGAGCAGACCGGTGCCGGCCAGGGCCACCGCGAACAGCGCCAGCATGATCGACGTACCGCCGAGCAGGAACGCGCCGTACACGCCGAGCCCGATGAGCAGGGCGGTGTAGACGGCCGATTCCAGGCCGACCGAGATGCCGGACAGGACGACGGTGGCCGGTCCGGTCAGGGAGGTCTTGCCGATGTCCCGCACCGGCCGGCGGGTGGTCTCGGTGAAGTAGCCGGTCAGCTGCTGGATGACGGCGGCGAGCAGGATGCCGATGGCGACCGCGACCAGCGCGAGGATGCGCGGGTCGCCGCCCTTGCCCTTGATCGCCGCGTCGGTGACGCCGTCCAGGCCGGCGTAGCTTGCCGGCAGGTAGAGGAAGACGGCCACCGCGACCAGCGCCAGCGAGATCACCGCGGAGATGAAGAAACCGCGGTTGATCGCGGTCATGCCGCTGCGGTCGGCGCGGCGCGGGGCGACCGCGAAGATGCCGATCATCGCCGTGATCACGCCGATGGCGGGCACCAGCAGCGGGAAGGCCAGTCCGGCGTCGCCGAAGGCGGTCTTGCCGAGGATCAGCGCGGCCACCAGGGTCACGGCGTACGACTCGAAGAGGTCGGCCGCCATGCCCGCGCAGTCGCCGACGTTGTCGCCCACGTTGTCGGCGATGGTCGCGGCATTGCGCGGGTCGTCCTCCGGAATGCCCTGTTCGACCTTGCCGACCAGGTCGGCGCCGACGTCGGCGGCCTTGGTGAAGATGCCGCCGCCCACCCGCATGAACATGGCGATCAGGGCGGCGCCGAGGCCGAAGCCCTCCAGCACCTTCGGCGCGTCGGCCGCGTACACCAGCACCACACAGGAGGCGCCCAGCAGGCCGAGCCCCACCGTGAACATGCCGACGACGCCGCCCGTGCGAAATGCGATCTTCATCGCGGTGTGCGAGACGGTGGTGAGATCCTTTCGCGGTTCGCCTTCCGCCGGAGTCGCCTCCCGGGCCGCCGCGGCGACCCGTACGTTGCTGCGCACGGCGAGCCACATGCCGATATAGCCGGTGGCCGCCGAGAACGCCGCGCCGATCAGGAAGAACACCGAGCGGCCGGCCCGTTGATTCCAGTCGTCGGCGGGCAGCAGCATGAGCAGGAAGAACACGACGACGGCGAATACACCGAGCGTGCGCAACTGCCGGGCGAGATAGGCCTTGGCCCCTTCCTGGACCGCCTCGGCGATCTTTTTCATGCTGTCGGTGCCCTCGCCCGCGGCGAGTACCTGCCGGACCAGGATCCCCGCGACCACCAGGGCGGCCAGGGCTACGGCCGCGATAACGGCCACGATGATCCGATTGTCGTCGGTCAGAACCGCTGCTGCGAGAGAAGTGGGATGACCTGACCGATGAGGGGTAGAAAGCCCCGCCATTCGTCCTCCTTGACGCTTGGGCTGAGCTCAAGATGTGGACGGATTGTAGGTAACCCGGAGTGATCTAAACAGGGGACGGTAAACGGATTCGGCCTGCTCGCACTCTTCAGCAAATGATCGAGAGGACGACATGGAACCCGAAAGAAGTAATGCCCTTGGAGCATTGACGGCCACATTGACCCTTGATCGAATTATCGGGCTATTGATCGTGAATACCTTCACGAATTCCGGAGCCCCCCGGAAAACACGACGAGGGCCCTGCTCGGCAGGGCCCTCGGAAGCGCGGTGGCGCCGTCGGTCAGACGAGCGCCGTGGCCGGCGGTGTGGTCGGCCAGGTCATGCGGATCAGTCCGCCGTTCGGTCCGGTGGTGACCTCGACGTCGTCGACGAGGCCGCTGATGACCGCGAGGCCCATCTCGTCCTCCTCGGCCTCGGTCTCACCGGCCTGCGCGGCGCCGGGCGTGTCGCCGCCCGCGACGGCGTGTGGCGCCTCGTCGCCGACCTCGATGGAGAACTGTTTCTCCTCTTCGACCAGCGCCACCTTCACCGGTGCCGTCACGCCGCTGCTCCGGTGCAGTCCGACCGCGCGGGAGCACGCCTCCCCCACGGCGAGACGCACCTCGTCCAGGACGGCCTCGTCCACTCCCGCCCTGCGCGCCACCGCTGCCGCCACCAGCCGGGCGGTCCGGACGTGTTCGGGCTGCGCGCTGAAGCGGAGTTCGACGGTGGCCATGCATCCCCCTCGCGACTACGGGCGTGCGGTCGGGGACGGGGCCGCCGCCGGGCGACCGCGCCCCCTGGTGTCCTTCTGATACCCCGGACCGCCCCGTGCGCAGCGTCTTGTCTGCGTCATCACACGGGCGTCCTGCGGACGTCCTCCGCGCCGGCGCGGCCCAGGACGGACCGGCCGGCGACGGAGCCCCGGCGGGGGCCCGGCGCCGGCGACCGGTCCGGAATCGGTCGGCAGCCGATCAGTCGGTGGCCTCCACCGCTTCCTCGACCGTGTTGTGGATCGGGAACACCTTGGTGAGGCCGGTGATGCGGAAGATCTTGAGAATGCGCTCCTGGTTGCAGACCAGGCGCAGCGAGCCCTCATGGGCACGCACCCGCTTCAGGCCGCCGACCAGCACGCCGAGCCCGGTGGAGTCGAGGAAGTCCACGCCCTCCATGTCGACGACGAGGTGGAAATGCCCGTCGTTCACCAGCTCGACCAGCTGCTCGCGCAGCTTGGGCGCGGTATACACGTCGATTTCGCCACCGACTCGGACGACCGTACGATCGCCGACGGTCTCGGTCGACAGGGACAGGTCCACGGATCCTCCAGCACCTTGCTATCGAGCGTTTGTCCCTCGGGCACTTCGACTTGCGGCCCCCGGGACACTTCGCCAGCCGCGATGGCATTCAATCACTTACCGGCAGGCGTGCACGACGCCTTGACTCCATTGTCCGTCACACCAGTGACACACTCGGTGCCGATGGCCAAGAATCACCGATCCGATCGAACCCCGGCGGACCCGGCGTCCCGTCCGTCTCCGGGCGCGGTCCTGGACCGGCTCGCCAGCGGGCCGAGCCGGGCTGCGCGCATCACTCATACGGAGCACTTGCCCCCGCGAGCGGGCCGGCATGCCGTCTGGCCCGACCGGATTCGCCCCGAGGTGATCGCGGCCGTCCAGGCGTGCGGGATCGAGCATCCCTGGGCGCACCAGGCACTGGCCGCCGAGCACGCCCTGGACGGCGACTCGGTGGTCGTCGCGACCGGCACCGCCTCCGGAAAGTCCCTGGCCTACCTCGTGCCCGTCCTGTCCGCTCTCCTGGACGGCAGCGAGGCCCCGAACGGCCGCGGCACCACGGCCCTCTACCTGGCCCCCACCAAGGCGCTCGCCGCGGACCAGTGCCGTTCGGTGAAGGAACTTTCACAACCTCTCGGCACCTCGGTACGCCCGGCCGTGTACGACGGCGACACCCCGTTCGAGGAACGGGAGTGGATCCGCCAGTACGCCAACTACGTCCTCACCAACCCGGACATGCTGCACCGCGGGATACTTCCCTCCCACCCGCGGTGGTCCTCCTTCCTGAAGTCCCTCCGGTACGTCGTCGTCGACGAGTGCCACACCTACCGCGGCGTGTTCGGCTCGCACGTCGCCCAGGTGCTGCGCCGGCTGCGCCGCCTGTGCGCCCGCTACGGCTCCTCCCCCGTGTTCCTGCTGGCCTCGGCGACCTCCGCCGAGCCCGCCGCCTCCGCCCGCCGGCTGACCGGCCTGCCGGTGGTCGAGGTCGCCGACGACGCCTCCCCGCGCGGGGAGCTGGTCTTCGCGCTCTGGGAGCCGCCGCTCACCGAACTCCAGGGAGAGAAGGGCGCCCCCGTCCGGCGTTCCGCCACCGCCGAGACCGCCGATCTGCTGACCGACCTGACCGTGCAAGGGGTGCGCTCGGTCGCTTTCGTGCGCTCCCGGCGCGGGGCCGAGCTGATCTCGGTCATCGCCCAGGAGCGGCTCGCCGAGGTCGACCGCTCCCTGGTCCGGCGTGTCGCGGCCTACCGCGGCGGCTACCTCCCCGAGGAACGCCGCGCCCTGGAACGCGCCCTGCACTCCGGCGAACTCCTCGGCCTCGCCGCGACCACGGCCCTGGAACTGGGCGTGGACGTCTCCGGCCTGGACGCGGTGGTGATCGCCGGCTACCCGGGCACCCGCGCGTCCCTGTGGCAGCAGGCGGGCCGCGCGGGCCGCTCCGGCCAGGGCGCCCTCGCGGTCCTCGTGGCCCGGGACGACCCGCTGGACACCTTCCTCGTCCACCACCCCGAGGCCCTGTTCGACCGACCGGTGGAATCGACGGTCCTCGACCCCGACAACCCCTACGTCCTCGCCCCCCACCTGTGCGCCGCCGCCGCGGAGCTGCCGCTGACCGAGGAGGACCTGGGCCTCTTCGGCCCCGCTTGCGCGGACGTGCTGCCGCAGCTGGAAGCCGCGAAGCTGCTGCGCCGCCGCACCCGGGCCTGGCACTGGACCCGCCGGGAGCGGGCCGCCGACCTCACCGACATCCGCGGTGCCGGGGGCCGCCCGGTGCAGATCGTGGAGACCGGCACGGGCCGGCTGCTCGGCACGGTCGACGCGGACGCCGCGCACTCCACGGTCCACGAGGGCGCCGTCCACCTGCACCAGGGCCGCACCTACCTGGTGCGCTCCTTCGACCTGGAGGACTCGGTCGCCCTGGTCGAGCAGGCCGACCCGCCGTACTCGACCGTCGCCCGCGACACCACGTCGATCTCCATCCTGGAGACGGACACCGAGATCCCGTGGGGTGCGGGCCGCCTGTGCTACGGCTCGGTGGAGGTCACCAACCAGGTGGTCTCCTACCTGCGCCGGCGCCTCATCACCGGCGAGGTGCTGGGCGAGACGAAACTCGACCTCCCTCCACGCACGCTGCGCACCCGCGCGGTGTGGTGGACGGTCACCGAGGACCAGCTGGACGAGGCCCGGGTCAACCCGGAGATCCTCGGCGGATCCCTGCACGCCGCCGAACACGCCTCCATCGGCATGCTGCCCCTCTTCGCGACCTGCGACCGCTGGGACATCGGCGGGGTGTCCGTGCCCCTGCACCCCGACACCCTCCTGCCCACGGTCTTCGTCTACGACGGCCACCCCGGTGGCGCGGGCTTCGCCGAGCGTGCCTTCCACACCGCCCGCGCCTGGCTCTCCGCCACCCGGGAGGCCATCGCCTCCTGCGAGTGCGAGTCCGGTTGCCCGTCCTGCATCCAGTCCCCCAAGTGCGGCAATGGCAACGACCCACTGCACAAGAGGGGCGCGGTACGCCTCCTCACGGCCCTCCTGCGGGGGGCACCGGAACCGGCGGAGGGGAGGACAGGGGCCGGTTAGGGGCCGGGGGCCGGTCAGAGGCCGGGGATCGGTCAGGCGTCGGAGGCCGGTCGGGCACCGGCGGCCGGTCAGAGGTCAGGCGCCGGTCAGAGGTCAGGGGTTCCGGCGGCGGGATCGATCCGGCCGGCGGTACCGTCCCGGGCGCGTCCGGGATGCCGGGCGGCACCGGTCCCGGCGGCACCGGTCCCGGCGGGCCCGCTCTCGCCCTGACCTCCGCCGCGAACGGTCCTCTCCCCACGGCCGCCGTCACCTCCGAGGTGTCGCCCACGATCGCGCACCGCACCAGCCGTACCCCCTGGGCCGCCGCCAGCCGCCCGGCGCGGGCACAGGCCGCCGTGCCGCCCTCGGCCCAGTGGTCCGCCGCCGCGAGCGCCGCCAGGTCCGCTCCGCCGGCCGCCCGGTGCCGCACGACGACGGCCTGTCCGAAAACGAGCACCGCGCCGAACACCGCGCACAGCAAGGCCATCGCCCCGAGGCTCCACACGGTGGCGGACCCCCGGTCGGACCCCCACCACCGCACCGCACGGCCCTGCCCTGCCGGCTCGATGGCGGACCCCCGGTCGGACCCCCACCGCCGCACCGGGCCCTCGCCGGCCGGCTCGCGCTCACGCTTCACGGCCCCGCCTCCCCCGTGTCCACGGTGTCCTCGCTGAGCGCCACCGCCTCCTCGCGCACCTCGATGGGCAGCGCGCCCAGGAACGGGGGCCGGGCCACCACCGTGACCCGGACCCGGTCTCCCTCGTGTGCGACGGTCACCCGCGCTCCCCGCGGAGCCGTGTCCCGCGTCACCCGCATAACCGCGTCGGGCGGATCCTGCCGGGCGGCGGCCCGGGCGCCCGAGCGGGCCGCGTCCACGCACTCGATCTGCGCTGCCACCGCGAGCAGCCCCCAGACCAGCGCCATCGTGAACGCCACCAGCACGGACAGCGCCAGGGCCGCCTCCACGGTCACGAACCCGTCGTCCCCGCCCCGCTCTGCTCCTTCCTCACATCCGCGCACTGAGGGCCTTCTTCACGATGGCCTGGAGTTCCGCCTGGACCTGGCCGCTGGTGATCACCTGATAGAGCAGCACCGCGAACCCGACGGCCGCGATGATGCCCATGGCGTACTCGGACGTCACCATTCCGGTGTCCTGACGGCACGCCCCGCGCAGCCGGGCCGCCGCTTTCCTGATCTTTCCGAACATCTCAACTCCCGTAAGGTGGTGGTCTTCGCTCGTTCTCCGTAGGTGCCTGACGGCTTCCTGCTCGTCCCTTCTCGTCCGTCCCGCTCTCACCCCCCTCCCGTCACCCCGCCCGCCAGCCCGATCACGACGGGAACCACCCCGACCGCGATGAAGGCGGGCAGGAAGCACAGCCCGACCGGCGCGGAGATCAGTACGGCCGCCCGGCGGGACCGGGCCGTCGCCGTACGGGCCCACTCCGCGCGCGCGTCCGACGCGAGACGGGCGACCGGGCCGGCCGCGGGGAGCCCGGACTCGTCGGCCCGCTCCAGCAATCGGGCCAGCGCACCGGCGCCGGGCAACAGGGCGAGGTTCCGCCAGGCGTCCGCCGGCGCGCCGCCGAGCCGGACCTCCGCGGCGCCGCGCGCCAACGCCTGCCCGACCGGCCCGCCGAGTGCCTCTCCCACGGCGTGGGCGGCGATCACCGGAGCGGCACCGGCGGCGATGCAGGCGGCCAGCAGGTCGGCCGCGAGCGGGAGCCGGCGGGCGGCCCCGGCGGTGTCGGCCGCCTCGGACCGCCCGGCCGCCGTCTGCCGTCCGCGCCACCGCCAGAGCGCGACACCGACGCCCAGCCCCAGCACCACTCCAACGGACCCGCCGGCCAGTGCCCACGCCCCGCACGCCGCCCCGGCCGGGGCCAGCAGCCGCCGTACGCCGCGCGGCAGGGCGAACGGAACTCCCTCCGCCGGTGTCGCAGGCACGTCCCGTCCCAGCAAGCCGGCCACCCGGCGGCGCGCCCGGCGCCGCCGTCGTGTCAGCACCAGCCACCAGGCCGCCCAGCCGAGGGCCGGCGCGGCACTCCCGGCCGCCCCCAGCCTGTGGACAACATCCCCGGTCACCCGGACCGCCCTCCCTTTCCCACCTCGCGGACCGGCCGTTCCGCACGGCCCGCGGCCGCACCGCCGCCGTTCACACCGCCTCCGCCCCGCGCACGATCCGCGTCGCCCACCACATCCCGGCCGCCTCGAACACCGCTCCCGCCGCCAGGCAGCCGACGCCGGCCCCGGTGTGCAGCAGTACGCGCAGTGGGTCCGCGCCCATGGCCGCGCCGAGCAGCAGCCCGAGGACGGGCAGCGCGGCCAGCAGCACCGCGGTGGCCCGGGCGCCCGCCAGCTGGGCGCGCAGATCGGCCCGGCCGTCCCGCTCGGCGCGCAGGGCCGCGTCCAGCCGGTCCAGGCCGGCGGCGAGCCCGGCGCCCTGGTCCACGGCCACCCGCCAGCACGCGGCGAGTCCGAGCAGCCCCTCGGCGCCCGGCTGCCGCGCCGCCGCGGCCAGCGCACCCGGCACGTCCCCGCCGAACCGCGCCGCCGCCACCACGGCGGCCTGAGCGTCACCGAGCCCGCCGGAGTCCCGGGCGGCCCGCAGCAGCGCCGCACCCGGCTGCCGTCCGGCCCGCACCTCCCCGGCGAGCACCCCGCACAGGGCGATCACCGCGTCGGCCCGCCGTTCCCGAGCCAGCCGCGCCTGCCGGGCCAGCCGCACCCGGCGCAGCACCGGCACCCCGGCCGCCCCCGCGACGACCGGAAGCACCGAGGCGCCCCACAGCGCGATCACCAGCCCGGCACCGAGGGCCGCCCACTCGGCCCCGCACCGGCCGCGCCATCCCCGCGCGTCCCTGAGGACGTGCTGCCAGCCAGGCGGTCCGGTCGCCACCACGCCGCCGCCGGCCAGCAGCAGCCGGGCCCGCCGGACCCCGTAGTGCCGGCCGCCCAGCAGCCAGGCCAACGCGCCCAGACAGAGCACCGCGGCCCCCATCGACATCTCACCGATCACTTCCATCGCCTCCCACACCTCTCCCCTCGCTCAGGTCACGTCCGCCCGCCGAACACGCCCGGCGCCGGCTCTCACCCGCCCGTCGGCTTCCGCCCCGGTCTCGTCCCCCGCCGCTCATCCGCCCCCGCCCTCCTCACCAGGCCCCACCAGTTCCCGCAGCCGCGCCCACCCCCGCTCCCGGACGAACGCCCGCTCGCCCCAGCGCAGGGCCGGCACCGTTCGCACCAGCCCGGTGGGGTCCCGCTCCAGGACGTGGACCTCGTCGATCCGGCGCCGCCCGGACCGGTCCCGCACGAGGTGCACCACCACCGAGAGGGCGGCCGCCAGCTGGCTGTGCAGCGCGGCCCGGTCCAGCCCGGCGGCCGTGGCCAGCGCCTCCAGCCGGGCCGGTACGTCGGCGGCGGCGTTGGCGTGGACCGTGCAGCAGCCGCCGTGACCGGTGTTGAGGGCCGCGAGCAGATGCACGACCTCGGGCCCCCGCACCTCTCCGACGACCAGCCGGTCCGGCCGCATCCGCAGCGCCTGCCGGACGAGGTCCTCCAGGGTGACCAGGCCGGCGCCCTCCTGGTTGGCGGGCCGGGTCTCCAGCCGGACCACGTGCGGGTGGTCCGGCCGCAACTCGGCCGAGTCCTCGGCGAGCACGATCCGCTCCCCCGGCCCGGCCAGCCCCAGCAGGGCGCTGAGCAGAGTGGTCTTGCCGCAGCCGGTGCCACCGCTGACCAGGAACGAGTGCCGGGAGTCGACCAGCGCCTCCAGGATCCGGTCGCCGCCGGGCGGTACCGTGCCGGCCGCGACGAGTTCCCCGACGGTGAAGGCCCGGGGCCGTACCACCCGCAGGGCGAGGCAGGTGCAGCCGACGGCGACCGGGGGCAGCACCGCGTGCAGCCGGGTGCCGTCGGGCAGCCGGGCGTCCGCCCAGGGCCGGGCGTCGTCCAGCCGGCGTCCGGCCACCGCGGCCAGCCGCTGCGCGAGACGGCGTACGGCCGCCGGGTCCGGGAAGGTGACCCGGGTCAGTTCCAGGCCGCCGCCGCGGTCCACCCACACCCGGTCGGGGGCGGAGACCAGGACGTCGGTGACGTCGGGATCGGCGAGCAGCGGCTCCAGGGGGCCGGTGCCCACGAGTTCGGACCGCAGGCGTTCGGCCGTGCCGAGGACCTCGGCGTCGCCGAGGACCCGGCCCTGTTCGCGCAGCGCCTGGGCCACGCGCGCGGGCGTGGGTTCGGCGCCGCTCTCGGCGAGCCAGCGGCGGACGCCGTCGAGCAGGGCCGCGCCGTCGGCCCGGTCGAGTCCGGGCAGGCTCATCGGCTGCCTCCCGCCTCGACCAGCGCGCGCTCCCAGAAGTGCGCGCAGAACCGGGCGAGCGGTCCGCGCCCGGTCGCGGCGGGGGCCTTCGCGCTCCCCCGCGGACGCAGCAGCGCCGGCTCGACGGGCAGTTGGCCGGCCAGTGGCAGGCCGAGCAGCCGGGACACCTCGTGGTCGTCCAGGCCGGGTGCGTAGGGCCCGCGGACCGCCACCCGCAGATCGCGCACGACCATGCCGACGGCGGAGGCGACCCGGCCTGCCGCGGCGACCGCCCGCAGCTCGGCCGGGACGACGAGGAGGACCAGGTCGAGCTGGGCGAGGGCTTCGGCCACCCCGTCGTCGAGCCGGCGGGGCAGGTCGACCACGACCGTGCCGCCGCGCCGCCGGGCGGCGGCCAGCACCGCCCGCACCGCGGGCGGGGGCACGGCGACGCAGTCCCCGCGGTCCCAGCTCAGCACGCGCAAGGAGTGCAGTTCGGGCAGTGACTCCTCCAGGGCGCCGCCGCCGACCCGGCCGCGGGAGGCCGCGAAGGCGGGCCAGCGCAGCCCGTCGGCGCTCTCACCGCCGAGGAGCACGTCGAGTCCGCCGCCGAGCGGATCGGCGTCCACCAGGAGGGTGCGCAGTCCCTCGCGAGCGGAGGTGACGGCGAGCGCGCACGCGAGCGTCGAGGCCCCCGCCCCGCCCCGGCCGCCGATCACCCCGACGGTGAGGGCGGGGCGGCCGGTGCCCTCGGCGACGTCGGCGATGCGGTCGACCAGCCAGGCCTCGCCGTCGGGGAGCATCAGGACGTGGTCGGCGCCGATCAGGACGGCCCGCTTCCACACGTCCGGGTCGTCCTGGTCGCGCCCGACCAGCACCACGCCGGGCCGGCGCGGGGCCCCGCCCAGCCGGCGGGCGGCGTCGTCGCCGACGAGCACGAGCGGGGCGGCCGCCCAGCCGCCGCCGGAGTCCGGCACGTCGTGCCGGACCTCGGGTGTGGCGCCCGCCGCCGCGCACAGGCGCAGCAGATCGTCCAGGAGAGCGGCGTCCTCGGTGATGATGAGCGGCCGTCCGGGCCGGTCCGCGGGGCCGGGCGGTGGGCGGTGGGTGACGGTTCCGGTCACGGGTGTTCCCCTTCGCTGCGTGGGCGCGCGGCCTACGCGGCCACGCGATTCCCAAAGGTGTGAAGGACCGGCGAGCGGCCTCCATATCCACGGCCGACGAAAACCGGCCATACGCGCTGCGGGCAATGAGTAACGGTCCATGAACTCGCCGCTGCCGGAGCGCTGGAATCACGGTGGCGCGGTCCGCGAAATAATGTGGATCTTGGTGGAAAACTGTGGACAACCCCGACCCTGTGAATAACTTCGTCACCCATACCGGTGACCCCTGCACCGACCTGCGGACGACTTCCACAGAGCAGCGCCACGATTACCGTAGGTAACCGATCATGGGCATGCCGAGAGCGCGGAGACGACGGCGCGACGCCGGCCGTACGACCGCGTGAAGAACGAGGAGGAACCGGAAAACCCACCCGGACATGCGACGACCCCCGCCGGGGGGGAGAGCGGGGGTCGTCCCCACGGCCGACTCGGGGGGGGAGGAGTCGGGCCGGGTTAGCACGGTCGCGAACGATCCGTGACTTCCATGGTGTACCCGAGAGCCCTCTCAGGCAAACCCACGCGCCCCACCTTACGCCGAATGGTGGGCCCCTATGCTCAGGGGTGTGGAAAACCACTCCTTGCCTCGCGCGGCAGCCTTCTTTGACCTGGACAAGACGGTCATTGCGAAGTCGAGCACACTCACCTTCAGCAAGTCCTTCTACCAAGGCGGCCTGATCAACCGCAGGGCCGCACTGCGTACCGCATACACCCAGTTCGTCTTCCTGGCCGGCGGTCTGGACCACGACCAGATGGAGCGCATGCGCGAGTATCTCTCCGCGCTGTGCCGCGGCTGGAACGTCCAGCAGGTGCGGGAGATCGTGGCCGAGACCCTGCACGACCTGATCGACCCGATCATCTACGACGAGGCCGCCTCCCTCATCGAGGAGCACCACGCGGCCGGCCGGGACGTGGTGATCGTGTCCACCTCGGGTGCGGAGGTGGTCGAGCCGATCGGCGAACTGCTGGGGGCGGACCGCGTGGTCGCCACCCGCATGGTCGTGGGCGATGACGGCTGCTTCACCGGCGAGGTGGAGTACTACGCCTACGGCCCGACCAAGGCCGAGGCCATCCGGGAACTGGCCGCGTCCGAGGGCTACGACCTCGGCCGCTGCTACGCCTACAGCGACTCGGCGACCGACCTGCCGATGCTCCGGACCGTCGGGCACCCGCACGCCGTGAACCCGGACCGCGCGCTGCGCCGCGAGGCCCTCGCGCACGGATGGCCGGTACTGGAGTTCCGCCGCCCGGTCCCGCTCAAGAAGCGGCTGCCGGCGTTCTCGGTGCCGCCCCGCCCCGCACTGGTCGCCGCGGCGGCCATAGGTGCCGCGGCGGCCACCGCCGGGCTCGTCTGGTACGCCAGCCGGCGCCGTGCCACGGCCTGAGCTGCGTCCGTTTCACCCTGTTCGAAGGGGAAAGTAAAGAAGTGCGGGCAGGGGTTCCGCTTCCTCCCGGCCGGCGGTACAAAGAACGTAGGCCCGCGAGACCAAAGGACATCCGAGAGGATCCCCTACCACTACGCACTCGGCCCCACGGACCGCGCATGGACACCGGGCACCCACGCGACGTCGACCCGTCGATTACGGGCCAGCCGCACCAGGTGACGGGCAAAGCACCCCGGCCTGATGGGCACATATCGAGGACGCTTGGTAACCCGGCGGGCATGCCAGCGGCGGTACGCGAACGCGTACCGCCGCATCTCTCTGCCCGGCCTCCACATCCCGGCCGGCGGAGAACCGCTCAGGCCGCGCCGCGCTGGAGCGCCTCGCACACCGCCGTCGACTCGCGCACGCCCAGCTCGACCGCCCGTCCGCAGTGGGCGATCCACGCCGCCATCCCCTCGGGCGTACCGGAGACATACCCCTCGAGGGCGGCCAGATAGGAGGCGCGGCCCAGTTCGGCGTAGCCGACCTCGGCGGGGCAGACCGCCTTCGGGTCCAGGCCGCTGCCGATCAGCACGATCCGCTCGGCCGCGCGCGCGACCAGGCCGTTGTACGAGGTGAAGGGGCGCAGTGCGACCAGTTCGCCGTGCACCACGGCGGCCGTGACCAGCGCGGGCGCCGAACTGCCGGCGATGATCAGGTCCGCCAGCCCCTCCAGCCGGCCGGCGACCTCCCCGGCGTCCGGCAGCGGCAGTCCGACCAGCGGCTCGTCCACCGGCTCGCCGGCCTGTCGCGGCCTGCCGACCTGCTCGGCGTCGCTCGCCGCGGCCACCAGGTGCAGCCGGGCCAGCACCCGAAGCGGCGACTGGCGCCAGATGGACAGCAGCTGTCCCGCCTCGGCGGTGAGGCGCAGGGCGGCGCCCATCACGCGGGCCTCCGCGTCGACACCGAAGTCGGTGCGCCGCCGCACCTCCTCCAGGGCCCAGTCCGCCCCGGACAGCGCCGCCGAGCCGCGGGCACCGCGCAGGGCCGCCTCGGAGGTGATCTCGTTGCTGCGGCGCCGCATGACGCGGTGCCCGTAGACCCGGTCCACGGCCTTGCGTACGGACTCCACGGATTCGGCCACACCGGGCAGCGAGCCCAGGGCGGCGAGCGGGTCGGCGGTCGCGCCTGTCGTACTCATGGGTACGACAGTACGCACCCCGGCGGTCCGCCCCACGAAGGAGTGGTCCTCTTCACTTCACGGTGACACCCACAGCAATCACACCGCTACCCTTGGTGAACATGAAAATTGCTTTCGTCGGGAAGGGCGGGAGCGGGAAGACGACGCTCTCCTCCCTCTTCGTCCGTCACCTCACCGCCGCCGGCGCCCCGGTGGTCGCCATCGACGCGGACATCAACCAGCACCTCGGCCCCGCTCTCGGCCTCGGCGAGGACGAGGCGGCGGCGCTGCCCGCCATGGGCGGACAGCTCACACTGATCAAGGACTATCTGCGCGGCACCAACCCGCGCATCGCCTCGGCCGCGACGATGATCAAGACCACCCCGCCCGGCGAGGGCTCGCGGCTGGTCCGGGTACGTGAGCCCAACCCGGTCTACGACGCCTGCGCGCGTCCGGTGGAACTCGACGGCGGCGCCGTCCGTCTGATGGTCACGGGCCCCTTCACGGACGCCGACCTCGGGGTCTCCTGCTACCACTCCAAGACCGGAGCGGTGGAGCTGTACCTGAACCACCTCGTCGACGGCCCCGACGAGTACGTGGTGGTCGACATGACGGCCGGCTCGGACTCCTTCGCCTCCGGCATGTTCACCCGCTTCGACATGACGTTCCTCGTCGCCGAACCGACCCGGAAGGGGATCTCCGTCTACCGCCAGTACAAGGAGTACGCCCGCGACTTCGGCATCGCCCTGAAGGTCGTCGGCAACAAGATCCACGAGCCGGACGACATCGACTTCCTGCGCGCGGAGGCCGGGGACGACCTGCTCGTGACGGTCGGGCGCTCGGACTGGGTGCGCGCCATGGAGAAGGGCCGCCCGCCCCGGTTCGACCTCCTGGAGGAGGCCAACGCCCGCGCCCTGGAGACCCTTCGGGCCGCCGTGGACGCCACCTACGAGCAGCGTGACTGGGAGCGCTACACCCGTCAGATGGTGCACTTCCACCTGAAGAACGCCGAGTCGTGGGGCAACGAGCGCACCGGGGCCGACCTGGCGGCGCAGGTCGACCCCGGCTTCGTGCTCGGTGAGAGCGTGGCGGCTCCCGCCTGACGCCTACCGCTGGTCCGCCGGCGCCCCGGGCACTCCCTTGGGCGCCGGGGCCGGGCTGCCGGACAGGAACGACGCCCAGCCCTGCCGGGGTGCTTCCCCGACCTCCAGGGAACGCAGCCGCGCCAGGGTCCGCGGATCCTGGGCGTCCAGCCAGTCGGCCAGCTGCCGGAAGGAGACACAGCGCACCTCGGGCTTGGAGCACACCTCCTTCACCACCTCTTCCACGGCGCGCATGTAGGTGCCGCCGTTCCAGGACTCGAAGTGGTTGCCGATGACCAGGGGCGCGCGGTTGCCGTCGTAGGCGCGGTAGAAGCCCTTGAGGAGGCCGTCGCGCATCTGGTCGCCCCAGTAGTCGAACTTGTCGGGGTCGCCCTGGGTCTGGGTGCCGGACTGGCCGGTCATGAAGTTGTAGTCCATGGTCAGCTGCTCATAGGTGTGGCCGGGGAACGGCACGAGCTGCATCGACAGGTCCCACAGCCCCTCCTTCTTCTTCGGCCAGACCTGGTCGTTGACCCCGCTGGAGTCGTAACGGAAGCCGAGGTCGCGGGCGGCCTTCACGAAGTTCTTCCGTCCCTCCAGGCAGGGGGTGCGGGCGCCGATCAGCTCCTTGTCGTAGTCGAAGGGCAGCGGGTCCTCCCCGCGCTTGCCGGTGTTGGTCCGCCAGGACTTCACGAACCTCTTGGCCTGGGCGATCTCGCTCTTCCACTCGTCCACCGACCAGGTGCCGACCCCGCCGTCGGGCCCGCAGAAGTGGCCGTTGAAGTGGGTGCCGATCTCGTTGCCCTCGAGCCAGGCCAGCCGCAGCTGCTCAAGGGTGTCGGCGATGCCCCGTTCGTCGTTGAACCCGATGTCGGAGCTGCCCGGAGAGTGCTGCGGCGGCTTGTAGAGGTCGCGTTTCTCCTCGGGCAGCAGGTACACGCCGCTGAGGAAGTACGTCATGGTCGCGTTGTTCTCCTTGGCGACCTGACGGAAGTGCGAGAACAGCTTCTGGCTGTCCTCGCCCGCGCCGTCCCAGGAGAACACGACGAACTGCGGGGGCTTCTGACCGGGGCTCAGCCGGTCCGGACCGGGTAGATGCGGCTGGGCTCCGGTGTAAGCGGTGGATCCGTCGCCGATCGGCCGGAACACGCTGCCCGGCGCCGGCGCGCCCTGCTCCGGACCGGGCGCCCCCTGCTTCACGGCGGTGGAGTCTCCCGCGCAGCCGGCGAGCGACGCCGCACAGGCCGCGGCGACCATGACGCCGACGGCGATCCTCTGGGTGGCGGCCATGTTCCGCCCACCTTCTTCCTTCTCTCAGGCACACGCTGAATGGGGTTGTTTCTGGCGGTATGCCGGGGTTGTCCCGACAGCGCGGCCAAGGTCGCACGGAACCGAGAAGGAATTAATACGACAAGCCGATCAAATGACTAATTCACCCTGAGAGGGGATCTCCTACTCCATTCACCTCGAAAACCTGTGCATTACCTTTACGTGGCATTACGATTCTTTTACCAAGCACCTTCATCGCGCCGCCGCGAGTCGGCACCCTCGCCGCCAACAGGTCTAAACCAATTTTCCGGCAACCCTTGTCATCGGCCCCCCGCGTCTGATGAGCTGTGGCCTGGGACACAACGGACACCCTTCGAAAGGGAGATGTCGTGAGCAACGAGAGCCTGGCCAACCTGCTCAAGGAAGAACGCAGGTTCGCGCCCCCCGCCGACCTGGCCGCAGGCGCCAATGTCACGGCGGAGGCGTATGAACAGGCCAAGGCTGACAGGCTCGGCTTCTGGGCCGAGCAGGCCCGCCGGCTGACCTGGGCCAAGGAACCGACCGAGACGCTGGACTGGTCCAACCCGCCGTTCGCGAAGTGGTTCAAGGACGGCGAGCTGAACGTCGCCTACAACTGCGTGGACCGCCATGTGGAGGCCGGTCACGGCGACCGCGTCGCCATCCACTTCGAGGGCGAGCCCGGCGACAGCCGCGCGATCACCTACGCGGAGCTGAAGGACGAGGTCTCCAAGGCCGCCAACGCCCTGCTGGAGCTGGGCGTGCGCAAGGGCGACCGGGTGGCCATCTACATGCCGATGATCCCGGAGACCGCGATCGCGATGCTGGCCTCGGCGCGGATCGGCGCGGCCCACTCGGTCGTCTTCGGCGGCTTCTCGGCGGACGCGCTCGCGACCCGCATCCAGGACGCGGACGCCAAGGTCGTCATCACCGCCGACGGCGGCTACCGGCGCGGCAAGCCCTCCGCGCTCAAGCCGGCCGTGGACGAGGCGCTCGGCAAGGCCGACCAGGTCGAGCACGTGCTGGTGGTCCGCCGCACCGGCCAGGAGGTCGCCTGGACCGAGGGCCGGGACCTGTGGTGGCACGACCTGGTGGGCCGGCAGTCCGCCGAGCACACCCCGGAGGCGTTCGAGGCGGAGCACCCGCTGTTCATCCTCTACACCTCCGGCACGACGGGGAAGCCGAAGGGCATCCTGCACACCTCCGGCGGCTACCTCACCCAGACGGCCTACACCCACTGGTCGGTCTTCGACCTCAAGCCGGAGACGGACGTGTACTGGTGCACGGCCGACGTCGGCTGGGTGACCGGCCACTCGTACATCGTGTACGGCCCGCTGGCCAACGGCGCGACCCAGGTGATGTACGAGGGCACGCCGGACACCCCCCACCAGGGCCGGTTCTGGGAGATCGTGCAGAAGTACAAGGTCAGCATCCTCTACACCGCGCCGACCGCGATCCGGACGTTCATGAAGTGGGGCGACGACATCCCCGCCAAGTACGACCTGTCCTCCCTGCGGATCCTCGGCTCGGTGGGCGAGCCCATCAACCCCGAGGCGTGGATCTGGTACCGCAAGCACATCGGCGCCGACCGCACGCCCGTGGTGGACACCTGGTGGCAGACCGAGACCGGCGCCATGATGATCAGCCCGCTGCCGGGCGTCACCGAGGCCAAGCCCGGATCGGCGCAGCGCCCGCTGCCCGGCATCAGCGCGACGGTCGTCGACGACGAGGCCAACGAGGTGCCCGACGGCGGCGGCGGCTACCTGGTGCTGACCGAGCCGTGGCCGTCGATGCTGCGCACCATCTGGGGTGACGACCAGCGGTTCATCGACACCTACTGGTCCCGCTTCGAGGGCAAGTACTTCGCCGGCGACGGCGCGAAGAAGGACGACGACGGGGACATCTGGCTGCTCGGCCGGGTGGACGACGTGATGCTCGTCTCCGGGCACAACATCTCCACCACCGAGGTCGAGTCGGCGCTGGTCTCGCATCCGGCGGTCGCCGAGGCCGCCGTCGTCGGCGCCGCGGACGAGACCACCGGCCAGGCCATCGTCGCCTTCGTCATCCTCCGGGGCTCGGCGTCGGAGACCGAGTCGCTCCTCGGCGAGCTGCGCGACCACGTCGGCGCCACCCTCGGCCCGATCGCCAAGCCCAAGCGGATCCTCCCGGTGGCCGAGCTGCCCAAGACCCGCTCCGGCAAGATCATGCGCCGTCTGCTGCGGGACGTCGCCGAGAACCGCCAGCTCGGCGACGTGACCACGCTGACCGACAGCACGGTCATGGACCTCATCCAGGCCAAGCTGCCCGCCGCGCCCAGCGAGGACTGAGCGGACCGGAAGGACTGGAACAACACCCTCCGGGGCACCCGGCCGCCGAACGTGCCGGGTGCCCCGGAGGGCTCCCCAGTGGAGATCATCGGACCGGCGCGCGCCACTTTAGGTAAACTAAGGAAAGTGTCGCGGCACGTGACACGTCAGGTGCGCCGGGAAGTCTGGTCGGCATGTGAATACCGCCTGCCTGCCTCCGGAGGTCTCCCGTGACCGCGCCCCGCACCCCCACCACCGCCCGCAAGGCCCTGGGCCGCCTGTCCCTGCCCGAGCGGACCTTCCTCACGGACGCGCTGCGCACCGAGACCGTCGGCGGTGTCCTGCTGCTCCTCGCCGCCGTGGCCGCGCTGCTCTGGGCGAACATCCCCGGCCTGCACCACGGCTACGAGACGGTCAGCGATTTCCACCTCGGCCCCGGCGCACTGGGCCTGCACCTGTCGGTCGCCCACTGGGCCGCCGACGGACTGCTCGCCGTGTTCTTCTTCGTCGCCGGCATCGAACTCAAGCGCGAGCTGGTCGCCGGGGACCTCCGCGACCCGAAGGCGGCCGTGCTGCCCGTGGTGGCGGCGCTGTGCGGGATGGCCGTGCCGGCCGGCGTCTACACCCTCACCAACCTCGCCGGGAACGGGTCCCTCCAGGGCTGGGCGGTGCCCACCGCCACCGACATCGCCTTCGCGCTCGCCGTGCTCGCGGTCATCGGCACCTCCCTGCCCAGCGCCCTGCGCGCCTTCCTCCTCACCCTGGCGGTCGTCGACGACCTCTTCGCGATCCTGATCATCGCGGTCTTCTTCACCGACCAGCTGAATCCGGCCGCCCTGGGCGGGGCCGCCGCCGGGCTCGCCGTCTTCTGGCTGCTGCTGCGCAAGGGCGTACGCGGCTGGTACGTGTACGTACCGCTCGCCGTCGTCATCTGGGCGCTGATGTACAACAGCGGCGTGCACGCCACCATCGCCGGCGTGGCGATGGGTCTGATGCTGCGCTGCACCACCCGGGAGGGTGAGGAGCACTCTCCGGGCGAGCACATCGAGCATCGGGTGCGGCCCCTGTCGGCCGGGCTCGCCGTACCGCTGTTCGCCCTGTTCAGCGCCGGTGTGCCGATATCCGGCGGGGCGCTCGGGGACGTGTTCGCGAAGCCCGAGACGCTCGGTGTCGTCCTCGGCCTGGTCGTGGGCAAGACGCTCGGGATCTTCGGCGGCACCTGGCTGACCGTCCGCTTCACCCGGGCGCGGCTCAGCGAGGAACTGGCGTGGGCCGACGTCTTCGCGATGTCCTCGCTCGCCGGGATCGGCTTCACGGTGTCGCTGCTGATCGGCGAGCTGGCCTTCGGGAGCGACACCGTGCTGACCGGCGAGGTGAAGGCGGCCGTCCTCATCGGATCGCTGATCGCGGCGGTGTGCGCGACGACGCTGCTGAAGCTGCGCGACAACCGGTACCGCAGGCTGTGCGAGGAAGAGGACCGCGACGAGGACCGCGACGGCATCCCGGACGTCTATGAGCAGGGCGATCCGGCGTACCACCTCCGGATGGCCGAGATCCACGAACGCAAGGCCGCCGAGCACCGGCGCCTGGCCGCCGAGGCACGCCACGGGCTTGCGGAAGTGCCGGGCGGGGCAGGCGAGGAGGGCGACCGTCCGGCATGATCTGACGAGACGGTACAGAACAAGACGGCCGCACGCGCGCGACGGCTGCCCGGGCAGCCGTACGAGCACCACGGCCGTCCCCGCAGCACATGTGCGGCACGAGAACTCTGAGGGAGAACGCGATGAGCGCACCCGACGGCAGCCCGGTCGGCGCCGAACGCAGCATCGGCCAGCTGTTCGCCTCGGCGACGACCGAATTGTCGGCGCTGGTGCACGACGAGATCGCGCTGGCCAAGGCCCAGCTCAAGCAGGACGTGAAGCGCGGCGCGGTGAGCGGCGGCGCCTTCTCGATGGCGGGCGCGGTGCTGGTGTTCTCCCTGCCGATGCTCAACTTCGCCCTGGCGTACGGCATCCGCACCTGGAGCCACTGGAACCTGGCGATCTGCTTCGTGCTGTCCTTCGCGGCCAACGTGCTGGTGGCCGGCCTGCTCGGACTCATCGGCGTGGCGTTCGCGAAGAAGGCCAAGAAGGGCAAGGGCCCGCAGAAGGTGGCCGCCTCGGTGAAGCGGTCGGCCGGCGTCCTGCAGAACGCCAAGCCGCACCCGCGCCCGGAACTGCCCGGAGAACCGGCTCCCGCCGCCATCGAGGCTGTGGCACGCTCGTCGTCATGACGGACCCAGCCGCCCCCTCACCCGTGCGGATCGACCTCCCGGACGGGAGACGGGTCACGCACCGGGATGTCGCCGCCAACGGCGCCCGCTTCCACATCGCGGAGCTGGGCGACGGCCCCCTGGTGCTGCTCCTGCACGGTTTCCCGCAGTTCTGGTGGACGTGGCGGCACCAGCTGGCCGCGCTCGCCGACGCGGGCTACCGAGCGGTGGCGATGGACCTGCGGGGCGTCGGCGGCAGCGACCGCACGCCCCGCGGGTACGACCCCGCCAACCTGGCGCTGGACGTCACCGGGGTGATCCGCTCGCTCGGTGAGCCGGACGCCGCGCTGGTCGGCCACGACCTCGGCGGCTATCTGGCGTGGACGGCGGCGGCGATGCGGCCGAAACTGGTCCGGCGCCTGGCGGTGGTGTCCATGCCGCACCCGCGGCGCTGGCGCGCGGCGATGCTGCGGGACGCCCGGCAGACGGCCGCCAACTCCTACATCTGGGGGTTCCAGCGGCCCTGGCTGCCCGAGCGTCAACTGACCGCCGACGGGGGCGCGCTGGTGGGCCGTCTCATCCGGGACTGGTCCGGGCCGCGGCTCCCGGAGGACGCGGACGTGGAGACGTACCAGCGGGCCATGTGCATCCCCTCCACGGCGCACTGCTCCGTCGAGCCGTACCGCTGGCTGGTGCGTTCCCTGGCCCGCCCGGACGGTGTGCAGTTCTACCGCCGGATGAAACGGCCCGTACGGGTGCCGACGCTGCATCTGCACGGCTCGCTGGACCCGGTGACCCGGACCCGCAGCGCGGCCGGTTCCGGGGAGTTCGTCGAAGCCCCCTACCGCTGGCGCCTGTTCGACGGCCTCGGTCACTTCCCGCACGAGGAGGACCCGGCCGCGTTCTCCGCCGAACTGGTCAACTGGCTGAAGGATCCCGAGCCGGACCGATGACCGTTCGGTGCGGGTTCCGGTGTGTTCGGCGTCCGGTTCCCCCCTGGTTGTCCCCTGGACCGCCACATGCCTTGCGCATAGGCCAATTAGGGGGCGCGCGGGTGGTTATCGACCTTCGGGCGGGGGCACACGTCGGGGTATGGGCTGGACGCACGACTACAGTGACGCACCCCGCAAGCGCCGCTCGGCCACGGGTCCGGGCACGCCCCAGCGGGTCACTCCGCAACTCGCGGTGGCCGACCCGCAGGTGGGGATCCCGCGCATCCTGCGCCGTCGGGCCCGCTGGGTCTCGATGCGTCTTCGCCACGCGCGGAGCTGACCGCCACGGCGCCGCCCTACAGGGCGCAGCTGTCCGTGCCCACCTGCTCGTTCGCCGTACGACCCCGCTCGATGTCGGCCCGGATCTCGTCCGCCGTCAGCGCGTACCCCGTGTCCGCGTCGTCGAGTGACTTGGCGAACACCACGCCGTAGACCTCTCCGTCCGGAGTGAGCAGCGGGCCGCCGGAGTTGCCCTGCCGGACGACGGCGTACAGGGAGTAGACATCGCGGCGGACCGTGCCGCGGTGGTAGATGTCCGCGCCGCTGGCCGTGATGCGCCCGCGCACGCGCGCGGCGCGCACGTCGTACGCACCGTTCTCCGGGAAGCCCGCGACGATCGCGCCGTCCCCGCCGGTCGCGTCCTCACGGGTGAACCGCAGCGCGGTCGCCCGCAGGTCAGGTACGTCGAGTACGGCGATGTCGCGCTCCCAGTCGTACAGCACCACCCGGGCGTCGTACCTGCGTCCCTCACCGCCTATCTGCACGCGCGGCGCGTCGACCCCGCCGACCACGTGCGCGTTGGTCATCACACGCCGGTCGGCGAACACGAAGCCGGTGCCCTCCAGGACCTTGCCGCAGCTCTGGGCGGTACCGGTGACCTTGACGATGGAGTTCCGGGCGCGCTGGGCCACCGGGCTGCCCGCGAGGGCCGGGTCGGGCGGCCGTACGTCCTTGATCGGCTCGTCGGCGAACGGGCTGAAGACCTGCGGGAAGCCGTTCTGCGCGAGCACGGAGGAGAAGTCCGCGAACCAGGTGTCGGCCTGCGCGGGCAGCGCCCGGGAGACGCCGAGCAGCACCTTGGAGCCGCGGACCTCCTTGCCGAGCGTGGGCAGGGTGGTGCCGGCCAGCGCGGACCCGATCAGCCAGGCCACCAGGAGCATCGCGACGACGTTGACCAGCGCGCCGCCGGTGGCGTCCAGGGCGCGCGCCGGGGACCAGGTGATGTGCCGGCGCAGCTTGTTGCCGAGGTGGGTGGTCAGGGCCTGGCCCACGGAGGCGCAGACGATCACCACGACCACGGCCACGACGGCGGCGGTGGTGCCGACCTCCTCCTTGCCGGTCGTGGCGTCCCAGATCACGGGCAGCGTGTACACGGCGAGGAGGCCGCCGCCGAGGAACCCGGTCACCGACAGGACGCCGACGACGAAGCCCTGGCGGTAACCCACCACCGCGAACCACACGGCCGCGACGAGCAACAGGATGTCCAGCACGTTCACTGCTTCAGGCCTCGCCTACTCACTCCGCTCCCAGCAGCTCGGCCGGGCCCCGGGGCCGCCCCCCGGGGATACCGCACGGGGATCACCCTGTCACGCGTGCCAGTCCAGCGGGACCCGCTTGTCCCGGTCCCAGGGGCGTTCCCAGCCCGCGTAGTGCAGCAGCCGGTCGATCACTCCGGCCGTGAAGCCCCACACCAGGGCCGACTCGACCAGGAACGCCGGGCCGCTGTGGCCTCTGGGGTGGATGGCGGTGGCGCGGTTGGCGGGGTCCGTCAGATCGGCCACGGGCACCGTGAAGACCCGGGCCGTCTCGTTCGGGTCGACCACGCCGACCGGGCTGGGCTCGCGCCACCAGCCCAGCACGGGCGTGACGACGAAGCGGCTGACCGGGATGTACAGCCGGGGCAGCACGCCGAAGATCTGGACGCCCGAGGGATCGAGGCCGGTCTCCTCCCGGGCCTCGCGCAGCGCGGCCCGCAGGGGCCCGTCGCCCTGCGGATCGCCGTCCTCCGGATCGAGCGCGCCGCCCGGGAAGGACGGCTGGCCGGCGTGCGAGCGCAGGGAGCCCGCGCGCTCCATGAGCAGCAGCTCGGGGCCGCGTTCCCCCTCGCCGAACAGGATCAGCACGGCCGACTGCCGCCCCGAGCCGTTCTCCGGCGGCAGGAAGGGGCTCAGCTGCGCCGGCTCGACCGTCTCCGCGACGCGTACGACCGGCGTCAGCCAGTCCGGCAGCCCCGCCCCGCTGAGCGTCAGCGGACCGCCCTGCGTGTCACTCGTCCTCGTCATCGCCACCCCCGTCGCTCTGCCCTCTCCAACGCCCGAGGGCACCGAGATCGTTCCGTCACGCGGCCCCCAGCGGCGGCGCCGGCCTGCCGCCGGCGTCGAGATAGGCCTGCGGGGGGTTCAGACGCTGGCCCGGGAAGCCGCCCTTCTCGTACTTGAGCAGCTTCTTCGCCTTCTCCGGGTCGGTCTCGCCCTCGCCGTACGCCGGGCAGAGCGGGGCGATGGGGCAGGCGCCGCAGGCGGGCTTGCGCGCGTGGCAGATGCGCCGGCCGTGCCAGATGACGTGGTGGGACAGGTCGGTCCACTCGCTCTTCGGGAAGAGCGCGCCCACGGCGGCCTCGATCTTGTCCGGGTCGGTCTCGTCGGTCCACCGCCAGCGCCTCACGAGCCGCTGGAAGTGGGTGTCGACGGTGATCCCGGGCCGGCCGTAGGCGTTGCCGAGGACGACGAAGGCCGTCTTGCGGCCCACGCCGGGCAGCGTGACCAGGTCCTCCAGCCGTCCGGGCACCTCGCCGCCGAAGTTCTCGACGAGCGATTTGGAGAGCCCTATGACCGACCTCGTCTTGGCCCGGAAGAAGCCGCAGGGGCGCAGGATCTGCTCGACCTCCTCCGGGTTCGCGGCGGCGAGGTCCTCGGGGGTGGGGTACCGGGCGAAGAGCGCCGGGGTGGTCTGGTTGACGCGCAGGTCGGTGGTCTGGGCCGACAGCACGGTGGCGACCAGCAGCTGGAAGGGGTTCTCGAAGTCCAGCTCGGGGTGGGCGTAGGGGTACACCTCGGCCAGCTCGCGGTTGATGCGGCGGGCGCGGCGGACCAGGGCGGTGGGGGACTCTCCGCCCGTCGGCCGGACGGCGATCTTCTTGACGGGCGCGGCCTTCTTGACGGCGGCCTCGGCGGGGACGACCACGTCGGCCGGCCTCACCTTCTTGGCGACCGCGGCCTTCTTGGCTACCGGGGCCTTCTTGGCGGCCGTCGCCTTCTTCGCGGCCGTCGCCTTCTTCGCGGAGGCGGTCTTCTTCGCGGCCGCGCTCTTCTCGGCGGCGGTGCTCTTCTTGGCGGCGGTCCTGGACGGCGCGGCCTTCTTCGCGGTCGTGGCGTTCCCCTCCGCACCGACAGTCTTTTTAGTCGATTTGCCCGTTTTACTACTTCCTTCGGGCGTGCGTTCGCCCACAGCGGAATCGCGACGTGCAACCACCCGCCCAGCCCCCTTGTCCTGTGCTCTCACCGGCGTTTTGGACACCCGGCCAGCCTAAAGCCCGGCGCCGACATCCGCCCCGGACCCGGCGCAGCGGCCCCCGATCGGACCCCTGACGCTTACCCCAGGAGACGGGTACGGCATCCTTGTGACAGATCACACTGTTTGGACCGTCCGGCAAAATGGGGAACACGGTCCCCTGGCACACGGGGGAGCAAGATCCCCTGAGCAGGTCGACAAGGAGAGAACTCGTGGACGACGTTCTGCGGCGCAACCCGCTCTTCGCGGCTCTCGACGACGAGCAGGCCGCGGAGCTTCGCGCCTCCATGAGTGAGGTGACCCTCGCACGCGGCGATTCCCTGTTCCACGAGGGCGACCCCGGGGACCGGCTGTACGTCGTCACCGAGGGCAAGGTCAAGCTGCACCGCACCTCCCCCGACGGCCGGGAGAACATGCTCGCCGTCGTCGGCCCCGGCGAACTCATCGGCGAGCTGTCGCTGTTCGACCCGGGCCCCCGCACCGCCACCGCGACCGCGCTGACCGAGGTCAAGCTGCTCGGTCTCGGCCACGGCGACCTCCAGCCCTGGCTGAACGCCCGCCCCGAGGTGGCCGGCGCCCTGCTGCGGGCGGTCGCCCGCCGTCTGCGCAAGACCAACGACGCCATGTCCGACCTGGTCTTCTCCGACGTCCCCGGCCGGGTGGCGCGCGCCCTGCTGGACCTCTCGCGCCGCTTCGGCGTGCAGTCCGAGGAGGGCATCCACGTCGTCCACGACCTGACCCAGGAGGAGCTGGCCCAGCTGGTCGGCGCCTCCCGCGAGACCGTGAACAAGGCGCTCGCGGACTTCGCCCAGCGCGGCTGGCTCCGCCTGGAGGCGCGCGCCGTGATCCTGCTGGACGTGGAGCGGCTGGCCAAGCGGTCGCGCTGACACGGCCCGGCCGCACGTCCCACCGGGGCCCCGCTCCCCTGAGCCGGGCCCCGCTGTCGTGTCCGGGCTAGATCAGCCCGTGCTCGCCCAGATAGTCCAGCTGGGCCCGGACCGACAGTTCCGCCGCCGGCCACAGCGAGCGGTCCACGTCGGCGTAGACGTGGGCGACGACCTCGGCCGGGGTGCGGTAACCGTTCTCGACGGCGGTCTCCACCTGGGCGAGCCGGTGGGCGCGGTGGGCGAGGTAGAACTCCACGGCGCCCTGGGCGTCCTCCAGGACCGGTCCGTGGCCCGGCAGGACGGTGTGCACGCCGTCGTCCACCGTCAGGGACCGCAGCCGCCGCAGGGAGTCCAGATAGTCCCCGAGCCGCCCGTCCGGGTGCGCCACGACCGTCGTACCGCGCCCGAGGACGGTGTCCCCGGTCAGCACCGCCCGGTCGGCCGGGAGATGGAAGGACAGCGAGTCCGCGGTGTGCCCGGGCGTGGGCACGACCCTCAGCTCCAGGCCGCCGACGGTGATCACGTCCCCGGCGGACAGGCCCTCGTCGCCGAGCCGCAGGGCCGGGTCGAGCGCCCGCACGCGCGTGCCGGTCAGTTCCGCGAACCGGGCGGCGCCCTCGGCGTGGTCGGGGTGACCGTGGGTCAGCAGGGTCAGGGCTATGCGCCGGCCGGCCTTCTCCGCCGTGTCCACCACGTTGCGCAGATGGCCGTCGTCCAGCGGGCCGGGGTCGATCACCACGGCCAGGTCGGAGCCGGGCTCGGCGACGATCCAGGTGTTCGTGCCGTCCAGGGTCATCGCGGAGGGGTTGGGCGCGAGGACGTTGACCGTCCGTTCGGTGGCCGGCCCGGACAGCACTCCGCCCCGGGGCTGTCCCGGCAGCGCGCTCGCGTCGGTCATGCGGGACCTCCACCGGGGGCCGAGGGGGTGGTCGTGGGCGTGGCCGGGCGGGGACCGGCCGGGGCGGCGTCCGCCGGGCCGCCCGCCGGTGTCCCGGTCGCCGTGGGCGTCGCGGGTGCCGTCGGCACCGGCCCGGCGGCCGTGGGGATGTGCTTGGTGAACTCCTCGTGCCCGGGCCAGGAGAGGACGATCTCGTCGCCCTGGAGGCGGGCGCTCGCCCGTACCGGGGTCAGCTCGCGCGCGGGCGCGTCGGCGAGGGCCTCGGCGGCCGTGCCGTAGGGCAGCAGCTGGCGCAGGGCGGCGATGGTGGGCGGCATCATCAGCAGCTCGCCCCGGTCGTAGCCGGCGGCGGCCTCGGCGGGGCGGATCCACACCGTGCGGTCGGCCTCCGTGGAGGCGTTGCGGGTCCGCTGGCCCTCCGGGAGGGCGGCCACGAAGAACCACGTGTCGTAGCGGCGGGCCTCGAACTCCGGGGTGATCCAGCGGGCCCAGGCGCCCAGCAGGTCCGAGCGCAGCACCAGGCCGCGCCGGTCGAGGAACTCGGCGAAGGACAGCTCGCGCGCGACCAGGGCGGCGCGGTCGGCCTCCCAGTCGTCCCCGGTGGTGTCGCCGACGACCGAGTCCGGGTCGGGCCCGGCGAGCAGCACGCCGGCCTCCTCGTACGTCTCCCGTACGGCCGCGCAGACGATCGCCTGGGCGCCCGCGGCGTCGACACCGAGCCGCCTCGCCCACCACGCGCGCGGGGGGCCCGCCCAGCGGATCTGACGGTCGTCGTCGCGCGGGTCGACACCGCCCCCGGGATACGCGTACGCGCCTCCGGCGAAGGCCATGGAGGCGCGTCTGCGCAGCATGTGGACGACCGGGCCGTCCGGGGTGTCCTTCAGGAGCAGCACCGTGGCCGCGCGCCGGGGGGTCACCGGGGTGAGCGAACCGTCCGCGAGCGCGCGGATGCGGTCCGGCCACTCCGGGGGGTACCACTGACCGTTCGCCATGGCCGGAGGCTATCCCGTACCGGGCGATTGTTCGAGAGGTGCCCGAGGGCCGCGGGAAGGGCGGCGCCCTACTGGGCCAGCTCCACCTGGATCTCGACCTCGACCGGCGCGTCCAGCGGCAGCACCGCGACGCCGACCGCACTGCGGGCGTGCACGCCCTTCTCGCCCAGGACCTCGCCGAGCAGTTCGCTGGCGCCGTTGACCACACCGGGCTGCCCGGTGAAGTCGGACGCGGAGGCGACGAAGCCGACGACCTTGACCACGCGCGCGACGCTGTCCAGGTCGCCGACGACGGACTTCACGGCGGCCAGCGCGTTCAGCGCGCAGGTACGGGCCAGCTGCTTGGCCTCCTCCGGGGTGACCTCGGCGCCCACCTTGCCGGTGACCGGCAGCTTGCCGTCCACCATCGGCAGCTGCCCGGCGGTGTAGACGTACGCCCCGGACCGCACGGCCGGCTGGTACGCGGCCAGGGGCGGTACCACCTCCGGCAGGGTCAGGCCCAGCTCGGCCAGCCTGGCCTCGACCGCGCTCACGCCTGCTTCTCCCGCTTCAGGTAGGCCACGAGCTGCTCCGGGTTCGGCCCGGGAACGACCTGGACGAGTTCCCAGCCGTCCTCGCCCCAGTTGTCCAGAATCTGCTTCGTGGCATGGACGAGCAGCGGCACGGTTGCGTATTCCCACTTGGTCATGGGCCGACTGTAGCCGCTGTGCCGACAGGGACGGTGACCTGCGTTGTCCACAGCCTCCCGCGTGCGAGTCGGCCGGACTGGTTAGTCTCGAAGGCGTGAGCAGGCTCCAGGTCGTCAGCGGCAAGGGCGGGACCGGAAAGACGACGGTCGCCGCCGCACTCGCGCTGGCCCTCGCGACCGAGGGGAAGCGGACGCTTCTCGTGGAGGTCGAGGGCCGGCAGGGCATCGCCCAGCTCTTCGAGACGGAGGCGATGCCCTATGAGGAGCGGAAGATCGCGGTCGCTCCGGGCGGCGGGGAGGTGTACGCCCTCGCGATCGACCCCGAACTGGCCCTTCTGGACTACCTCCAGATGTTCTACAAGCTAGGGAGCGCGGGCCGCGCCCTGAAGAAGCTCGGCGCGATCGACTTCGCCACCACCGTCGCGCCCGGCCTCAGAGACGTCCTGCTGACCGGCAAGGCGTGCGAGGCGGTGCGCCGCAAGGACCGGACCGGGCGGTTCGTGTACGACTACGTCGTCATGGACGCCCCGCCGACCGGCCGTGTCACCCGCTTCCTGAACGTCAACGACGAGGTGGCGGGCCTGGCGAAGATCGGCCCCATACACAATCAGGCGCAGGCCGTGATGCGGGTGCTGAAGTCACCGGAGACCGCGGTCCACCTGGTGACGCTGCTGGAGGAGATGCCGGTCCAGGAGACCGCCGACGGCATCGCCGAACTCCGCGCGGCCCGGCTGCCGGTGGGCCGGGTCATCGTGAACATGGTCCGGCCGCGGGTGCTGGACGAGGCCGACCTGGAACTCGTACGGACCGTGGAGCGTTCTTCTGTCGCACAGGCGCTCTCCGCGGCCGGTCTGGGCGGGGCCCGGCGCGGCGGGAACGCCGAGAAGCTGGTGGACCCCCTGCTGGAGCAGGCCGCGGAGTACGCCGAGCGGTACACGCTGGAGCAGGAGCAGCGGGCGGTCCTCACCGAACTGGGCCTGCCGCTGCACGAACTGCCGCTGCTCGCCGAGGGCATGGACCTGGCGGGCCTGTACGAACTCGCCACCGAGCTGCGGAAGCAGGGGTTGTCATGAGTACGGACCCGGCCGAGGCATCCGGGACGGCACAGGGGCCCGAGCAGGCCCGCCGTCTTTCGTCCGCGCGCGTGCTGGACGTGGACCCGCTGCTGGACGACCCGAAGACCCGGATCGTGGTGTGCTGCGGCTCGGGCGGGGTCGGCAAGACGACGACCGCGGCGGCGCTCGGGCTCAGGGCCGCCGAGCGGGGCCGCAAGGTGGTCGTGCTGACCATCGACCCGGCCAAGCGGCTGGCCCAGTCGATGGGCATCGACTCCCTCGACAACGTGCCCCGGAGGGTGAAGGGCACCGAGGGCGACGGCGAGCTGCACGCCATGATGCTCGACATGAAGCGCACCTTCGACGAGGTCGTGGAGGCGCACGCGGACCCCGCGCGGGCCGCCGCGATCCTGGCGAACCCCTTCTACCAATCGCTCTCGGCGGGCTTCGCGGGCACGCAGGAGTACATGGCGATGGAGAAGCTGGGCCAGCTGCGGGCGAGGGACGAGTGGGACCTGATCGTGGTCGACACCCCGCCGTCCCGCTCGGCGCTGGACTTCCTGGACGCGCCCAAGCGGCTCGGCTCCTTCCTGGACGGCCGGCTCATCCGCCTGCTGACCGCGCCGGCGAAGCTCGGCGGGAGGGCCGGGATGGCCTTCCTCAACGTCGGCATGTCGATGATGACGGGCACGCTGGGCAAGCTGCTGGGCGGTCAGCTACTGAAGGACGTGCAGACGTTCGTGGCCGCGATGGACACCACCTTCGGCGGTTTCCGCACCCGCGCCGACGCCACGTACAAACTCCTCCAGGCGCCCGGCACGGCGTTCCTGGTGGTGGCGGCCCCGGAACGGGACGCGCTGCGCGAGGCGGCGTACTTCGTGGAGCGGCTGGCCGCGGAGCGCATGCCGCTGGTGGGCCTGGTGCTGAACCGCGTCCATGACAGCGGTGCCGGCCGGCTGTCGGCCGAGCGGGCGCTGGCAGCCGCGGAAAATCTTGAGGACCCCCGCATTGTGGATCAGGGGGGCGGGAAAGCTGGTCTTCGTAACTCTCCCGACGCACACGGCAGTTCACGATCCTCCGCACCGGAGACCGCGGCCCCTGCTCCCGAGGAAGGCTCCCCCGCCGACACGGAGCGCTCGGTCGACCGGCTCACCGCGGGCCTGCTCAGACTGCACGCCGAGCGCATGCGGCTGCTCGCCCGCGAGCGGCGCACCCGCGACCGCTTCACCGCCCGCCACCCCGAGGTGGCGATGGTCGAGGTACCCGCGCTGCCCGGCGACGTCCACGACCTCGCGGGCCTGCGCGACATCGGAGACCTGCTGGCAGCGGCCGAGCGACCGGAACGGACGGAGCACATATAGGCACCCGCACACGGCTCATGCCGGTCCTTCACGCATGGCTGCGGCTGGCCGCGGCTGACCCCGGCCTGACCGGACGAGCCTGGAGGAGAGGCCCTCAGCTCACCGCGGCGTAGTTCTCGTACACCTCGTCGTTGTCGAGGGACACGATTCCCGCGCCCCGCTCGTACTCCGAGCGGGCGGTTTCCAGGAGCCTGCGCCAGGAGGTCACGGTGGGCCGCCGACGCAGCAGCGCACGGCGCTCACGCTCCGTCATGCCTCCCCACACGCCGAACTCGACGCGGTTGTCCAGCGCGTCGGCCAGGCACTCGGTGCGTACCGGGCATCCGGTGCACACCGCCTTGGCTCTGTTCTGCGCTGCTCCCTGAACGAACAGTTCATCCGGATCGGTAGTGCGGCAGGCGGCCTGCGCACTCCAGTCGGTTACCCAGCCCATACCGGCGCCGTCCTCTCCCGAATCGAGGCTCCCCCACGGCGGCAGCGGCATATTCACCGCCGCCAGTTGAGGACGTTACGGAAGGTGGGGACAGTGCAACACCCCCTTCGGGCCCAATCTTGAATGGCCCGAACGGACTATGGGTAAGCGGCAGATCACCCGCGGGAGTGAGCTGGCGACATATGTGATTCTCCCGGCAAACCGGGGCAGTCGCGGTGGGCCGTCCCGGGCGCCGGGCGGCCCTCGGGCCCGTCCCCCACTGGGAAAAAGGCCCGTTCCCCGAGAATTTCCGGGCGGATCCGGAACGATCCGGGGTAGCCGGGCGTAGGAATAGGTGACCGCTCGGCTGTGACAGTTGAGAGCAGCTTAGGCCAATGCCTGTGCGCGTGTCCGGCGAATGGGAACGGAGACTTCCCTCTTTGCCGGCCCGTGGCGGAGGCCCGCGCCCCGGCGAGCCCTCGGGCCGTACGTCACGATCGGCACTCGGAAACATCCCGACAAGCGGTCGCTCCCTCGGAACGCTCAACAGTACGGATTAGGCTGCCCCCATGCCAAAGAAGCGCTCGGGCGGTGGTCTGTCGCCCATGCAGCAGGCCGCCAAGTTCCTCGGTGTCAGTGTGCTCGCCGGAGCCGTCATGGCGGGCATCGCGCTGCCCGCGGCCGGAGCGCTGGGCCTCGCGGCCAAGGGCTCGGTCAAGGGCTTCGACGAGATCCCGGCCAACTTGAAGAGTCCCCAGCTGAGCCAGCGCACCACCATCCTGGACAGCCAGGGCAAGCAGATCGCGACCGTCTATTCCCGCGACCGTACGGTGGTGGACCTCAAGGACATCTCGCCGTACATGCAGAAGGCGATCGTCGCGATCGAGGATTCGCGCTTCTACAAGCACGGTGCGGTCGACCTCAAGGGCGTGCTGCGGGCCGTGAACAAGAACGCGCAGGAGGGCGGGGTCGCCCAGGGCGCCTCCACGCTCACCCAGCAGCTGGTGAAGAACTACTTCATCGAGGAGGCCGGCGACGACCCGACGAAGGTCGCCGAGGCCACCCAGCAGACCCTGGGCCGCAAGATCCGCGAGCTGAAGTACGCCATCCAGATCGAGGACAAACTCGGCAAGAAGAAGATCCTCGAGAACTATCTGAACATCACCTTCTTCGGCGAGCAGGCCTACGGCGTCGAAGCCGCCTCCCAGCGCTACTTCTCCAAGCACGCCAAGGACCTGAACCTCCAGGAGTCGGCGCTGCTGGCCGGCATCGTCCAGTCCCCGAGCCGGTACGACCCGGTCAACGACGAGGCGGAGGCCACCAAGCGGCGCAACACCGTGCTCCAGCGGATGGCTGAGCTGGGCGACATCTCCCAGAAGGAGGCCGAGCAGGCGAAGCGGAAGCCGCTCGGCCTGCACACCAGCCGCCCCAAGAACGGCTGCATCACCGCGGTCAAGGGCGCCGGCTTCTTCTGTGACTACGTCCGCCAGGTCCTCCTCACCGACCCGGTCTTCGGCAAGACCAAGGAGGCGCGGGCCAAGCTCTGGAACCGGGGCGGACTGACGATCCGCACGACGCTCGACCCGCAGGCACAGGAGTCCGTGCAGGACTCCGTCAGGGACCACGTCAACCGGAGCGATGCCGTGGCGACCGCCGCGACCGTCGTCGAGCCCGGCACCGGCAAGATCCTCGCCATGGGCCAGTCCCGCCCGTACGGCGTCAACGTCAACAACGGCGAGACGACGATCAACCTGTCCGTGAACGCGGACATGGGCGGCGGCGCCGGCTACCAGCCCGGTTCCACGTTCAAGCCGATCGTCGCCGCGGCGGCCGTCGAGGGCGGCAAACCCGCGACCCAGGAGTACTCGTCGCCGTACGAGATGGCCTACCCGAGCCCGGTGGCCGCCTGCGACGGCAAGGTGTGGCGCAACGACCCGAGGCGGCCGGAGAAGCTGAAGAACGAGAACGACTCGGAGCACGGCCCGTACGGCATGGCGGAGGCCACCGCGAAGTCGGTCAACACCTACTACGTCCAGCTGATCAGCGACATCGGTATCTGCCCGGTCATCGACATGGCCAAGAAGATGGGCGTGGCCCGCGCCGACGGCCGCAAGATCGACCAGGCGCCCTCCATCGCGCTCGGCACCCAGGAGATGTCCCCGCTGACGATGGCGAGCGCGTACGCCGCCTTCGCCTCGCGCGGCACGTACTGCACCCCGGTCGCCATCGAGTCGGTCACCCAGAAGGCCGGCAGCACGCAGAAGACGCTCCGGGTGCCGAGGACGACCTGCTCACGGGCCATGTCGGAGAACACCGCGGACACGATCAGTACGCTCCTCAAGGGCGTCGTCGAGGACGGCACGGGCAAGGAGGCCGGCCTCGGCAGCCGCCCGAGCGCGGGCAAGACGGGTACGACGGATGAGCGCTTCGCGGCCTGGTTCGTCGGCTACACCCCGAACATGGCGGGCGCGGTCTGGGTCGGCGACCCGCAGCACAAGCGCAAGATGACCAACATCACCATCGGCGGCGTCCCGCACGACAAGGTCTACGGCGGCGAGGTCCCGGGCCCGATCTGGCGCGACATGATGTCCGGCGCGCTGGAGGGCAAGCCCGCCCCGGACTTCCATCTGATCGACCTTCCCGACGACAGCCATGAGGAGGACGATCAGGGAAAAGGCGACCGGGGGGCGACGGACGACCACAACGGTGAGGCGACGGGGCAGGTGACGGGGGGACTGATCGGCGGCCTGCCGAACGGCGGCACCACTGGCGGCGGCCCCACCGCGGGCGCTCTCGGCGGCGCGTTCCCGACGCCGACGTTCTCCCTGCCCGAGCACGTCATCCAGGGGCAGGGGAATGGCGGGAACGGCCGGGACGGCGGGAACAACGGGAACGGCCACGGGGGCAGGCAGCACTAGGCCTGCTGTGACCGTGCTGGTCAGCGCGGCGGGGCCGCACCTCCGGGAGGGGGTGCGGCCCCGCGGCCGTGGAGAGGGGGTGCGGCGGTGCGGCCTCACGGTCGTAGAAAGGGAGCGGGAGCGACAGTCGGGCACCCGCTCGGGGGACCAGGGGAACCAGGGGAACCAGAGGGCGGCAGCGCGCGCAGGCCGGACCGTGCACGGTGCCGGTCCGGGGCGGTGCCGGTCCGGGTCGGGCGGTGCCGGTCCCGGGCGGGCGGTCAGCCCTGGAGGAGCTTCTTCACCGCGGCGGCGACCCGGCCGCCCTCGGCCTGGCCGGCCACCTTCGGGTTCACGATCTTCATGACGGCGCCCATGGCCCGCGGTCCCTCGGCACCGGCCGCCTTCGCCTCCGCCACGGCCTGGGCGACGATCGCGTCCAGCTCCTCGTCGGAGAGCTGCTTGGGCAGGTAGCCGGCGAGCACCTCGCCCTCCGCCTTCTCCCGCTCGGCCTGCTCGGCCCGGCCGCCCTGCGCGAAGGCATCGGCCGCCTCACGGCGCTTCTTCGCCTCGCGGGTGATCACCTTGAGGACCTCGTCGTCGGAGAGCTCCCGCTTCTCCTTGCCCGCGACCTCCTCCTTGGTGATCGCGGCGAGGGTCAGCCGGAGCGTCGAGGAGCGGAGCTCGTCGCGCTCCTTGATCGCGGCGTTGAGGTCGTCCTGCAGCTTCGACTTGAGCGTGGTGGTCATGGCCCGATTGTCGCAGGTGCACGGCAGCCCGTGCCCGTCCATTTAGCCGCCGGCGCCTGTCCCCCGGTCGCCGCCACCCGCCTCTCCAGCCGTCGGAGATGCCCCGCCCGCCCGACCCGGTGGCCGGTCCCGGTGTGCCCAACGGGTCTGACACGATGGACAGATGCGCGCGCGATACGGAATCCCCCTGGGAATCGTGGCGGCCGGCACCGCCGGCCTGGTCTATGCGGCGGGCTTCGAGGCCCGTTCCTTCCGCCTCCGACGGGTCACGGTCCCCGTCCTGCCCCCGGGCATGCGCCCGCTGCGTGTGCTCCAGGTCTCCGACATCCACATGGTCGGCGGCCAGCGCAAGAAGCAGCGCTGGCTGCAGTCACTGGCCGGGCTGCGCCCCGACTTCGTGATCAACACCGGGGACAACCTGTCGGACCCCGAGGGCGTCCCGGAGGTGCTGGACGCCCTGGGTCCGCTGATGGAGTTCCCGGGCGCGTACGTCTTCGGCTCCAACGACTACTACGGCCCCAAGCTGCGCAACCCCGCCCGCTACCTGCTGGAGAAGGCGAGCGGCCGGCACGGGCTGAACGGCAACGCGCCGGCGGTGGGCGCGATCCACAACCCGTGGGAGGACCTGCGGGACGGCTTCGACGCGGCGGGCTGGCTGAACCTCACCAACACCCGGGGGGTCCTCAAGGTCGAGGGCGTCTCCATCGAGCTGACCGGCCTGGACGACCCGCACATCAAGCGGGACCGCTACACCCGGGTGGCCGGCGGACCCACGGGGACGTACGACTTCTCACTCGGCGTGGTCCACGCGCCGTACCTGCGGGTCCTGGACGCGTTCACGGCGGACGACTACCCCCTCATCCTGGCCGGCCACACCCACGGCGGCCAGCTGTGCATCCCCTTCTACGGCGCCCTGGTCACCAACTGCGACCTGGACACGGACCGCGTGAAGGGCCTCTCCACGCACACGGCAGAGGGCCGTACGTCCTACCTCCACGTCTCGGCCGGCTGCGGCACCAACCGCTACACCCCGGTCCGCTTCGCCTGCCCACCGGAGGCGACGCTGCTGACACTGGTGGAACGGGCGTAGGGGAGAAGCGGAGGGGGCGGAGAGGGGACGACGGTCGGCCGTCGGCTGCGGCTGCGGCTGCGGCTGCGGCTGCGGCTGCGGCTGCGGCTGCGGCTGCGGTAACGACTGCGACTGCCGCTGCGGCTGCGGCTCGATCTGGACGGACGGGCGCCGAGCCGGGGCGGATCGGCCGGAAGGTCAGTCGAGAGGCCAGTCGGGAGGCCAGCCGGGAGGCCAGCCGGGAAGACTCGCACGGTGACCGGATGACCCACCCGGCCCAATCCACCTGGCCGCGCCCCTGCCCCGCTCCTAGCGTGAGGGCCATGACCGCCCCGATACCCAGGGACATCCCGGACCTGCCCGCGGTCCCGGGCCCGCCCGTCCTGCTGCCGGCCCCGGTGCCGGCCACGGCGGTGGTGGCCCCGGTCCGTCGCCCGTCGGCCGCGGTGTTCCGTCTGCTGACCGCCGTGACGGCAGCGGGCGGAGTCGCGCTGGAACTGCTGCTGGGCAGCCCGGCCCGCGTGCTGAGCTACTTCAGCGTCCAGGCCACCGCCCTGCTGGCCGTGACCATGTTCCTGTCGGCGACGACGGCCTGGCGGGCCCGCCGCCCGCTCCCGTCGGCGGTGACAGGCGCCGCGCTCCTCTACGCCGTGACCGGCGCGCTGGTCCACCACCTGCTCCTGGCCCACACCACGCCCCCGTTCTCCATGACCGGCACGACTACGGCCCCGGAACGCTGGCACGCCCAGTGGACGGCGCTCCAGATACTCCACGTGCTGGCCCCGGCGGCGGCCGTACTGGACTGGCTCCTGTTCACCCCCGCCGCCCGCCTACGCCTCCGCCAGACCGTGGCCTGGCTCCTCTACCCCCTGGCCTACCTGGCCTTCGTCTTCACCCGAGCGGCGTTCCTCCCGCCGTCCGACCCGTCCCGCCGCCTCTACCCCTTCCTGGACGTGACGTCCCACGGCTACCGCGGCAGCCTGGCGAACACCCTCCTCCTGGGCCTCGCGATCTATGCCCTGGCGCTCCTCCTGGTGGCCCTGGACCACACCCGCCCGTCCCCGACCCGCCACCGCGTCTGAACCGGATTTCGCCTACAGCCCCCAGTGGGCTAAAGTAAACGTCGTCGCCGCGGGAGCAGCGACACCGGGGTGTAGCGCAGCTTGGCAGCGCGCTTCGTTCGGGACGAAGAGGTCGTGGGTTCAAATCCCGCCACCCCGACGCCGTAGTACCAGGTCAGGGGCCTGATCCGCTTAGCGGGTCGGGCCCCTGAGTGGTTTCTGGGACCGCTCGGGAGAAATTTGGGAGAAGATCTTGGTCGAGGTCTCCCAGGGGGTGACTGGTGTGGCCGTCTCAAGTGCGGCAGCTGAGGGCACTCGGACCCCCGTGAACGGGGCTATCCAGGACGGCTGCGACGCCGTGATCACTGCTGCCATGTTGAGATCGTCCCACTACCCCGGAGCCTAGAGTTACGGAGTCAGTACCGGTCAGAAAATCGCTCGGTGGTCCCGTCACCGGCCGGTACGGTGCGATGCAGAACCAAGCGGGATGAGCTGGTGCGTCCAGTGCTGCTGGTGGATGTGGACGGACCGCTGAACCCGTATGCCGCGAAGCCGCACCGTCGGCCGGAGGGCTATCAGACGCACCGCCTGCCGACCCCTCGGTGGGAGGCTGCCGAGCGGCGCCGGCTGACTGAGTGGGGGCTGCCGAACAAGCCCGTGAAGCCGCTGCGGGTGTGGCTCAACCCGGATCACGGCCCGGCGCTGGGTGCGCTTCCTTTCGACCTGGTGTGGGCGACAACGTGGGAGGAAGAAGCCAACACCTTCGTCGCGCCCGTCCTCGGACTGCCCGAGCTGCCCTTCATTTCCTGGCCCTCGCCTCGGCCCGAGCCCGGGGACGGTGTGTTCTGGAAGACGCCCGAGGTCGTCGCGTGGGCGAAAGGCCGTGCGTTCGCCTGGATCGACGACGAGATCACAGAGGCGGATCGTACGTGGGTGAAGAAGCACCACGACGGTCCCGCCCTACTGCATCGAGTCGACCCGCGATGCGGCCTTGCCATCGACGATTTCGCCGCGCTGACGGCATGGGCAACCGGCCTGGACTGACTCCGCAACCGGTCGGCAACCGTCTGCGACGCCGCCCTGTCTGATCATTGCGGGACAAGTCTTACGCAACGGCTCCGTGGACACAAAGGGGCAGAGAAGGCGTCGCCTGCCCAGCTGTCGCTGCTTCGTGAAAACTGACCCCCTGGCAGTCTCCGAATCTTGACCCCTCCGGACTCTTGGAGGGTGCTGAACGTGGAGGACTGGGCAG
>NZ_JBEZUP010000037.1:0-77886 GCF_040636485.1 Streptomyces sp. NPDC038707
GCGAGGTCGTGCGCGATGAACACGAACGCGATGCCGAGTTCCCGCTGCACCTTCTGGCGCACCCCGGCCGCCGCGGCACTGCCGGCACCGGACACGGCGGGCCTGGCCGCGGTGCTGCGCTCGGTGGTGGCCCAGGGCGCCCCGGGGGCGCTGGCCCGGATCGACGACCACGGCCGGACCTACCGGGTCACCCGCGGTGTCGCCGACCGGGCCACCGGACGGGCCATCAGCACCGCCGACCGGTTCCGGATCGGCAGCGTCACCAAGACCTTCACGACGGTGGTGCTGCTCCAGCTCGTCGACGAACACCGGCTCGCGCTCGACGCGCCGGTCAACCGCTATCTGCCGGGTCTGCTGCCGGACGACCGGATCACCGTCCGCCATGTGCTGAGCCACCGCAGCGGGCTGTACGACTACAGCGACGACATGTTCGCCGCGAGCGTCTCCGGCTTCGAGGCGGTGCGCAAGAAGGTCTTCACCTACCGGCAGCTGATCGCCCTCTCCCTGCGCAAGCCCCGCACCAACGCGCCGGGCGCCGCCTACTCCTACTCCAACACCAACTTCGTCGTCGCCGGGCTGCTCGTCGAGAAGCTCACCCGGCAGCCGGTCGCGACCGCCTACCGGAACCGGATCATCAAGCCGCTGAAGCTGACCGGCACCTTCTACGTCCACCCGGACACCGCGATCCCGGGCCGGCACACCCTCGGCTATCTGACCCCGGACCGCGCGGGCGCCCCGCTGGTCGACGCGACCGCGCAGACCGTGTCCTGGGCGCAGAGCGCCGGGGCGATCGTCTCCAACGCCCGGGACCTCGACGTCTTCTACGGCGCGCTGCTGGGGGGCGGACTGATGTCCGCGGCGCGGCTCGCCGACATGGAGCGGTTCACCAAGGTGAACAGCACGACGGCGTACGGCCTCGGGCTGCGGCGGCGCGATCTGTCCTGCGGGGTGTCGGTGTACGGGCACACCGGGGCGGTGCAGGGCTACTACACCTACGCGTTCGGCACGAAGGACGGCGGGCGGACCCTCACGGCCGCGGCGAACACCTCCAACAACGCCAAGGTGCTGAACACCCTGGCCGGGGCGCTGGAGTCGGCGTTCTGCGGAAAGTGACCGGCGGGCGACCGGGCCGGCACACTGCGTGATCTTGGCGGAACGGCTCCGTCCGGGACACCATGCCCGCATGAAGGGTGATCTCTTTTCCAGTCAGCACGTGGTGCAGCCGGCCGTGGCGCCGGGCATGTCCGCCGAGAACGCCAAGTGCCTCAAGTACGCGGTGGACGGCGAGATGTACGCCCGGCAGGGCGCGATGGTCGCCTACCGCGGCGACCTGAGGTTCGAGCGCAAGGGGCAGGGCGTCGGCGGCATGCTCAAGCGCGCGGTCACCGGGGAGGGACTGCCCCTGATGGCGGTGCGCGGACAGGGCGAGGCCTGGTTCGCGCACGAGGCGCAGAACTGTTTCATCGTCGAGGTCGAGCCCGGCGACCGGTTCACCGTGAACGGCCGCAACGTGCTGTGTTTCGACGCGTCGCTGTCGTACGAGATCAAGACGGTGAAGGGGTCGGGCATCGCCGGCGGCGGCCTGTTCAACAGCGTGTTCACCGGGCAGGGCCGGCTCGGTCTGGTCTGCGACGGCAACCCGCTGGTCATCCCGGTGTCCGCGCAGGCGCCGGTGTACGTCGACACGGACGCGGTGGTGGGCTGGACCGCGCAGTTGCAGACCTCGCTGCACCGCTCGCAGTCCCTCGGCTCGATGCTGCGCGGCGGTTCTGGCGAGGCCGTGCAACTGATGCTCCAGGGAGAGGGGTTCGTCGTGGTGCGGCCGAGCGAGCTGACCCCGCAGAAGGCCCAGCAGCACTGAGTCCCACGGCGCCGGGACGCGGTCGCCGGCCATGATCCGGAACGGCGTTGACCACCGGCCGCCCGGCGGGGCAAGGTGCGAGCGGTACGGCTCCCGGCCCGTGCCGGAAGGATGAAGCGCCTTGACCGACATTCCGGACCACGCCCTGATCGGCCCGGCCGACATCGAGACCGCCGCCCGGCGGATCGCCGGTCACGTCGTCCGCACGCCGACGGTGCCGAGCCCCGGGCTCACCGCCCTGCTCGGCGTCCCCGTCACCGCCAAGCTCGAACTGCTCCAGCGCACCGGCTCGTTCAAGGCGCGCGGCGCCACGGCGAAACTGCTGTCGCTGAGCGCGGCCGAGCGGGCGGCGGGCGTGGTCGCGGTGAGCGGCGGCAACCACGGGATCGCGCTCGCGGTGATGGCGGCGGCCCTCGATGTGAAGGCCACCGTCGTCATGCCGCGCACCGCGCCCGCCCGTTCCCTGGCGCTCGCCGGGGAGGCCGGGGCGTCGGTGCGGGTCACCGACGACATGGACAGCGCGTTCGAGCTGGTGACGCGGTTGCGGGACGAGGGCCTGACCCTGGTCCACCCGTTCGACGACCCGGCGCTGATCGCCGGGCAGGGCACCGTGGGTCTGGAGCTGGCCGAGGACGCCGGGGAACTGACCGATGTCGTCGTCAGTGTCGGCGGCGGCGGTCTGATCTCCGGGGTCGCGGCGGCGCTGCGCGCCCGGCGGCCGGGGGTGCGGGTGTGGGGCGTGGAGACCGAGGGCGCGGAGTCGATGTCCGGCGCGCTGAGGGCCGGCGGTCCGGTACCGGTGCCCTTGTCCTCCCTGGTCACCACGTTGAGCGCGCCCTCGGTGTCGCCGCTGACCTACGCCCATGTGTCCGCCCTCGTGGAGGAGGTCCTGGTGGTGCCGGACCGGGACGCGGTGCGCGGCTGCCTGGATCTCGCCGACCGGGCCAAGGTGTGGGCCGAGCCGGCGGCGGGCTGTCTGCTGCCCGCCGCCCGGCAGGTGGTGGACCGGGTGGGTGACGGCGCCCGGATCGGGCTCGTGGTGTGCGGAGGCAACACGACACCTCGGGAACTCATGGGTTGGGCCAACCGGTTCGGGCTGCTGTGAGCGGCTGGTGAACGCAGCCCCGGTGTGCCCCGGCCGCCCCCGCCCGGCCCCCTCCCCCTCTCCCCCGCGTCGCCGCCCGGCTACGGTCCGTACCTTCCCGCTGCGCATCGCCACCCGGGCCGTGGCCCGGGACGACGCACCGGACGAGTGACCCGCGCCGGGGCCGTTTTCCGGACGCCGAGCCGGGGACTCGCCGGATATGGTGCGAATCGGATACACGATGATGACCGAGCAGGCAGGTCCCCGGGACCTGGTGGACCACGTGGTGGGCGCCGAGGAGGTGGGGTTCGACTTCTCGGTGATCTCGGACCACTACTTCCCGTGGCTGCGCGCACAGGGGCACGCCTCGTACGCGTGGAGTGTGCTGGGCGCCGCCGCCCAGGCCACCTCGCGGATCCCCCTGATGACCTACGTCACCTGTCCCATCCTGCGCTACCATCCGGCGGTCGTGGCGCAGAAGGCGGCGACCGTGCAGTTGCTGTCCGAGGGCAGGTTCCGGCTCGGCCTCGGCGCCGGCGAGAACCTGAACGAGCATGTCGTGGGCGGCGGCTGGCCCCCGGTGGACGTCCGCCACGAGATGCTGGAGGAGGCGGTGCAGATCATCCGCGCGCTGTTCGAGGGCGGCCACGTCACCCACCACGGGCAGCACTACGACGTGGAGTCGGCCCGGCTGTGGGACCTGCCGGAGACGGCGCCGCCCATCGGCATCGCCGTCTCCGGCGAGCAGTCCTGCCAACTGGCCGGACATCTCGCCGACCTGGTGATCGCGACGGAGCCGAAGGCGGGCCTGCTGGAGGCCTTCGACCGGCACGGCGGCAGCGGCAAGCCCCGGGTGGGCCAGTTGCCGGTGAGCTACGACCCGGACCGGGACACCGCGGTCAAACGCGCCCACTCGCAGTTCCGCTGGTTCGGCCTGGGCTGGAAGGTGAACGCCGAACTGCCGCACCCGGACTCGTTCGAGGCCGCGACGCAGTTCGTCACCGAGGACGACGTAGCCTCCGCCATCCCGTGCGGCGACGACCCCGAGGCGTTCGTGGAGGCCGTACGGCCGTACGCGGAGGCCGGGTTCGGGGAGGTCGCGCTGGTGCAGATCGGCGGTGACGCGCAGCGGGAGTTCCTGGACTGGTCGGCGAAGACCCTGCTGCCGGCGCTGCGGGAGGCGTTCGGCTGACGGACCGTCCAGCGGTGCGGCGCGGAAATCAGCCACACGGGTGAGCATTCCGGGCGATGCGGGGGTACTAGAAGTCTCTACGCCGATCGTCTGCCGGAGGCCCCGCGTGAACCCGTTCGTGCACAAGACCCTGGTGGTGCAGCTCCTCGCGCCCGGCACCGGACGGTGCCCGGTGCTGGCTCACCTCGGCTACGCCGCCGACGACCCGTTCGCGGTGACCGCCGTCTTCGCCCACGACGGCCGGGTGCTGGCCTGCTGGCGGCTGGACCGGGAGATGCTCTCCGCGGGCCTGTCCGGACCGGTCGGGATCGGCGACGTACGACTGCGCCCGCAGGGCACCGGGCCGTGCCACGAGCTGCGGATGGAGTTCCTCGGGGACAGCCGGCCGGACGGCAGCCGGCACCGGGCGGTGGTGCTGGCGTGGGCACCCGCGGTGGCCGCGTTCCTGCGCGAGACGCACCAGGTGGTCCCGCCGGGCCGGGAGCGGGTCGACGTGGACGAGTTGCTGTCGGACATCCTGTCCGCGGGCTGAGTAGCCGTACTCATGCCCGCGGGCCCGGCCCGGCACCACCATGGGGGCCCTACGACGCCTCAGGCAAGGAGCCCCCGCCGTGACCGCAGTAGTGCAGCCCGCCCCGCTCAGGGCGCCGCGCCGTGTCCCGCCCGCCGTCTTCGCCGGCGTGGTGGCCACCGCGCTGGCCGTGTCGGCGGTCGGCGCGCGGGACCGCACCACCTGGTTCCTGGAGACCGTGTGGGCGCTGGCGGGGCTGCCGCTGGTGGTGCTGGCCTGGCGGCGTTTCCCGCTGACCGGGCTGCTGTGCGCACTGCTCACCGCGCACGCGCTGGTCCTGGCGGTGGGCGGGCACTACACGTACGCGCGGGTGCCGGCGGGCGACTGGGTGCGCGACGCGTTCGGCCTGGACCGCAACCCGTACGACCGTTTCGGGCACCTGATGCAGGGCTTCGTCCCCGCCGTGCTGGTCCGCGAACTGCTCAGCCGCACCTCGCCGTTGCGCGGCAGCCGCTGGCTCGCGCCGCTCACCGTGTGCGCCTGCCTCGCCTTCAGCGCCTGTTTCGAGCTGCTGGAGTGGCTGGCGGCCGGGATCGGCGGCCACGGCGCGGACGCGTTCCTCGCCACCCAGGGCGATGTCTGGGACACCCAGTGGGACATGTTCTGCGCCCTGACCGGCGCCGTCCTGTCCCTCCTCCTGCTCGGCCGCGTCCACGACCGGCAACTCGCCGCCCTGCGGAACCCGGCGACCGCTCGCCGCTAGTCCTCCGGATCCCCCGTGTTCCGGCGGCGGGCCCACAGGGGCAGGACGTACCAGCACAGGACGTACCAGGCGACGACGGCCGACACCAGGTAGGGGACATAGCCGTTGTGGGTCGCCACCCGGAGGATCAGGAGCAGGGACGAGGTCATCGTGGCGAGCAGCAGGGCCAGGCCGACCAGGGTCATCCGGGAGGCCAGCCGTACCGCGCGGGGTTTGACCCGGTGGCCGGAGACCAGGCGGTGCAGGGACACCGGTCCGATGAGGGCGCCGGTGGCGCAGGCGCCCATCACGACGGTCACGATGTAGATCATCTGGTCGGTGTCGGCCAGGCGGCCGTACTTCGGCTGGAAGACCACGGTCAGCAGAAAACCGAACAGAATCTGTACGCCCGTCTGCGCGACCCGGACCTCCTGGATGAGTTCACCCCACATCCGGTCGGCCCGCTCCTCCTCGGTCTCGTCGCGCCCTCTGCGCCGTCCTTCGGTTGTCATGCGGTGCCGTGTAACCGTCCGTCCGTTCGTCAAACGGGCGGGCCGCTACCAGCGGTGTTCGACCTGGTCCTTGATCCGGCGGTCGTACAGCTCGCGGATCGCGGTGACCGTTTCCGGCGGCAGCGGCGGCAGCTTGGCCGCGGCGGCGTTGGCACGGGCCTGCTCCGGGCTGCGGGCGCCGGGGATCACGGTGGTCACGCCCTCCTGCTCGATGATCCAGCGCAGGGCGAGCTGGGCCGGGGTGTATCCCTCGGGGGCGAGCGCGGCGAACTCGGCGGCGGCCTCCACGCCGGTGGCGTAGTCGACCCCGGAGAAGGTCTCGCCCTGGTCGAACGCCTCGCCGTGCCGGTTGTAGGTGCGGTGGTCGTCGGCCGCGAACACCGTGTCCTTGGTGTACTTGCCGGACAGCAGCCCGGAGGCGAGCGGCACCCGCGCGATGATGCCGACGCCGGCCTCGCGGGCGGCGGGAACCACCTCGTACAGCGGCTTCATGCGGAACGGGTTGAGGATGATCTGCACGCTGGCCACACCCGGCCGGGCGATGGCGGTGAGCGCCTGCTCGCAGGTCTCCACGCTCACCCCGTAGGCGGCGATCCGCTCCTCCTCCACCAGGGTGTCGAGGGCGTCGAACACCTCGTCGGAGGAGTAGACGGGGGTGGGCGGGCAGTGCAGCTGCACCAGGTCGACGCGGTCGACGCCGAGGTTGCGGCGCGAGCGGTCGTTCCAGGCGCGGAAGTTGTCCAGGACGTAGTTCTCCGGGATCTGGTCCACCCGGCGGCCCATCTTGGTGGCCACGAGGACGTGCAGGTCGGGCCGGCCGCGCAGGAAGGAGGCGATGGTCTGTTCGCTGCGCCCGTCGCCGTACACGTCGGCGGTGTCGAAGAAGGTCACCCCGGCCTCGGCCGCCGCCTCCAGGACGGACAGGGCCACCTTGTCGTCCACGTCGCCCCAGTCGGCGCCCAGCTGCCATGTGCCGAGCCCGACGACCGATGCCCACTGACCCGACCTGCCGATCACACGTTCGTCCATGGCGTCAGTCTGTCATCCGCCACGGCATCCCGTGCACCTGGAGGGGCCGCCGGCGGCGGTCCGGGGTGTGGTGGAGGCGTGGTCGAACTGGACGGGTACGGCCCTGGGCTCCTTGCCCGTGAACGGAGGTCTGTGTACGGCGGTCTGCGTACCGCGATCTGCGTACGGAGGTCTGTGTGGCGAGGTCAGTGGGGGTGCTCGGCGCGGGGGCGCAGGGCGCGGGCGGCGCGGGGGCCGAGCCAGCGCTTGAGCCTGCGCAGGGGCTCCAGTTGTCCGGCCGCCTTGTCCAGGCCGTAGTACAGCTGCGGGGGGACGTACGGCAGCAGCGGTGAGTGCCGCTGGCCGAGCAGGGCGAACATCCGGTGCGGGGGCAGGTGGATGTAGCGGGGCAGGTTCTCGTACCACCGGGCGCTGTAGTGGGCGGCGCTCTGTGCGGGCAGCAGGGCGGTGCGGCGCCGGCGTTCGTAGGCGGCGAGGGCCTCGGGCAGGGGAAGCGTGCGCAGGGTGTCGGCGAGGCACATGGCGTCCTCCAGGGCGAGGGTGGTGCCGGCGCCGATGGAGTAGTGGGTGGTGTGGGCGGCGTCGCCGAGCAGGACCAGGTTGCCGTCGCGCCAGGTGTGGTTGGTGAGGGTGCGGAAGGTCCCCCAGGAGGCGCCGGGGCGGGCGACGAGGGGGTGGCCGTCGAGGACGCGGGCGAAGAGTTTCTCCAGCAGCGCGAGGTCCTCGCCGGGGTCGGCCCGGCCCAGTCCGAGTCCGGTGAAGGTCTCCGGGGAGCACTCGACGACACAGGTGCTGTGGTCCTCGCTGTAGCCGTAGCCGTAGGCCCAGATCCAGCCGTGCCCGGTCTCGGTGAAGGCGAAGGTGAAGGCGTCGAAGACGCGGGTGGTGCCGAGCCAGATGTAGGGGTTGCGTCCCGGGGTGACATGGGTCCCGAAGCGCTCGGCGCGGCGGGTGCGCAGGGCGCTGTGGACGCCGTCGGCCGCGACGACGAGGTCCGCGCCGGCGGGCGGCCGGCTGGGCGCGCTCTCGTACTCCAGGCGGACGCCGAGGGCGCGGGCCCGGGCGGCGAGCAGGCCGAGCAGCCGGTGCCGGCCGATGCCGAAGCCCTCGTCGCCGTGGTGCCGGGTGGTCAGGCCGTCGACGTGGGCGACGCCGTCGGTCCACCGGACGGAGTGTTCCTCGATGGCGCGGGCGGTCTCGGGGTCGTAGGCCTGGAGCCGGTCGAGGAGGCCGCGCCAGTACGTCACGCCCCAGCCGTACGTGGAGCCCTCGGGGTCGCGTTCGTGGACGGTGACGTCATGGCCCGGGTCCTGCAGCTTGAGCAGGAGGGCCAGACAGAGGCCGGCGGGCCCGCCTCCGACGCAGACGACCTTCATGCGCACTCCCCTGCCTGTGACCCTTTGCGCCCGAACGGAAACGGAGGGTAGCAGGGCGGCGCCACAAGATCGCGTCAGTCTGACGGGGTGAGCCCCGCCACTCGGGTGGACCGCCCCCGGAAAGGATCAAGGAAAACCCGGGCGCCCCGGCAAGGAATTCCCCGTTCCGGCAGGGATCGGGCCACCGCCACAGCAAGATCATCTTTGTTCAACTCTGTATGACATGTGGTTGATTGTCCAGATCACAGCCAACCGGTTCCGGGAGATTTCGTGCGCTCCGGATGTGGCCGATAGGCATGCGTCGTCACCAAAGCTTCACTCTTCTGGAGGACCCGCATGCCCGAGATCACCCGGCGCCGCGCGCTCACCGCGGCTGCCGCCGTCGCCGTGACCGCCTCGGCGGCCGCCGCCCTCGCCGCCCCCGCCGCGTCGGCCGCCGGCCACCACGGCCCCGTCGCGCCCGAGTCCTTCGACGAGGTCTACAAGGGCCGCCGGATACAGGGCCGTCCGGCGGCCGACGGCGCGCACCACCACGAACACGGCGGTGGGTACCAGGTGTTCATCGACGGCGTGCAGCTGCACGTGATGCGCAACGCCGACGGCAGCTGGATCAGCGTCGTCAGCCACTACGACCCGGTGCCCACCCCGCGCGCCGCCGCCCGTGCCGCGGTGGACGAGCTGCAGGGCGCCCCGCTGCTGCCGTTCCCCGCCAACTGACCGCCCCCGCAAGGACTTCGGAGCACCGCGCACCATGACCGTACGCAAGAACCAGGCCACCCTGACCGCCGACGAGAAGCGCCGGTTCGTCGCCGCCGTCCTCGAACTGAAACGCAGCGGGCGCTACGACGATTTCGTCCGCACGCACAACGAGTTCATCATGTCCGACACCGACAGCGGGGAACGGACCGGCCACCGCTCCCCCTCGTTCCTGCCCTGGCACCGCAGATTCCTGCTCGACTTCGAACAGGCCCTGCGGTCCGTGGACTCCTCCGTCACGCTGCCGTACTGGGACTGGACCGCCGACCGCACCGTGCGGGCCTCGCTGTGGGCGCCGGACTTCCTCGGCGGCACCGGGCGCAGCACCGACGGCCGGGTCGTGGACGGCCCGTTCGCCGCGTCCACGGGCAACTGGCCGATCAACGTGCGCGTCGACGGCCGGACGTTCCTGCGCCGCTCGCTCGGCACCGGCGTGGCCGAGCTGCCGACGCGCGCCGAGGTGGAGTCGGTGCTGGCGATAGCGGCGTACGACCTGCCGCCGTACAACAGCGCCTCGGAGGGCTTCCGCAACCACCTGGAAGGCTGGCGCGGGGTCAACCTGCACAACCGGGTGCACGTGTGGGTCGGCGGGCAGATGGCCACCGGTGTCTCCCCCAACGACCCGGTGTTCTGGCTGCACCACGCCTACGTCGACAAGCTGTGGGCCGACTGGCAGCGGCGCCACCCGGACTCCGCGTACGTGCCGGCGGGCGGCACGCCGGACGTGGTGGACCTGAACGAGACCATGAAGCCGTGGAACACCGTGCGCCCGGCGGACCTGCTGGACCACACCGCGTACTACACGTTCGACGCCTGATCAGGCCTCGGCGGTACGGCACTCCGGGTGGCCCCAGCCCTGCGCGTTCTTGGCGATCTTCTCGCCGGCCGCGTAGGACCGGCCGCACAGGCAGCGGCCGGGGAACTTGGCCTTGATGGTCCGCGCGGACGAGGACGCCCCGCCGCCGGTGCGGCGGGGTGCCTTCCGGCGCGGTGCCCCGGCCGCCGGGGTGTCGGGCGACGGCGGGGGCTCCGGGGAGCCCAGTTCGCTGCCGGCGGACTCCTGCGCGGAGGCCGCCTGGCTGGCCGCGCGGTCCGCGAAGTCGTTCAGCGGATCGCCGTCGGCCTGGTGGGCGGGTACGTAGCGGAACTCGACGGACCGGCCGCCGAGGAGTCCGTCGATGCGGACGACCAGGTCCTGGTTGGCGACGGGCTTGCCGGCAGCGGTCTTCCAGCCGTTGCGCTTCCAGCCGGGCAGCCAGGTGGTGACGGCCTTCATGGCGTACTGGGAGTCCATCCGGATCTCCAGCGGCACCTCCGGGTCGACGGCCGCGAGCAGCCGCTCCAGGGCCGTCAGTTCCGCGACGTTGTTGGTGGCCCGGCCGAGCGGGCCGGCCGCCCAGCGGGCGGGGGTCCGCTCGTCGCCGCCCGAGACCACCCACGCCCATCCGGCCGGTCCGGGGTTTCCCTTCGAAGCCCCGTCGCACGCGGCCACCACACGTTCACGCATGCGCTCGATGATGCCATGGCCCCGGCCGGGTCCGTGCCGGGGCCGGTCACACGTCCCTGACCCCGGGCATCTCGCCCTCGGTGGTGGTGATGTCGATCACCGAGAAGTTGGCGCCCTGCGGGTCGCCGAGCGCCGCGAACCGGCCGAAGGGGCTGCTCATCGGCCCGAAGCGGAGGATGCCGCCGAGCTCGACGGCCCGGTCGACGGCGGCGTCGCAGTCGCCGACGGTGAAGTAGACGTTGATGTACGAGGGCACCTCCGGCGGGAAGTCGTCGGTCATCCGCATCCGGCCGAGGACGGTGTCCTCACCGATGCCGAACATCCGGAAGTCCACCGCGTCGTCCTCGAGATCCTTCATCCGGTAGGGGAAGACGGAGGCGAGGAAGGCGTCCGCCTGCTCCGGCTCCCTGGTGAAGACCTCGGCCCAGCAGTACGCGCCGGGGGTGGCCGTCGCCTCGAAGCCCTCGTGGGTGCCCGCCTGCCACACACCGAACACGGCGCCGCTGGGCTCCCGGGCCAGGCACATCGTGCCGAAGTCACCGACCCGCATCGGTTCCAGCAGCACCTCTCCGCCGCTGTCCCGGATCTTCCGGGCGGTGGCCGCGACGTCCGGCGAGGCGAGGTACAGGCACCACTGCGACTGGCCCTCCTGACCGGGCATGGGCGGGACGACGGCCGCCACGGCCTTGCCGTCGGCGTAGGCCTGGGTGTAGTTGCCGTACTCCGACGAGGACTCGCCGAAGGTCCAGCCGAGGACGGCGCCGTAGAACCGCTTGGCTCCCTCGACGTCGCTGAACATCGCGTCGGCCCAACAGGGCGTTCCTTCGGGTTGTACGGCCATGCCGGCGGCCCTCCTGGTGTGCTGGTCCCCGTCTGTTCACGCTAGCCACCGGGGGTCCGGCCCGCGCGCCGAGCCGGGTACGTGCCGGCGCCCGGCCGCCGCTACCCGCCCGCGTACGCCCGCTCCAGCTCGGCCGCGTCCAGCTTGCCCATGCCCTGCATGGCGCGCAGGGGCCGGCCGGCCCTCTCCGGGTCCGGGTCGGCGATCATGTCGCGCAAGGGGGCGTAGACGACCTGCCAGGACAGGCCGTACCGGTCCTTGAGCCAGCCGCAGGGGCCGCCCTCGCCGCCGTTCTCGGTCAGTGCCGTCCAGTAGTGGTCGATCTCCTGCTGGCCGTCGCAGAGGATCTGGAAGGAGACGGCCTGGCCGAAGGTGTATTCGGGGCCGCCGTTGAGTGCGACGAACCTCTGGCCATTGGCCGTGAACTCCACGGTGAGCACGGAACCGGCCGGGCCGGGTCCGGGGCCGGACTCGGGCCACCGCACGACGCGCTCGATGCCGGAGTCCTTGAAGACGGACACGTAGAAGTGGGCGGCCTCCTCCGCCTTGCCGTCGAACCAGAGGCAGGTGACGAAACCGTCGGTGGTCATGAGCGCCTCCCGGGGCGGGGAACGGGTCGGGAACGGGTCGGGGAACACGGTCATGAGGGAGACCGCGCCACGCCGCGAAACTCATCGGCCCGGCCGCCGGGTCACTCGAACAGGTGAAGGATCCCGGGCGCACCGGGGCGTGGCCGCGCGGCCACGCCCCGGTGCGCCCGGTCCGGCGGGCTCAGGCGGCGAGGCAGAGGCCGCGGTACGGGCGGGGCCGTGCGGCGGGCCGGTGGGGGACGGCCGTACGGCGGGAGAGTTCGCCGTGCGCCCGCGCCAGCAGGTCGCCGAGGCTCAGGCCGAGGGCGTGCGCGGCGGCGGCGAGCACCTCGGACGACGCCTCCTTGCGGCCACGCTCGACCTCCGACAGATAAGGCAGCGAGATCCGGGCCGCGTCGGCCACGTCCTTCAGCGTGCGCCGCTGCGCCCGCCGCTCGCGGCGCAGCACCTCACCGACCAGATCCCGCCACAAAGGTTCCCTGGGGGCGGGCGCGGTCTCCGGCGCCCCGGCGCGGTCCGGCGCCGGTCGCAGGGGGATCACTCGGGCTTCGTCGCTCACCGGGTTGCTCATCCCGTCAGCCTAGGAGCGGTACCGTGCGGGGCAAGGACCGGGCGTTGCGCCCTGAGGGAAATCCCGGGCCGGGCCGGGTCCCGACCGCTCGTTTCGCGCCAGTGCGCCGTGGCAGGGGCATGCGGTGCGTCACCATGGGTACCCGGGCCGTGAGCGGCTCCGCGGGGAGGCATGACCCGCCGAGAAGCGGGTACGCGCTGGAGACGCTGCCTGGACACTGGAACCGGCCCCACCCGGTGCCGGACCGCAGGCCGTACAGGGAGACGTCGTACCGTGACTTTCGTGGGAGAGGCAATGAACACCGCCGCCGGGATCCGGCCGGAAGCCGAGGTCGGGGAGCAGACCGAGCAGGACAGGACGGGCGAGGGGTCACTGCCTGGCATCACGGACCCGGCGGCCGTCGCCCCGCGCGACGCGCGAGAGCTGTCCCGCCAGTTCTTCCGCCGCCTGGCCGAGCTGGAAGAGGGAACGCACGAGTACCAGTACGCGCGCAACACACTCATCGAGATGAACATGTCGCTCGTGCGGTTCGCGGCCGGACGGTTCCGGGGCCGCGGCGACGACATGGAGGACATCGTCCAGACCGGCATGATCGGCCTGATCAAGGCCATCGACCGGTTCGAGCTGGCCCGTGAGGTCGAGTTCACGTCGTTCGCGCTGCCGTACATCGTCGGCGAGATCAAGCGGTTCTTCCGGGACACCACGTGGGCCGTCCATGTGCCGCGCCGGCTCCAGGAGCTGCGGGTGGAGCTGGCCAAGGCGCGCGAGGAGCTGTCCAGCCGGCTGGACCGGGATCCGACGGTGGCCGAGCTGGCCACGCTGATGAACATCTCCGAGAAGGAGGTGGTCGAGGCCCAGATCGCCTCGAACGGCTACAACTCCGCCTCCCTGGACGCCGCGCTCACCGGGGACGGCCCCGAGGACGGCGAGGCGGTGCTCGCCGACTTCATCGGGGTCGAGGAGGAGGGCCTGCGGCTCGTGGAGGACTTTCACGCGCTGGCCCCGCTGATGGCCGAGCTGAGCGAACGCGACCGGCAGATCATCCACATGCGGTTCGTGGAGGAGGCCACCCAGGCCGAGATCGGCGAGCGGCTGGGCTGCTCCCAGATGCACGTCTCCCGGCTGATCAAGCGGATCATCACCCGGCTGCGCCAGGGGATGCTCGGGGAGCTGGGCTGCGCCTGACGCCCGGGGAGCAGGGCAAGGACCGGCCGGGCCCGGCCGCGGACCGAGTACCGCGGCAGCCCGGCCACCGGGCCGATTCCGTCGGCCCGGTGAGATCGGTCGAGATCGGTCGAGATCGGTGAAGAAGCGGCCCCGCCGGTCCGGTGAGAAAGGAAGAAGGGACGCTCAGCCCCGGCTCAGGGAGAACACGGCGCGCACCCGCTTGCCCACGGGGACGCGTTCGACGGTGACCTCCGCGGCCAGGGCGTGCACGATCTCCAGCCCGTGCCGCCCGATGCGCTCGGGGTTCTTCGGGAAGCGGCGGGGCAGGGCCGGGCTGCTGTCGTACACGGACACCACGACCGAGCGGTCCGTGCCCTCCAGCTCCAGGATGTACGGCCCGTTGCTGTGCCGGTCGGCGTTGGTGACCAGTTCGCTCACCAGCAGCAGCAGCTCGCCGTCGGCGCGGTCGTCGACGCCGGCGCACCACTCGGTCCGCAGCTGCTGGAGGAACCGCGCGGCGAAGGCGCGCGCCTCCGCGATGCAGCCGGGCGCGCCGGTGTAGTGCGTCGCGCGCCGCAGCGGCTCCACGGGTACGTCGAAGCCAGTCGGTATCACTTCCCCGCCCAGGTGCTCGGTCATGCTGTTTTCTCTCTCGGAAGGGCCCGGTGCGGCCGGTCGCCGTCGCTCCAGTCCTCGTACCCCGAGCCCGGCCCCGCAGTCCCTCCGACGCGTTCGCCCACCGCGCACACCTGTCCCGCGCACACCTGTCGGGGCGGACCCCGCGCGCCCGGCGGTCAGGCGACCGGTACGACCAGGGCCGGTATGGTCCGCTGCATGCGTACGGCGTCGACGGACTCGGCGAGCAGTTCGTACTCGGTGGTGTCGTCGCCGGTCGCGATCCGCACCAGCCTGCCCGCGGCCAGCTCGTCGGCGACCAGTTCCTGCCGGCCCGGGTCGCCGCACCAGGCGCGCAGGACGGCCGGCACGTCGGGCACGGTGTCCGCGACCGGGACCAGCGCGCCGGGCGGGAAGTGCACCGTCTCGGGCCGGGGGTCGAGCCGGTCGGCGATCCAGCTCGCCCGGTCGCGCAGCCACCACAGGGCGAGCGCGAGCGTGGGGGCCCGGTAGGTGCCGAGCGGTACTCCGATGCGCCGGCCGCCGCAGATGCCGTACGCGGTGACATGGCACAGGAACTCGTCGTGCATGCGCCCTCCCCCGTCGCGTCGTTCGCCTGCGGGCCGGCCTCGCTTTCGGTGCGGCTCGTGTGCGCTACGTGATCGGGACCTCGCTGGAAGTGAAGCCCGCACAGTCGAGTATGTTCACTGCTGAATCACTGTCACCATGTCTTTCCGGCCAGTCTGCCGCCATGTTCCGCGGGCGCCCCGGCCGGAACGCGGCGGTGCGGCGACGGTCCTCGGCGCGGCCGGTGTCCGGCCATGACTCCGGAGGTAATCGACGGTCCGGGCCGGTACCGGGCAGGGTTGCCCCACCGGGTCGGCCCAGCGGCGATCCGGGCCCTGACCAGTGACGATCCTCGATGGAGGCTCCCATGTCCGCGACCACCGACCGCCACCGGACCGCCGTGGCCCGCTACTTCGACGCCTGGAACGCTGCCGGGCCCGAGCAGGTGGCGAAGGCGGTGGCCGTCGCCTGGACGGAGGACGGCCGGTACACCGACCCCCTCGCCGACGTCGCCGGGCACGACGGGATCGCGGCCGTCATCGCCGCCGTCCACGAGCGGTTCCCCGGTTTCGTCTTCCGTCCGCTCGGACCCGTCGACGGCCACCACGACACGGCCCGTTTCTCCTGGGAGCTGGTGAGCGAGGCCGGGGAAGGCTCGGCACCGGTCGCCGGGTCCGATGTGATCACACTGGACGCGGACGGCCGTATCCGCTCCGTGCTCGGCTTCCTCGACCGGGTGCCGGCCGGCGCCTGAGGCTCCGCGGACGCGATGAGCCCGGCCGCCGGGGCGGGCGGGCCGGGCTCGTGCGACGTCGGCGCGTCAGGACGTCAGGGGGTGACGATGGCGTCGATGCGGGCCAGTTCCCCGGCGTCGAACTCCAGGTTCCGGACGGCCGCGACGCTGTCCTCGATCTGGCGGACGCTGCTCGCGCCGACGAGCGCGGACGTCACCCGTCCGCCCCGCAGCACCCACGCCAGGGCCAGCTGGGCCAGTGTCTGGCCGCGGGAGGTGGCCAGCTCGTCCAGTGCGCGCAGCCGGGCGACCAGGTCCTCGGTGACCGCGTCCGAGTTCAGGAACGGGCTGTCGCTCGCGGCCCGGGAGTCGTCGGGGATGCCGTCGAGGTAGCGGCCGGTGAGCAGGCCCTGCTCCAGCGGGGAGTAGACGATGGAGCCGATCTGGAGCTCGTCCAGGGTGTCGAGCAGGCCCTCCTGCTCGGGGCGCCGGTCGAGCATCGAGTAGCGCGGCTGGTGGATGAGGAGCGGGGTGCCCAGCTCGCCGAGGATGCGGGCGGCCTCGCGGGTCTGCTCGGCGGAGTAGTTGGAGACGCCGACGTAGAGGGCCTTGCCCTGCTGCACCGCCGTGTGCAGGGCCCCCATCGTCTCCTCCAGCGGAGTGTCCGGGTCCGGGCGGTGCGAGTAGAAGATGTCGACGTGGTCCAGGCCCATCCGCTTCAGGCTCTGGTCCAGCGAACCCAGCAGGTACTTGCGCGAGCCCCACTCGCCGTACGGGCCCGGCCACATCAGATAGCCGGCCTTGGTGGAGATCACCAGCTCGTCACGGTAGCGGGCGAAGTCGTCCTTCAGGGCCGCGCCGAAGGCCGACTCGGCGGCGCCGGGCGGCGGGCCGTAGTTGTTCGCCAGGTCGAAGTGGGTCACGCCGAGGTCGAAGGCGCGGCGCAGGATGGCCCGCTGGGTCTCCACGGGCCGGTCGGGTCCGAAGTTGTGCCACAGGCCGAGCGACAGGGCGGGGAGCTTCAGGCCGCTGCGTCCGGTGCGCCGGTAGGGCATGTCGGCGTAGCGGTCGGGGTGTGCGGTGTACAACGCGACTCCAGAGGGGTTGGCACACGATCTACCGGTGCCACTCTTCCCCGGTCGGTGGGCAGCGGTCCAACAGGAGAATCCGATGAGATTCAGCGGCTAGGCTGCTCAATCATGGAATTGCGCCATCTCCAGCACTTCGTGGCGGTCGCCGAGGACCGGCATTTCACCCGGGCCGCCGAACGCCTGATGGTGTCCCAGTCGGGCCTGTCGGCGTCCATCCGGGCACTGGAGCGGGAGTTGCGGGCGCCGCTGTTCGTGCGGACCACGCGCCGGGTGACGCTGACGGAGGCGGGGCGGGCGCTGCTGGCGGAGGCGGAACGGATCCTGGCCCAGGTGCGGGCGGCGCACGACGCGGTGGCGGCGGTGCAGGGGGTGCTGCGCGGCACGCTGGCCCTCGGCACCGAGCAGTGCATCGCCGGGGTGCGGGTGGCCCCGCTGCTGGCGGCCTTCCGGGGCCGGCACCCCGATGTGGAGATCCGGCTGCGGCAGGCCGGTTCGGGGGAGCTGGCGGAGGAGGTCGCGGCCGGGCGCCTCGACCTGGCCTTCGCCTACCGCACCCGGGCCGACGGCGACCAGCTGCGCTCGGTGCCGCTGACCAGCGAGCCGATGACCGTGCTGTGCCACCCCGGGCACCGGCTCGCCGCGGCGCCGGCCGGGCTCGGCCCGCGGGACCTGATCGGTGAGGTGTTCGTGGACTTCCACCCCGACTGGGGCCCGCGCCGCACCACCGACGCCGCGTTCGCCGCGGCCGGCGTCCGGCGCACCGTCGCGCTGGAGGTCAACGACGTGCACAGTCTGCTGGACCTGGTGGACGAGAACCTGGGGATCGCGGTCGTACCCCGGCACTTCCGTCACAAGCGGCCGGCGCTCACGGCGCTGCCGCTGGAGGGCATGGGCGGGGCGCGGTACGAGACGGTGGCCCTGCTGCCGCCGGAGCGGGCCGCGAGCCCGGCCGCCCGGGCACTGGTCGGTCTGCTCGGCACCGGGTCCTGACGCACCGGCTGACGGATTCCGGGCGCGGGAGCGGCGGCGGTTTGCGATGGTGGTCGGTATGCATGCCAAGGACATCCTCATCGACGGCTACGGCCGCATCCGGGAAGAAGTCCACGCCGCCCTCGACGGCCTCGGCCCCGGGGAGCTGCATCACCGCCCGGCCCCCGACGCCAACACCATCGCCTGGCTGGTCTGGCACCTCACCCGGGTGCAGGACGACCACATCGCCGACGCCTTCGACCTCGACCAGGTCTGGCTCGCCCAGGACTGGCAGAAGCGGTTCGGGCTCGACCTGCCCCGGCACGACACGGGCTACGGGCACACCCCGGCCAAGGTCGCGAAGGTGCGGGTCGAGTCGGCCGGCCTGCTCACCGGGTACTACGACGCCGTCCACGAACAGACCCTCGCTGCCCTGCGCGGCCTGACCGCGGGGGATCTGGAGCGCGTCGTGGACGAGCGCTGGGATCCCCCGGTCAGCCTGGGTGTGCGCCTGGTGAGCGTCCTGTCCGACGATCTCCAGCACGTCGGACAGGCCGGCTACCTCAGGGGGCTGGTTCAGAGCGCCGCGGCGTAACCCGGCAGGACCACGTCCTCGATGAGGGCGGTGCGCTCGTCGAACGGGACGAACGCGCTCTTGAGGGCGTTCACGGTGACCGTGCGCAGGTCCTCCACCGTCCAGCCGGCCTGCTCCACCAGCAGGGACATCTCGCGCGTCATGGTCGTACCCGACACCAGACGGTTGTCGGTGTTCAGGGTGACCCGGAAGCCCAGGTCTTTCAGGGCCGTGACGGGGTGCTCGGCGATGGAGGTGGCGCAGCCGGTCTGGAGGTTGGAGGTGGGGCACATCTCCAGGGCGATCCGGCGGTCGCGCACCCAGGAGGCGAGACGGCCGGGCTTGCCGTCCACGATGTCCTCGGTCAGGCGCACTCCGTGGCCGATGCGCTGGGCGCCGCACACCTGGAGCGCCTGGTGGATGCTGGGCAGGCCATGGGCCTCGCCGGCGTGGATGGTGAAGGGCATGCTCTCGGCGCGCAGGTACGCGAAGGCGTCGAGGTGGTCGGCGGGCGGGAAGCCGTCCTCGGCGCCGGCGATGTCGAAGCCGACGACACCGGCGTCCCGGTAGGCCACGGCGAGTTCGGCGGCCTCGCGGACCCGGTCGAACATGCGCATCCCGCACAGCAGGGTGCCGACCCGGACCGGGGTGCCGGCCGCGGCCGCCTTCGCCATGCCGGCGGCCAGGCCCTCCTGGACGGCCTCGACGACCTCGGGCAGGGTGAGGCCGCCCTTGAGCATCAGCTCGGGGGCGTAGCGCACCTCCGCGTAGACGACTCCGTCGGCGGCGAGGTCGAGGACGTACTCCTCGGCCGTGCGCAGCAGGCCCTCACGGGTCTGCATGACGGCGAGGGTGTGCTCGAAGGTCGCGATGTAGCGGACCAGGTCGCCGGAGTTGGCGGCCTCGACGTACCAGGCGGCCAGCTCGCCGGGGTCGGTGGTGGGCAGGGTGTGGCCGGCCGCGTCGGCGAGTTCGACGACGGTGGCGGGGCGCAGTCCGCCGTCGAGGTGGTCGTGCAGGACCGCCTTGGGGAGCCGGCGGAGGGTCTCGGAGTCGATGCGGGACGCGGTCATGGGCGTGTCGTTTCCTCGGCTGGTGATGCGGGTCGGGTCAGTGGGCGGCGGGCTGGAGCAGGTCCCAGCGGTTGCCGTACAGGTCCTGGAAGACGGCGACCGTGCCGTACGGCTCGTGGCGCGGCTCCTCCAGGAAGGTCACGCCGGCAGCGGTCATCCGGGCGTGGTCGCGGGCGAAGTCGTCGGTGTGCAGGAAGAAGCCCACGCGCCCGCCGGTCTGGTCGCCGATCCGGGCGTGCTGGCCGGCGTCCTTGGCGCGGGCCAGGAGCAGACCGGTGCCGGTCCCCTCGCCGCCGGGCTCCACGACGACCCAGCGCGAGCCGTCGGGGCGCGGGGTGTCCTCGGCGAGCCGGAACCCCAGGGCCTCGGTGTAGAAGCGGATCGCCTCGTCGTAGTCGTGCACGACGAGGGTGACCAGGGCGACGCGACGCATGGGCTACCTTCCGGCTGGGGTGGTTAGCCGGTGAGGTTATACGTAAAACTACACGGACGCCAGTCTGGTTTCTACGCGCGTCACACGGAGTGCCGTGCGGGGCGCCCGGGCGGCCCCCCGGGAAGGCCGCTCGCCCGGACCGTGCCGAGGGGGCGGGCTCACCGGGGGGGACCTACGCCCGGGGACGGAGGCGTGGGGGTCCCCGGGCCGGAGGTGCGGCGGGGTGCGGCCCGGTAGCGTCACCGGGCATGAAGATCGACGAACCGGTCCGTACCCCGGCCCGGCGCAGGAGCGACGTACTGGCCCGGCTGGAGCGGGAGACCGACATCTGGGTGGCGACGGCTGACGCGCACGGTGTGCCGTGCCTCGTGCCGCTGTGGTTCGTCTGGCACGGGGAGTCGTTCTGGCTGTGCACGCGCGGCGCCAATCCCACGGGCCGCAATCTGCGCGACGGCGGCCGGACCCGGCTCGCCCTCGGCCACACCCGGGACGTCGTGCTGATCGACGGTGAGGTGCGGGTCTTCGGCGCCGGGGAGGTGCCGGTGGCGGCGGCCGACGCGTTCGCGGCGAAGACCGGCTGGGATCCGCGTGCGGACAGCCCGGCGTACGTCTACTTCCAGGTACGGCCGGTCGCGGTGCAGGCGTGGCACGGGACGCGCGAGCTGCGCGGCCGGCATCTGATGCGGGACGGCACCTGGCTGGTGTGACCCCGTCCGACGGCCGGCACCCAGCGGGGCCGAGACCGGGCTCCCGCTGGGCCGGGGTGGGGCCGGGCTCCCGCCGGGCCGGGCCGAGACCGGGTTCCGCCGGGCCGGGACGAGGCCGGGCTCCCGCTCGACCGGGTTGAGGTCGGGCTCCGCTCAGTCGGCCCGAAACCGCGAACCGCTGCGCCGGGCCGAGACCGGGCTCCGCTGCGCCACGCCGAGACGAGACTCCCGCTCGGCCGGGGAAGGCCGGGCTCCCGCTCGGGCGGCCCGGGACCGGGCTCCGCTGGGCCGGGCTGACCGGGTTCCGCTGCGCCGGGGTGAGGCCGGGTTCCGCTGTGCCGGGGTGAGGCCGGGTTCCGCTGTGCCGGGACGAGGCCGGGCTCCCGCTCGACCGGGGGGAGGCCGGGCTCCCGCTCGGGCGGCCCGGGACCGGGCTCCGCTGGGCCGGGCTGACCGGGTTCCGCTGCGCCGGGGTGAGGCCGGGTTCCGCTGTGCCGGGACGAGACCAGACTCCCGCTCGACCGGGGGAGGCCGGGCTCCCGCTCGACCAGGGTGAGGCCGGGTTCCGCTGTGCCGGGCCGAGACCAGACTCCCGCTCGACCGGGGGAGGCCGGGCTCCCGCCGGGCCGGGCCGGGACCGGGCTCCGCTGCGCCACGCCGAGACCAGATCCCGCTCGACCGGGGGAGGCCGGGCTCCCGCTCGGCCAGCCCGGGACCGGGCTCCGCTGCGCCGAGCTGACCGGGTCCACTGCGCCGGGCCGGGCTGACGGCGGCCGGGCGCGCGACAGTCCTGGGGCGCAACGGCCCGGGCGCACGACGGCCGGCGGGCCTGCGCGCGGCCTTCGCGGCCGGGTGCGGAAGGGGCGAACCGGCCCGCGTCGGGGCCGGTTCGGCCCGGGCGGCGCAGCGGTCGGCCCGCCGGTGAGGGGCCCGGGATCGGGCGTGCGGGCGGCGGCCGACCGGCCTGCGGTACCCCGGTCCGGCCGCCGCCCACGACACACGGCCGGCCTGCCCGCGATCCCCCGACCGGCCGGACCCACGACGGAACGAGCCCACCAGGCCCGCATTCCGTCCCGCCCACGATGAACGAGCAACCTGTACGAGGCCCGTGGTCGGGCGTGCGAGCGGCGACGAATCGGCCTGTGGGGCCCCGGCCCGACCGCGCCCACGACGGACAACGAGCCCAGCCCGGCCCCGTCCAGCCACGCCCACGACGGACAACGAACCCAGCCCGGCCCCGTCCAGCCACGCCCACGACGGACAACGGGCCCAGCCCGGCCCCGTCCAGCCGGGCCCAAGGCGAACAACCGGCCTGTCCGGGCCCGTGTGCGGGCGGCGGCGGCCTGCGTGTGGCAGGGTCTGTGCCCGCCGTCCCCCGGTGGTCAGCCCGACTGTGTGCGAGCCCGGTCGAGCCGGGCCAGTTCGCCGGCCGTGAGCCGTAGCGCCCCGGCGGCGACGTTCTCGGTCAGGTGGCCGGGGTTGCCGGTGCCCGGGATGGCGAGGACGTGCGGGCCCTGGTGCAGTGTCCAGGCGATGCGGACCTGCGCGGGACTCGCTCCGTGGGCGCGGGCGACGGAGAGCACCGCGTCGTCGTGCGCGGCCGTCGCACCCCGCTCACCGGCCTCCCCGGCGACGGTGTAGAAGGGGATGAAGGCGATACCGCGCTCCCCGCACAGCCGCAGCAGCTCGTCGCCGGCCGGGTCGGGGCGGTCCAGGGCGTACCGGTTCTGGACGGAGACCACCGGGGCGATCTCCAGCGCCTCGGCGAGGTGCCGGGGTTCGACGCCCGAGATGCCGAGGTGCCGGATCAGCCCCGCCGTGCGCAGTTCCGCGAGGGCGCCGAAGTGTTCGGCGATGGAGTCCTGGCTCATCCGGCGGAGGTGGACGACGTCGAGATGGTCCCGACCGAGCTGGCGCAGGTTCTCCTCGACATGGCCGCGCAGTTGGCCGGGGCGGGCGGAGGCGCCCCACTCACCGTGGTAGTCGCGGTAGGGGCCGACCTTGGCGGCGATGACCAGCCCGTCGGGGTAGGGGGACAGCGCGGTGTTGACGAGTTCGTTGGCGGAACGCAGCGAGGAGAAGTAGAAGGCCGCCGTGTCGATGTGGTTCACCCCGAGCTCGACGGCCTTGCGCAGGACGGTCAGGGAGCGTTGCCGGTCGCTGGGGGTGCCGTGGTGGAAGGCGGCGCTGCCCGTCAGCCGCATGGTGCCGAGACCGATGCGGCGGACGGGCAGATCACCCAGCCGGAAGGTGCCGGATGCCTCCGCGGTGATCGTTTCCGTGGTCATCGCCGGAGTCTCGCACACGGCACCCGGCCGTACGTCGGCGGTACGAGCCCGTACCCGTCCGTACGCCGGCGGTACGGGCCGGCGCCCGGCCGCGCGTCAGCAGTACAGATCGGCGCCCGGCGTGACCCCGAGGATCTGGGCGAACCGCTGATAGGCGGAGACCCGGCTCTGCACCTGGGCGGGATTCCTGCCGTCGCATTCCAGCGAGCCGTTGATGCTGCGGATGGTCTGGCCGAAGCCGGCGCCGTTCACCATGGCGTTGTGCGGGGTCATGGTGCCGGGTCCGGACTGTGTGTTCCAGTACCACAGGCCGGTCTTCCAGGCGACGGACGCGTTGGTCCGCACCAGGTCGGGGTTGTTGAGCAGGTCGATGCCGAGCGCGTCGCCGGCGGCCTTGTAGTTGAAGTTCCAGGAGAGCTGGATGGGGCCGCGCCCGTAGTACGCCGCCTGGCCCGCCGGACAGCCGTAGGGGCGGCTCTGGTCGCAGTAGTGCGGGTAGTTGGCGGTGTTCTGCTCGACGACGTACACCAGCCCGCCCGTCTCATGGCTGACGTTGGCGAGGAAGGCGGCGGCCTCCCGCTTCCGCACGGTGTCGCTGCCGGTGTTCGCGAAGGCGGGGTACGCACCGAGCGCGGCGGTCAGGCCGCTGTAGGTGTAGAAGGAGTTCCGGTTCGGGAACATCTGCTGGAACTGGGACTCGCTGACCACGAAACCGGCGGCGGAGGCCGGGGCCGCCTGGAACGCCAGGGCGGAGCCGCCGATCGCGAGCGAGGCCAGGAGCGCGGCGATGCGGTGTGTCGGCACGGACCAACTCCTTTGTCCGGCACGGCCGCGCCCGCCGGAGACGGGAGCGGCCGTGGTGGGGGGTTGGACCCACTCAACCGTCTTGGTATGTACCAGTCAAGGGTTTAGACCAGTCGATCAGACCCGGCCCCGACGGTGAACTGCCGCGCATCGCACGGGAGTCGGGCGCGGCCGGGCCCGAAGCGCCGTGCGGCCGGTCAGTTCAGCGGCTTCGCCAGGACGGCCTTGCGGTGACTGAACGTCTCGATGGAGTAACGGCCGTGGTAGTTGCCCATGCCGCTCTCCCCCACCCCGCCGAACGGCAGGTCGGAGACGGTGAGATGGGCGACGGGCAGGCCGTACCCGAGGCCTCCCGAGGAGGTCTCCGCGGCGATGCGCGCCCGGGTCTCGCCCGACTCGCTGAAGACGTACAGGGCGAGGGGCTTGTCGCGGTCGTTGATGAAGCCGATGGCCTCGTCGAGGCCGGACACGGTGACGATCGGCAGGATCGGACCGAAGATCTCCTCCCGCATGACGGGCGAGTCGGGGTCGACGTCGGCGAGGACGGTCGGCGCGAGGTACTTCGCGGCCCGGTCGCCGGTGCCGCCGACGGCTACCCGGCCGGAGCCGAGCAGGCCGGACAGCCGGTCGAAGTGCCGCTCGTTGACGATCCGGCCGTACTCCGGCGAGCGCGCCGGGTCGGTGCCGAACAGGTTCTCGACCGCGCGGACCAGCGCGGTCTCCAGGGCCGGCGCGGTACCGGGGTCGGTCAGGACGTAGTCGGGGGCGACGCAGGTCTGGCCCGCGTTGAGGAACTTGCCGCGGGCGAGCCGGTCCGCGACCGCCTCCAGGTCGGTGCCCCGGTCCACGAACACCGGGGACTTGCCGCCCAGTTCGAGGGTGACGGGGGTGAGGTGCTCGGCGGCGGCCCGCATGACGACACGGCCGACGGTGCCGTTGCCGGTGTAGAAGATGTGGTCGAACCGCTCGGCCAGCAGGGCCGTGGTCTCCGGGACGCCGCCCTCGACGACGGCGACGGCGTCCGCGTCCAGATAGGCCGGGATCAGCTCGGCCAGCGCCGCGGAGGTGGCCGGCGCCAGCTCGCTCGGCTTGGCGACGACCGCGTTGCCGGAGGCCAGGGCGCCGACCATGGGGGCGAGCAGGAGCTGCGCCGGGTAGTTCCAGGGCGCGATGACGAGGACGACGCCGAGCGGGTCGTACTGCGTCCAGGCCGTGGCGTCGGCGCCCAGGTGCGGCGGGACCGGCGCGGGCTCGGGGCGCAGCCAGTCCGCCAGGTGTTCCAGGGTGTGGTCGATCTCGCGGACGGTGAAGTCGATCTCGGTGCGGTAGGCCTCGGTGTCGCTCTTGCCCAGGTCGGCGCGGAGGGCGGCGGCGAGGTCGGCGCCGCGCTCCGTGAGCAGGGCGCGCATCGCGCGCAACTGGCCGGTACGCCAGTCGACGGACTTGGTGCGGCCGGTGGCGAAGGTGGCGCGCAGCCGGGCCACGACGCCGGCGGGCTGCTCGGGCAGGGAGTGGTTCACGGTGCCTCGGGTGGATCGGTAGGTCTGTCGGATGCATTTAGCAACCTTTCAGGTCCTCAAGTTCATTCCGGCGGCACCCCCCGGGTGACGAGGGTCACGCCGGGTGCCGGCGGGGCGAACCGTTCGGCGGCCCGGAAGAATCTTCCGCATGGACACCGCCCCGCATCCCCTCGTCGTCCGCGCCCGCCGGCTCGCCGCGGACCTGCTCGTCCCCGAGGCCGAGCGGGTCGACCAGGAGGGCATGCCGCCGGGTCACATCGAGGCGGTGAAGCGGTCGGGCCTGCTCGGGGTCACCGCGCCGGCGGACCACGGGGGCGCTCAGGCGCCGCCCGCCGTGGCGCGGGAGGTCGCGGAGATCCTCGCCGGGGCGTGCGGTGCTACCTGGTTCGTGCAGACCCAGCACCACACACCGGTGCAGACCCTGGTGCGCAGCGAACAGCCGGTGCGCGAGCGGCTGTTGGGGCCGTTGTCCCGCGGGGAACTGCTGTCCGGGGTGGCGTACGCGCACCTGCGGTCGTATCCGCGCCGCCCGGTGCGGGTCCGGCCGGAGCGCGGCGGCTGGCGGTTCGACGGGACGGTGCCCTGGTACACGGGCTGGGGTCTGAACGACGTGATGCTGCTGGCCGGGGTCACCGACTCCGGCGAGGTGCTGTTCGCCTTCACCGAGGCCCGTGCACAGCCGGGCCTGCGGGCCTCGGCACCGATGCGGCTGGCCGCCCTCACCGCCGCGCGCACGGTGTCCCTGGAACTGGACGGGCTCTGGCTGCCCGCCGAGGCGGTGGCACTGCGTACGCCGTACGACCGCTGGGCCGCCGAGGACCGGGTCAAGACCCTGGGCACCAGCCCGGCGGTCTTCGGCGTGACGGAGGCCGCGCTCTCCCTCCTGGACGCCGGCCCGGCCGCCCCGCTCCGCTCCCGCCTCGCCGGGATCCGCCGCAGGGCGTACGCACTGGCGGACGCGCCGGTCCCGCAGGGCCGCACGGACCGGCCGGCCGGGGTGCCGGCGCCGGGCGAGACGGCCGGTGCGGAGCCGGGAGCGCCGGATGTGCGGGCCGGCGAGCGGCTGGCGGTGCGCGCGGAGGCCTACGAGGTGCTGCGTACGGCGACCACGGCGGCGGTGGTGGCCGGCGGCGGCCGCGCGATGGCGCTGACGAGCCGCGCCCAACGCCTCGCCCGGGAGGGGCTGTTCCTCCTCGTGCAGGGCCAGACCGCCGAGTCCCGCGCGGCCCATCTGCGGGCACTGGGCGGGGCACCGGCCGGCACCGGGGAACGGAACGGCACCTGAGACACGGGGCCGGCGGCCGGCGGCACACCTGCCCGCGCCCCTCCCTTCGCAGGACGCGCGCCGTGATCAGATCGCGACCGGCACCCGCGGGGCGGCGGCGGACGCCGGTCCGCCGGGGTGGGTCCACAGTCCCTGCGCGGCGAGCCGGGGCAGGACGCCCTCGCCGAACCAGTAGGCCTCCTCCAGGTGCGGATAGCCGGAGAGGACGAACTCGTCGATGCCGAGGGCGTGGTACTCCTTGATCCGCTCGGCCACCTCCTCATGGCTGCCGACCAGCGCCGTCCCCGCACCGCCCCGCACCAGCCCGATGCCGGCCCACAGGTTGGGGTGGATCTCCAGGCCGTCCCGGCTGCCGCCGTGCAGCGCGAGCATGCGCCGCTGCCCCTCCGACTCGCTGCGCGCGAGGCCCTCCTGCACGGACCGTACGGTCTCCGGGTCGAAGCCGTCGAGCAGCCGGTCCGCCTCCGCCCAGGCCTGTGCCGCCGTGTCGCGGGTGATGACGTGCAGCCGGATCCCGAACCGCAGGGTACGGCCGTGCGCGGCGGCCAGCTCACGGATCCAGGCGATCTTCCCGGCGACCTGCGCGGGCGGCTCGCCCCAGGTGAGGTACACGTCGGCGTACCGGGCCGCGACCTCCCCGGCGGCCGGTGAGGACCCGCCGAAGTACACCTCGGGCACCGGATCGGGCACCCGGCTGAGCCGCGCCTCCTCCACCCGCAGGTGCTCCCCGTGCAGGTCGACGCTCTTGCCCTCCCACAACTCCCGTACGACGTGCAGGAATTCGCCGGTACGGCGGTACCTGGCCGGCTTGTCGAGGAAGTCTCCGTACGCCCGCTGTTCCCGGCTCTCGCCACCGGTGACGACGTTGAGCAGCAGCCGTCCCCCGGTCTGCCGCTGGAACGTGGCCGCCATCTGCGCGGCGAGCGTCGGCGAGACGAAGCCGGGCCGGAAGGCCACCAGGAACTTCAGCCGTTCGGACTGCTGGCTGACCATGGCGGTGGTCAGCCACGCGTCCTCGCACCAGGCGCCGGTCGGGGTGAGGGCGGCCACGAAGCCGAGGGACTCGGCGGCGCGCGCGATCTGGCTCAGATAGGCGACCGTCGGCGGCCGGTCCCGGCCGGAGGCGGTCGCCGGGGTGCCGTGGCCGCCGCCGACCACATCACGGCTGTCACCGTTGGTGGGCAGGAACCAGTGGAAGGTGAGGGACACGGGGGTCTCCGATCGCTTGTGTCCGTGGGAGGAAGCGGGTGCGCGCCCGCATGCGGGGGGGCATGGACGACAGCGTGCCGACGACGCGGAACGGCGCCGGCCCTGAAGGCGGCGCCACCCGCCGGGAACCGGCAGGTACCGTCCGGACCCCGGCAGCCCCCGCGTGCGGCGAAGGGGCGCCGGTCGCGGCCGGGCCGTTCAGCTCGCGGTCGCCGCCGCCAGTACAGGAGTGCGGTCCAGGGCGGCGGCGAACTGGTCCACCACATGCCCCAGGGCCTCGGCGGTGGCCGGTGCGACGGCCAGGGAGCCGTCCTCCCGCACGGTGATGTCTTTGTCGAGGGTGAACCAGCCCTGGACTATGTGCGCGGCACCCATGGAGTTCAGCACCGGCCGGAGGGCGTAGTCGATGGCGAGGACATGTGCGGTGGAGCCGCCGGTGGCGAGCGGGAGGACGGTCTTCCCGGCGAGCGCGTACTGCGGGAGCAGGTCCAGGAGCGCCTTGAGGACACCGGAGTACGACGCCTTGTAGACGGGGGTGCCGACCACGACGCCGTCGGCGCGGGCGAACAGCCCGGCGGCCTCCACTATGGCGGGGTGCCGGAAGTCCGCGCCGAGCAGCGCCTCGGCCGGGACGGCACGGACGTCGAGGGGGATCACCTCGTGGCCCTGGGCGATGAGCCGCTGGTCCAGGTGGCGCAGCAGGAGGCCGGTGCGCGAGGAGACGGAGGGGCTGCCGGAGACGGACAGGACGGTGGCCATGGGTGTCTCGTTTCTGGGGTGCGCCGGACGGCCGTACGCGCGTCGGGCGCCCCGGGGAGAAGGCGGTCGGGAGCACCGCCTGCCGAGCCGGACCGGGCACGCGGAACCCCTGGTGCTGAAGCGCTCGACGGGACGCCGGGCACACCGACTCCGGAGGAACCGGAGGGAGTTGGGGTGTGCCGGAGCCCCGGAGGAGAAGGCAGGGGGCGGATCAGACCGCGGCGCGACAGGAGGCGCTGGAGACGCGTGCGAGATCGACATGGCGTCGCCGCGTGAGATCCAGTCGCATGGTCATGCCATCGATCGTGGCAGCAGCCCACGACGGCAGTCAAGAAGATCCGGCCCGTTCTCGCATCGCGGACCGGTGCCTGCCGCGGAGGTCGCTCGCGAGCCCGGCGGCCCGGAGTCCGGGCCGATCTCCCGTCCGGACGGCCGGGGGCTCAGGCCCCGCCGTCCTCCTCCTGGCCCTCGACCACCACCAGGAAGGCGTCCGACTTCAGGTCCATCACCACGGTCGCCGGTTCACCCTCGGCACGTCGGGCGGCGGCATATTCCTCCGCGGGCCACGATCCACGCGGAGCCCCGGCGGGAAAACGCTCCAGCACCTTCGCACTCATCACGGCGGCCACCTCCTGCTTCGCCGGCCCGAACGGCGGACCCGGACGGAATGTACGGGTTGTACTGATCCGCTTGCCCCGGATCGACGAGGTCATGCCACGGAAACGGCACCCGACCGCACACCACCCACCCTCTACACATAAGCGGGAAATGACTGCAAAATGGTCATAGAGCCCGGAATGCGGCCCGCGCCTCCCGCGGGCCGGGGCCGTGGATCCGGACCGCGGACCCACCGCAGACCACGGAAGAGAAGACCGAGGGAAGGAGACGAGGACATCGGCAAGGAAGAAGAACAGCGAGGCCGGTCCGCCGGACGGACCGGCCTCCCCTCGTTCCCGGTCAGCCCGGCGGCATCCGCCACGGTTCCTGCGGCAGGGGCCGTCCGGTCTCCAGCAGCGACTTCAGGTTGGACAGCACGGCCGGCCAGCCGGACGCGACGGCGGAACGCTCGTCCTCGTCGCCGAGATCCTCGTGCGTGACGGTCAGCCGGACGATGTCCTCGTACGGCCGGATCTCGAAGGCGACCCGGGAGTGCCGGTCCTCATGGCCCTCCTCGCCGGGCGCGGCCCACGTGAACACCAGCCGGGCCGGCGGCTCGCTCTCCACCACCCGGCCGGTCACGTCGGCGACGCCGGACCCGTCGGTGCGCACATGCTCCCAGCGGGAGCCGGGCCTCCAGTCGGACACATTGCGGTGCCCCCAGTAGACGGCCGTCAGGCCGGCGTCGGTGAGCGCCTCCCAGACCTTTGCGGGAGTGCTCGCGACATAGGTGACGTAGCGGAAGCCGGGTGGGTCGGTCATGGTCTGCCAAGGTCGGTGACGTGATCGTCCGTGTCAAAGGTCCGCGTCGGGTCCGGCGGGCACGGTGAGGGAGATCCACACGTCCGGCGGCAGCTCCGGCCGGCCCGGCACCGGACGCGGCTCGCGGGTCCAGGCGTCGCCGGCGAGGTCCGTGGCCACCCGGGGCCAGAAGCGGGCGGCCGCCGGGTTGTCCTCCTGGAAGGCGATCTCCCACCGCCCGGGATGCCGGGTGAGCACCTCGCGCGCGGCCCGCAGCCCGATGCCCCGGCGCCGGGCACCGCGCACCACGAAGAAACTGTTCAGGACGTGCACCGGACCGTCGAGCCCACGCACGAAGGCCAGCCCCGCCGGGCGGTCGTCGCGGGTCAGCAGGTACGGTGCCCAGCCGGGCCGGGTGAACGCGGACGTCACCCACTCGCTCCGGAAGGTGCCGTCGGCGGCGGGCAGGACGCCCTGGTGCTCGGAGAGGTCGTGGCGGAACATCAGCCACAGCCGTTCCACGGCGGGCCGGTCGTCCAGGGTGGCGGGGCGGACGGCGAGGTCCGCGGTCGTGTTCTCGGTCATGAACGACAGCGTCCCCGGCGGATCGCGGTCCGTCCGGGGAGTCTGTGTCCGTAACTCTAGCTCATTTCAAGGGCGTTGGGGGTGGCGTCGAGGTCCTCACCGGTCTCCTTCGGGCCGAACGGCCAGACCCTCTCGTGCCGCGCCCATGCCAGGAAGGCCACGCAGCCCAGGGCCAGCCAGGCCAGGGACCACTCGACGGGATGGCGGCCCGGGGTGTTGTGGTCGGCGTAGCCGTAGATCACGCACCAGCCGGTGAAGGCGACGACGCTCGGCACGGGGTACAGCCACATCCGGTAGGGGCGGGGCAGGTCCGGCCGGCGCCTGCGCAGGACCGTCAGCGCGACGATCTGGGCCAGCGCCTGCACGATCACCATCACCGTGGTGAGCAGCTGGATCAGGGTGGCGAGGTCGGTGTGGCGGCCGACCAGGAAGCCCGCGGCGGTGATCACGCCCATGGTGGCCAGGCCGGACACCGGGAACCGGTGCCTGGGGTGCAGCTTCCCGTACGCCCGGAAGAAGACCCGGTCGCGGGCGGCGTCGTAGGGCACCCGGGAGCCGCCCAGCAGGCCGGTGAAGACGGAGGCGAACGCGGTGACGAGGATCAGTACGGTCACCGTGTCCGCCGCGCCCCCGCCCCAGGTGTCCTCCAGCACCGCGGAGGCCACCGAGGTGGAGGCGATGTCGTGCGGGTCGGTCATCCGGTGCCAGTCGACCACGCCGAGGGTGCCGATCTGGAGCAGCAGGTAGATCGCCATGATGCCGAGGATCGAGAAGAGGACGGAGCGCGGCAGGGTGCGGCCGGGGTCCTTGATCTCGGCGCCCAGGTAGGCGGTGGTGTTGTAGCCCAGGTAGTCGTAGATGCCGATGGTCAGGCCCGCGGCGAAGCCCGGCCAGTACTGGTTGCTCATCACATGAAAAGCGCCCTCGGGGTAGGTGAAGGCCATGTGTGGGCTGAAATGAGTGGTCGCGGCGATGATCACCAGCAGTACTGAGGTGATCATCACCGTCCACATCACGGCCGTGATCCGGGCGATGTGCTCGATGCCGCGCCAGAGCAGGAGCACCACCAGCGCGATGACCCCGAGGCCGGTCAGGTCACCGGCCGTCCGGCCGAGGCCGGGGACGAGATAGCCGAGGTACTGGACGAAGCCGACCACACCCGTGGACATGATCAGCGGGATGAACAGCATGGCCGTCCACACGAACAGAAAGGGCATCAGACGGCCGGTGCGGTGGCGGAACGCCTGGCGCAGATAGACGTAACTGCCGCCGGAGCCGGGCAGGGCGGCGCCCAGTTCGGCCCAGACGAGTCCGTCGCACAGGGCCAGGACCGCGCCCGCGACGAAGCCGGTGACCGCTTGCGGGCCGCCGAACGCGGCGACCATCAGCGGGATCGTCACGAACGGGCCGATGCCGCACATCTGGCTCATGTTGATCGCCGTGGCCTGGAACAGGCCGACACGGCGGACGAAACCACCCGTGGGCGGCGGGCTACCGGACAATGGGGCCTCCTGACACGACGTGCGTCCGACGCCCCCGGGGATGACTGACCTTCCGTCAAACCCACGACGACGAAACGATCCTGCCCAAGCCGGCGGCGTCCTGTGCCGGTCTCCGCGAGGCTCGTTGACAGTGTCCGGGGCGCGACCTAGCGTGACCCAGGTTAGTAAAGTTTCCTAACTTTACGAGGCTGGAGACCGCCGTGTTCCCTCGCCCCACCCGCCGGCTCCCCCTGGCCGCCGCGGCGCTTCTCGCCCTGGGCGGCGCCCTGACCACCGGCGCCTGGGCCGGCCGCGGGCAGGCGACCGAACCCCACCGGCCCGACCACCGCGTCACCCCCGTCCCCTCCGCCGCAGGCACCAGCACCCCGCTGTCCGGCTATGTCATCCAGTCCGCCGCGAAGGTGGCCGACCCGGCGGCGGCCGTGTCCTCCCCCGGCTATCCGGCGCGGAACTGGTACCCGGCCGGCCCCCGTTCCACCGTGCTGGCCGCGCTGCTGGCGAACGGCGTGTATCCCGACCCGTTCCGCTCCACCAACCAGCGGCAGATCCCGCGCGCCGACTTCGACGTGCCGTGGTGGTACCGCTCGGACTTCGCGGTCGAGGACACCACGCGGCGCACCTTCCTGGACTTCAGCGGAATCGTCTCGGCGGCCGATGTCTATGTGAACGGCCGCCTGGTGGCACCGGCCTCGCGGGTCACCGGCGCCTACACCCGCCATGAGCTGGACATCACCCCGCTGGTCAGGGCGGGCACCAACACGGTCGCCTTCCGGGTGCGGCCGAACGACCCGAACCGGGACCTGACCATGGGCTGGCTCGACTGGCTCCAGCCGCCGCCCGACCGGAACATGGGCCTGGTCCGGGACGTCCTGGTGCGCAGGGGCGGCCCGGTCGCGCTGCGCGACGCGCACGTGGTCACCAGGCTGGCCGTGCCCTCGCTCGCCACCGCCGACCTGACGGTCAGGGCCCAGGTCCGCAACGACACGGGCGGCGCGGTCACCACGGAGGTCACCGGCAGTGTCGGCGCCATCCGGTTCACCCGGACGGTGACGCTCGGCGCGCACGAGTCGAAGACGCTCTCCTTCTCCCCCGCCGACGTCCCCGGCCTGCGCCTCACCCGCCCGAAGGTGTGGTGGCCGGCCGGGATGGGCAGGCAGCCGCTGTACGACCTGGACCTCACCGCCACCGTGGCCGGCACCCCGTCGGACACCGCGCACGAGACCTTCGGCATCCGTGACGTGCGGGCCCCGTTGAACTCCGACGGCGCCCGCCAGTACCGCGTCAACGGCCGCCCGCTGCTGGTCAAGGGCGGCGGCTGGTCCCCGGACGAGTTCCTGCGCTGGGACCGCGGCTACACCGAGGACCGCCTGATGTACGCCCTGGACCTCGGCCTGAACACCCTGCGCCTGGAGGGCCACCTGGAGCCGGACGAGTTCTTCGACCTCGCCGACCGCTACGGTGTGCTGGCCCTGCCCGGCTGGGAGTGCTGCGACAAGTGGGAGGGCGACGTCAACCCCAACGGGTCCGGCGAGCCGTGGTCCGGCGCCGACCACACCGTGGCGCGGGCGTCCATGGCCGCCGAGGCCGCCCGGCTGCGCGACCACCCGAGCGTGCTGTCCTTCCTGATCGGCAGCGACGCCGCGCCGGACGCCACCATCGAGAAGGGCTACCTGGACGCCCTGGAGGCGGCCGACTGGCCCGTCCCCGTGGTCCCCGCCGCCTCCGACACGTCGTCCCCGCGGCTCGGCGACTCGGGCATGAAGATGACGGGCCCCTACGACTGGGTGCCGCCCGGCTACTGGTACGCCAAGCGCGAGGGCGGGGCCACCGGCTTCAACTCCGAGACCAGCGCGGGCCCGAGCATCCCCACCCTGGACACCCTGCGCCGGATGATGACACCGGCCGAGCTCGACACCCTGTGGAAGGATCCGGACGCCCGCCAGTACCACCGTTCGCCGTCCGTCACCTTCGGCACGCTGAAGATCTACGACGAGGCGCTCACCGGCCGCTACGGCGCCCCGTCGGGCCTCACCGACTACGTCCGCAAGGCGCAGCTGGCCCAGTACGAGACCGTACGCGCCCAGTTCGAGGCGTACCGGCGCAACGCGACCGACGCCGAGCGGCCCGCCACCGGGGTCGTGCACTGGATGTTCAACAGCGGCTGGCCGTCCCTGCACTGGCAGCTGACGGATCGCTATCTCGACCAGAACGGCTCCTACTTCGGCGCGAAGAAGGCCAACGAGCCGCTGCACGTGCAGTTCTCCTACGACGACCGCTCCGTCGTGGTGGTGAACGACCGGACGGCTTCCGCCCGGGGCCTGACCGCGCGGGCCACGCTGTTCGACCCCGACGGGACCCGCAGGTACGACAGGAGCGCGGGCGGGGTGACGGTGAACGGCGGCGGGGCGCACGCCACCGCGCTGACCCTGCCGTCCCCGGCCGGCGGGGCGGCACGCACCCAGTTGCTGCGGCTGGTGCTGACGGACGCGGGCGGCAAGGTGGTGAGCCGGAACGTGTACTGGCTCTCCGCCCGGCCCGACACCCTCGACTGGAGCGGCACCACCTGGTACTACACCCCGACGACGGAGTACGCCGACCTGACCGGGCTGGCCTCGATGGCCCGGGTGCCGGTGGCGGCGACGGCGGTCACCCGCGCGTCGAAGGGCCTGTCGACCACCACGGTGACCCTGCGCCACGGCGGGAGCGGGACGACTCCGGCGCTGCTGACGGACGTCGACGTGGTGGGTGCGCGGGGCGGGCCGGTGCTGCCGGTGCGCTGGTCGGACAACCAGGTGAGCCTGTGGCCGGGCGAGTCCGTGACGGTGACCGCCACCTACCGGACCGCCAGCCTGCGGGGCGCGGCACCGCGTGTGCGGGTGGCCGGCTGGAACACTCCGGAGACGACGGTCCCGGCGGCCTGACGGAAGCGGGGGCGGCCCCGTGGACGGTGCCCGCCCCCACTCCTGAGGCCCCGGCTCAGCTCACGTCGAGCGCGGTGTCGTCCAGGACGAACGACGTCTGGTACTTGGAGCCCTCGGTGCCGGTGAACTTCAGGGTGACGGTCTGTCCCGCGTAGCCGCCGAGGTCGAAGGCGCGCTGGGTGTAGCCGGTGGCGGCGTCGAGGTTGGAGTACGTGGCCAGGGTGCGCAGCACCGTGCCGGACGCGTTCAGGACCTGGACCTTGAGGGTGTCGTAGGCCGTGCCGGTGGTGGTCTCGGCGGTGTCCACGTGGAGGTGGAAGCTCAGCCTGGCCGCGCAGCCGGACGGGAGGGTCACCGACTGGGCGAGGGTGTCGGTGCCGGCGGTGCCGTTGCCGTCGAGCCAGGCGTAGTGGGAGCCGGAACGGGCGGCGCGGGCCGTGGAGTCGGTGATCACCCCGCTGGTGCCGGTCCAGACGGTGCTGCCGGACTCGAAGCCGTTGTTGCCGAGGAGCTGGGCGGCGGTGCAACTCGTCGAGCCGCCGCCGGTGCCGGTGCCGCTCGCGCCGGACAGCCACTCGGTGGCGTTGAGCGCGAGGACCGCGTTGGTGGCGGTGGAGTCGTTCCAGCCGTCGTAGAGGGTGTTGCCGGACTGGCCCGTGCCGTCGTCGGCCGGGGAGCTGTCGCCCCAGAAGGCCACCCGGCCGCTGCCGAACGTGCTGGTGGCGAAGAAGGCGCCGGTGTTCCCGGAGTACCCGGTGCGGTAGAGCAGGCCCTTGACGGCGGGGTTGTCGGCGGGCTTGAGGGTGGCGGTCGTGCCGCTGGCGATCAGGCTCTTGGTGACGGTGCCGAAGGAGCCGTGCAGCACCGGGTCGGTGCTGTCGCCGATCGCGGCGGGGTGGTCGGAGCCGATGCTCAGCGAGTCGACGGAGAAGCCGAACGGGTCGGTGGAGTCGACGCCGTTGTTCGTCATCAGGTCGTTGAAGATCTCCACCGCGTCGTAGCCGTCGTTGTTGCGGTCGGCTCCGGTGTGGTCGGAGATCATGAACAGTCCGCCGCCGTTCTTGACGAAGTTCAAGATCGCCGACTTTTCGGCGTTGGTGAAAGGCGTGTTGGGTTCGGGCAGGACCAGCGTGTCGAAGTTCGACAGGTCGGTGGCGGAGGTGCCGCCGTAGCCGAGGCTGGAACCCGACGGCAGGGTCTTCAGGCTGTAGCCGCCGGTCTTCTGCAGCGCGACGCCCCAGGAGGACAGGGCTCCGGTCCAGTCGGTCTCGGCGGACGGGGAGGAGTCCTGGCCGAGCGGGTCGGGCTGGCTGGTGGAGATGATCCAGTCGGCGTTGCCGGCCGTCTCGGCGTGGGCGTTGTCGAACAGGATGCGGTGGGTGGCCGCCGCGTGGGCGGGGGTGCCGGTGCCGAGCTGTACGGCGACCGAGGTGAGCAGCAGCGCCGCACCGGCCAGGGCGGTGGTGCCACTGCGGCGGGATCGTCTCGATCCGAGCATCCGTCGAACCTCCGTGAAGGGTGGGGAGAGGCGGTGCGGCGCCAAGTCTGCGCGCGTAGAACCGGCTTGGGGTGTCGTCCACGCGTCGGGTGGCTGAAATGTACATGGCGGAGAGGGCGGGTGAACAGGGGGTTCGGCGGCGACCGGAGCGCGCCGGGCGCGGGGACGCCGCCGTGGGGCGCGCTCCCGGCAGTGCCGCTTGCGGTCGCCGCGGTCGCGGCGGGGTGCCGGTACGCGGTGCCGGTACGCGGTGCCGGTACGCCTCCCGGCGGGGGTGGCACGGAATTGCCTCGGAGGCAAAGCCCCTGGCGGGGCCGGGTGCGATGGCCGTAACGTGCCCGGCCGGAGATCATGACGTACGGAGGTGAGCTGATGGTGCGCGACGGTGAGCTGCGGTATCTGCGCCGCTGTGTCGAACTGGCCGAGGAGGCGCTGGACGCCGGCGACGAGCCCTTCGGGTCGGTCCTCGTGGCCGGGGACGGGACCGTGCTGGCGGAGGACCGCAACCGGGTGGCGGGCGGGGACCGCACCCGGCATCCCGAGTTCGAGCTGGCCCGCTGGTCGGCCGCGCACCTGACGCCCGGGGAGCGGGCGGCGGCGACCGTCTACACCTCCGGCGAGCACTGCCCGATGTGCGCGGCGGCGCACGCCTGGGTCGGGCTCGGCCGGATCGTGTACGTCCTCTCCTCCGTACAACTGTCCGGGCTGCTGGGTGAGTTGGGTGTACCCGCACCGCCCGTGCGGACCCTGCCGGTGCGGGACGTCGCACCCGGGGTGACCGTGGAGGGGCCGGTGCCCGAACTGGTGGACCAGGTACGGGAGTTGCACCGCCGCTTCCACTCCGGGCGGTCCCGGCTCGGCTGAGGGTCAGCCCAGTTCGAGCGTGGTGACGCCGAACACCCGCTCCTGGGCGTAGGCGCGCACCGGGCCGGTGTACATCCGGGCGGTCTCGAACGAGGGCCGCAGGCCCGCTTGTTCGGCGAGGGCCACGCCGGCCTGGTTCGGCTCGGGCACGTCGATCGCGATCTCCCGGCCGGTCACCCCGGCGGTGAGGGCGGCGAACAGGGCCCGGGCGTCGGCGGCGGTGTCCGCGAAGAGGGGGCCGATGCGCAGGGTGTCATGGCCGGGGCGGAGCACACCGTAGCCGGTCAGGCGCCCGCCGTTCGCGCGCACGACGGCCTGGTGGCCGGGCGCGGTGAGCCACTCGGCGAGGAACCGGGGGCGGTCGGCGGGGTGGCAGGCGCTGTCGTAGGCCGTGATCGCGGCGAGGTCGGCGGGGCCGGCCGGACGGGTGCCGGCGGGCGGCTCGGCCTCGCGGGCGGGGCCGGTGAACCGGATGGTGCGGTGGGCGAACCGGAAGCCGGACTGGCGGTAGTTGTCCTGCTGGGCGACGACTCCGTCCAGGCCGACGGTCCGGTTCCCGGCGTGTGCCAGCGCGGTCTTCCAGGTGGTGAGGCCGTGTCCCCGGCCGCGCAGACCGGGGCGGACCAGGTAGCAGCCGAGGAAGGCGAAGTCGGGGCCGTGGTTGACCAAGGAGATGGCGGAGACCGGCTCCCCGTCGATCCGGCCGAGGAAGAAGCCGTCGGGGTCCTGGGCGAAGAAGGCGGGACCGTCGGACAGCCCGGGATTCCAGCCCTCCGCCGCCGCCCACCCGCTGATCACCGGCCAGTCGGCGAGGGTGGCCTGGGTGACGACGAGGTCCTGGGGGGCCGCAGAGGTCATCGGTGCGCTCCGTTTCCGTCGGGGTCGAGGGCGGGTTCGGTGCCGGGCTGTCGTACGGCACGGCCCTCGGCCGTGCCGCCCGCAGCATCCTTCCGGATCAACGCGAGCCGCGCCACGGGGAGATCGGCCGAGGGGCACCGTGAGACCCGCCCGACCGCGGCGGCGCACGGCGAGCCGCGCTCACGGCGAGGGGCCCGCTGGGCAGTTCTGCCCCCTGACGCGTGGGCAATTGCACCTCTTGTCCGGCGCAGCGGAAACAAGGACCTTGGTAGGGCGACCCGCTTCGTCGGCAAGGCGCTTCGTCGCGCCGGGCGGGAAGAAACCAGGGCATGCCGCGCCTTTGACGGCGCCCGTTGACTGCCGCACGCAACCCTCTGCGTACTCCGTTCCTCTCGCAGTCATTCGCGTGTACGCAGAAAAATCAGGAGGAGTCATGCGCAATCGCCTCGCAATTCTCGTCACCGCAGCAGTGCTGCCCCTGACCGGCGTGGCCTCGCTCGCAGCAGCGGGGCCGGCGGCCGCCGACCCGAACAGCAAGACGGTCACGGTCACCGGCAGGGTCACCGACTGTGAGAACGAGGCCTCTCCCGTCAGCGTGACGATCACCACGAGCAAGGAATCCCAGACCGACGACAGCGGGGCCGTGGCCAGCAACAACAGGTACTCGGTGACCTTCAAGAACATCGCCAAGAAGGGTCGGGACGCCGTGGCCACGGTGAAGTGCAAGGACGATTCGTACACGGACGCGTTCAAGATCATACGGCCCGCCGACGACTCGAAGACCTTCACACGGAACATCGAACCGTAGGGTCCGCGAAAGAGGTGCGGGACGGCCGGCGGCCGCACGGCAAGGGCGTGCGGCCGCCGAGCCGGGTTCCGGCGCCAATTGGTCTACGTGGACGCTGCCCCCGGTCCCGGTCCGGGGCGGTGGGTCAGTGGTGGTGGGCCGGGCGGAAGCGGCGGTAGAGGAGGGCGCCCGCGACGATGAGCGCGGTGCTGCCGGCCGCGGCGGGGGCGGTGGCGTCCGCTCCGGTGTGGGCCAGGGCGGACACGGTCGGGCTCGGGTCGTGCCGGGTGGGGTGGGGCCGGGTGGGGGGCTGCGGCTTCGGGGCCCGGGGCTTCGGTGCCGGGGTGTGGCGGGCGGGGGTGTGCGGGGCCGGGCGCGGGGTGTCGCCGGGGCCGTTGACCGCCTGGTTCCCGAACACCGGGTTGCCCACGCCGACCACGTCGACGCTGTTCCCGGTGATGTTCACCGGCAGGTCGACGGGGAGCTGGACGCCGTTGCCCGAGACCGCGCCCGGCGAGTCCGCGGTGCCGCCGTGGGCGGACGCCCCGCCGGAGGGGGAGGCCGCCGTGCCCCGCCCCGCACCGTCGGCCCGCGCTCCGCCGGTGTTCGCGCAGGTGTTGCCGGCGGCCGGGTTGAGCAGTCCCACGATGTCGACCGTGTTGCCGCAGGCGTTGACCGGCACGTGCACCGGGAGCTGGATGCCGTTGCCGGAGACCAGCCCGGGTGAGCCGGCCGCCGCGCCCCGGGCGCCGGCCCCGTCGGCCGCGAAGGCGGTGGACACCGGGAGCGCCACGGCCATCGCACCGGACGCGGCGGCGACGGCGATCACACCGCTACGGGTAGCCCGTCTCATAGGTTCCCTGCCTTCCAGAGATCGCGCGGGCACTCACCCGCACCACCTAAAACGCCCGTGACCCATCCGGGTTATGGCTTATCGGTCATTCAACCCAACGAGCGGCACCGACCTCGAACTCCGTGCACAGCAGTCGAATGATCACCAACGGGCAGGGAGGGGCGCAGGATACGACGGCGGGTGCCGTCCCGCTCGCCGGGAGGCGGGCCCGAAAGAGGCCGCTTATGGTGATCCGAGGGCGTCGTCCCCGGTCCGTGGCGGGCGCGTCTCCGGAGGCGATCCATGCTGGCCACGCTGTCCACCCGGCTCCTCGTGCGGCGCTGCGCGGGTGCCTCGGCGCTCGCCGTGGCGCTGCTCGGTGCCGGGCTGCCCGCCACCGCCGCCGACCGGCCGCAGCCCGACCTGACCCGCTTCTACCACCAGCGGCCGGCGTGGGCCGCCTGCCCGGGAGCGGACATGCCGGAGGACCTCGAGTGTGCGAAGGTCACCGTCCCGCTCGACTACGCGCGGCCGGGCGCCGGCACCCTCGACCTGGCGCTGGCCCGCTACCGCGCGACGGGCCCGTCACACGGATCGGTGGTGCTGAACTTCGGGGGCCCGGGCGGCGCCGGAATCCCCGAACTGGCAGCCGAAGGCAGACAGTTCATGGATCTGACCAATGGCTACGACGTGGTCACCTTCGACCCGCGCGGCGTCGGGCGCTCCTCCCCCGTCAGCTGCGGCGAGGACGGCACCGCGGTCCCCGCGGTGCCCAGGCACGGCGCGGGGAACGACGGGTCACAGGACCTCTTCCGGCAGTTGCGGCAGGTGGCCGAGGAGTGCGCCCGCAACTCCGGCCCGGTGCTGCCCCACATCGGCACCGTGAACGCCTCCCGCGACCTGGACGTCATCCGCCAGGCGCTCGGCGACGGGAAGCTCGACTACCTGGGCTTCTCCTACGGCACCCGGCTCGGCGCGGTGTACGCGGCGCAGTTCCCGGACAAGGTGGGCCGGTTCGCCCTGGACGGGGTGGACACGCTGACCGAGTCGCCGGCCGACCAGGGGCTGGCGGGCGCGGAGGGGCAGCAGCAGGCGTTGGACGACTTCCTGGACTGGTGTACGACGGATGTCGGCTGTCCGTTCGGGCAGGACCGGCGCCGGGCCGGGGACGAGGTGGTCCGGCTGGTGCGCTCGCTCGACCGGGACCCGGTGCGGACGGACTTCGGCGGCTCCTTCACCGGCCAGGACCTGGTGGGCGCCCTCGCGCAGGGCCTGTACAGCAGGCAGCTGTGGCCGCCGCTGGAGCGCGCGCTGGCCTCCCTCGTGGAGGACGGCGACACCCGCCGGGTCCTGGCCTTCGCCTCGGGCGGCACCGGGCTGCCCCACGGCCGCCGGCTCACGGACCGCACCGGCCCGCCCGCCGCCCCCCGGCACACGGACGGCGGGCTGGTGGACGCCGCCGACGTCCCCGCGGACAACCTCCCGGCCGCGCTGATGGCGATCAACTGCGCGGACGACCCCGACCGGCCCGACGCGGCGCGGCTCACCCGGGAGATGAGCACGCTGCGGGCCGCGTACGACCACGCCTCACCGATCTTCGGCCGTTACCGGCTCACCCAGCTGCTGCTGTGCTACGGCCGGCCCCGGGGCACCGACTTCATCCGCGAGCGGGTCAAGAACGTGCCCACGGCGAAGATGCTGCTCGTGGGAACGCGGGGGGATCCGGCGACCCCGTACCGGTGGACCGTGGAGACCGCCCGCCGGCTGGGCCCCTCGGCTGTGGTGCTGGACAACAAGGGTGAGGGCCACACCGGGTACTCCTCCTCCATGTGCGTGCACCACAAGGTCAACGACTTCCTGCTCTACGGCACCCTGCCCGCCAGCGGTGGCTCCTGCCCGGCGGACGCCCCCGCGGCCGTCGGCCCGGAGGGCGCCGGCTGACGGCCGCGCACCCGCCGTCCGATGCCGAACGTGACACGACCGGGTGACGGCCGCCGGCCGGGGCAACCTCCCGGCCGCGCCGGCCGTCACACAGGGCAGGGGCTTCGGCCGCCGTTCACCACGACGTGTCCGGCCCGGGCCGTCGTCCAGTTCCGCGAGCCGGGCGGACAGCCCCGCTCCCGACCACGACAGGGGGACACCCCATGCGCATCCGCGCCGCCATCGCCGTACCCGCCGCCGTCTCGGCCGCCGCGGCGGCCCTGCTCCTGACCGCGTCGCAGAGCCAGGCCGCCGCCGGCGGCGAGCCGCCCGCCCGCTGCGCCGAGCCGGCGCTGACGGTACGGGCGAAGGCCGCCACCGGCCATCCGACGGTGGTGCGGTTCAGCGTCACCAACCGCACCGCCCGCGCCTGCGTCGTGGACCGCGTGCCCACGGTGACGTTCGGCGATCTGGACGGGGCCGCGCTGCCGGTGCCGGAGGGCGGCACCGGCACGTACCGGCTCGCGGCCGGCGGCACCGCCTACGCCGCCGTGCGGACCATCGGCGACCCGGCGGACCCCGAGGCCCGCCGGGCGGACTCGGTCACGGTGGCGGCGTCGGCCGCGCACTGGGGCCGGTCCTTCGGACCCGGAGAGCTCGGCACCGGACGGCAGGTGCTGGTCTGGGAGCCGGTGACCACCTGGTGGCAGCCGACGGCCCAGGCCGCGGACCGGATCATCGGACTGGACTGAGCGCCCGGCCGGCCCGCCCGGACCGGGCACCCGGCTCAGCCGAGCACCAGTTCGGGCGCGTACAGGTCCAGCCACCCGGCGAGGTCCAGGGTGCGTTCCAGACCGCGCCGGGCCGCCTGGGTGCTGACCGGGGTGTCGCGTTCGGAGGCCGCCCGCACCCGGTCCCGGTCGAGCAGGTCGAACACGGGGTGGGAGGGCCGGGCCAGCAGCTCCTTGACCTGCTCCTGGAGCGCGCGGGCGTAGCCGGGGTCCTGGGTGGACGGGTAGGGACTCTTCACCCGGTCGTACACGGACTTCGGGAGGAGATCCGCCGTGGCCTCCCTGAGCAGGCTCTTCTCCCGGCCGTCGAAGGACTTCAGGGCCCAGGGCGTGTTGTAGACGTACTCGACCAGCCGGTGGTCACAGAAGGGCACCCGGACCTCCAGGCCGACGGCCATGCTCATGCGGTCCTTGCGGTCGAGCAGCATGCGCACGAAGCGGGTCAGGTGCAGATGGCTCATCCGCCGCATGCGGTACTCGAAGTCGCTCTCGCCGTCCAGCCGGTCGATGCCGGCAACGGCCGTGCGGTAGCCGTCGGCCACATAGCCTTCAAGGTCCAGAGCCTTGGCTATATCGGCTCGCACCACATCGGCGTCCTCCCCGAAGTGGCGGTTCATGGTGGCCAGCCACGGGAAGGTGTCGGCGTGGCGCGCCTCCTCGTCGAAGAACTGCAGATAGCCGCCGAATACCTCGTCCGCGGACTCGCCGGACAGAGCCACCGTGGACTTCTCCCGGATGGCGCGGAAGAGGAGCAGCAGCGAGCTGTCCATGTCGCCGAGGCCGGAGGGCAGGTCACGGGCCCGGATCACCCGCTCGCGCACGCCGGGGTCGGAGAGGGCGTCGGAGCCGAGCACGATGTCCTGGTGCTCGGTGCCGGCGAGCCGGGCCACGTCGTGCACGAAGGGGGTGTCGGGCGTGCCGCGCAGCTCGTCGGCGACGAAGTTGTCCGCCTGCCCGGCGAAGTCGACGGCGAAGCTGCGCACCTTCTCGCCGTGCACGCCGAGCTGCCGGGCGGCGAGCGCGGTCATGGCCGAGGAGTCGAGTCCGCCGGAGAGCAGGGTGCAGCGCGGCACGTCGGAGACCAGTTGGCGGCGCACGATGTCATCGAGGAGCGAGCGCACGGTGGCGATGGTGGTGTCACGGTCGTCGGTGTGCGGGCGGGTCTCCAGGCGCCAGTACACGCGGGTGGACAGGCCGGAGCGGTCGACGGTGACGACGGTGCCGGGTTCCACCTCGGCCATGCCGTCCCAGACGGCGTGTCCCGGCGTCTTGATCATGACGAACAGCTCGCGCAGGCCGTCCAGGGTGACGCGGGGCCGGGCCAGCGGGTTGGCGAGGACCGCCTTGGGTTCGGAGCCGAACAGGACGCCGTCGGGGGTCCGGTAGTAGTAGAAGGGCTTGATGCCCATGCGGTCGCGGATCATCACCAGCTTGTCGTGCCGGCCGTCCCAGACGGCGAACGCGTACATGCCGTTGAGCCGTTCGGCGACCGCGTCGCCCCACTCCAGATAACCGTGCAGCACCACCTCGGTGTCGGAGTCGGTGGTGAACCGGTGCCCGCGGTCGGCGAGTTCCCGGCGCAGTTCGGTGAAGTTGTACGCCTCGCCGGAGTAGACCATCGCCACGGTGCCCCCGGGCGTGGACACGGACATCGGCTGACGGCCGCCGGGCAGGTCGATGATGGCGAGCCGGCGGTGTCCCAGGGCGGCGGGGCCCTCGGCCCAGGTGCCGCGGTCGTCCGGGCCCCGGCAGGCCATCGTCTCGGTCATCGCGTCCAAGGCGGCGGCCTCGGTGGTCAGATCACGGTCGAAGGAGACCCATCCGGTGATGCCGCACATGCGCTACCTCCTGCCTCCGGCCGCCGGCGGACCTCCGCTCACCTGCGTCTTCCTCGGGAACGGCAAGGCGGCCGGGCAAACCAGTTGTATCGAGCATCTATATCGAGAGTCCGTCAGACGTCCGGCCGAGTCAACGCACCGGAAACACGGGACGGGTATCCCGCTCCACGGTTTCGGCCGCGTTTTGCCTCAGCAAAATCCACGGATCCGCACGTTGCCGGACACTGGCCGACAGGATCCGGCCACAGGCAAAAACTTCCTCAAGTAAACGACGTGTTACGTCTTCGCGATCAGAAACCCCACAGGCAGGACCTGGAGGGCGGGCGGCGGTGACACCACAGGGGCCCGCAGGGATCCACAGGAGTCCGGATTACCCCGAATGCCGTAAAGGTGATTCCGCCCTATCGTGCTGTCATGGAGCACGCACTGAGTCCCGCGACCCTCGCCGAACTGCGCCGCCCGCGCCCCTATCCGGCGGTCTCCGTGCTGACCCCGACGCACCGCCGGCAACGCGGGAACGGCCAGGACCAGGTCCGGCTGCGCAACGCGCTGACCGAGGCGCGCCGGCGCCTGGAGTCCGACCCCGCCGTCACCCGCGAGCGCCGCGCCGACGTCGAGGCGCAACTCGACCAGGCCCTGGCCGAGGTCGACCTGACCCACCCCGAGGACGGTTTGCTGATCTTCGCCGCGCCGGGTGAGCACCAGGTGTGGTCCCTGGCCCGGCCCGTACCCGAGCGGGTGGTGCTGTCGGACACCTTCCTCACCCGCAACCTGGTGTCGGCCCACGCAGCCGAGCGGCCGTTCTGGGTGCTGTCGCTCTCCGCCGACCGCGTCACGCTGTGGAGCGGCGGCGCCGGACGGGTGATCGAGGAGCACACGGGCGGCTTCCCCCTGATCCGCGCCCGGGAGAACTTCGACGCCGAGCGGCTCATGCGGATCGGCGACCAGCCGAGCACCTTCCGCGACGAGGACACGCGCCGGTTCCTGCGCGAGGCGGACACCGCCATGAGCAGGGTCCTGCGCAGGGCACCCCGGCCGCTGTACGTCACCGGCGAGCAGGCGGCCCTGTCCCTGATGGAGGAGGCCGGCAGCGTCGTGCGGTGTGCCGTGCCGGTACCGCACGGCGGACTCGCCCACGCCGGTCCCGAGGCGGTGTGGCAGGCCGTCCGGCCGGTCCTGGAGGAGGAGTCCCGCAAGGACGCCGCGTCCGTCGTGCGGGAGCTCACCTCGGCGCGCGGGCGCCGGGCCTACGCGGCGGGGGTGGACGAGCTGTGGCAGAGCGCCCGGGACGGCCGCGTCCGGCTGCTCGCCGTGGAGGAGAACTACCGTACGACCGTCCGCGAGACGGGCGACCACCTGGAACCGGCCCCCTCCGGCGACCTGGACGCCCGTGACGACATCGTGGACGAGATCGTCGAACGGTGCCTGGAGACCGGGGCCGACGTGCGGTTCGTGCCGGACGGCACGCTGGGCGACGCGAACGGCATGGCCGGGGTACTGCGGTACTGAGCCACGGGGCCGCGGCGGGCGCAGCCCTGCCCGCGCCCCGACCCCCGCTCCCCGCTCCCCGCGCCCCGACCCCCGCTCCCCGCTCCCCGCTCCCCACTCCCCGCGTACGCTACGGGCGTGATCATCGGCGTAAGGGAGCGCGCGCATGGGTGAGCTGCTGGGGGTGGCGGTACTGGGTGCCGGACACATGGGAGCGGACCACATACGGCGTCTCGACCGGGTGGTGAGCGGCGCCAGGGTCGCGGCCGTCGCCGATCCCGACCTCGCCCGGGCCGAGGCGGCGGTGGCGGGTCTGGACGGGGTCACCGTGCACACCGACCCGCTGGCCGCGCTCGACGCGCCCGGCGTCGCGGCGGTGCTGATCGCCTCCCCCGGTCCCGCGCACGAGGAGGCCCTGCTCGCCGCCTTCGCCCGCCGGCTGCCGGTGCTGTGCGAGAAGCCCATGGTGCCGGACTCCACCGGTGCCCTGCGCATCGTGGAGGCCGAGGCGGCGCTCGGCCGCCGGCTGGCGCAGATCGGCTTCATGCGCCGCTACGACGCCGAATACCTGAGGCTGAAGGCGCTGCTGGACGGTGGCGGTCTGGGCCGCCCCCTGATGCTGCACTGCACCCACCGCAATGTCTCCTCCCCCGGCCACTTCACCAGCGCCATGCTGATCAACAGCTCGGTGTCGCACGAGATCGACGCGGCCCGCTGGCTGCTCGGACAGGAGCTGACGGCGGTCACCGTGCTGCGGCCCACGCCGTCCTCGCGCGCGCCCGAAGGTCTGTCCGACCCGCAGTTCGTGCTGTTCGAGACCGAGTCGGGGGCCCTGGTGGACGTCGAGGTCTTCGTCAACTGCGGTTTCGGCTACCAGGTGCGCTGCGAGGCCGTGTGCGAGGCGGGCAGCGCGCGGATCGGCGAGGCGCACACCATGGTGGTCACCACCCGGGACGGCGCCCGGGAGGAGGTGGCGCGGGACTACCTCGTCCGCTTCGCCGACGCCTACGACCGGGAGGTGCAGTCCTGGGTCGACGCCACCCGGCGCGGCGAGGTCACCGGTCCGAGCGCCTGGGACGGGTACGCGGCGTCCGTGGTCGCCGAGGCGGGCGTGCGGTCCCTGGAGACCGGCGCCCGGGTGGCCGTGGAACCGGCCCCGCGCCCGGCGCTGTACGCCCGGCCCGGCGGCTGACGCCACGACCGGCGCGGGCCGGGGTCCCGCCGCGCGGGCTCACACGCCTCCGAACAGCGCGCTCAGCCCCCGCTCCACCACCGCCGACACGTCCTCCTCGCCACTCGCCACCACCTGGTACGTGCGCCGCAGGAAGCAGCGCAGCGCGGCGGCCCGGAAGCGCAGCAGGGCCATGCCGTGCGGCGAGTGGAGTTCCAGGACGGTCCGGGTGCGGCCGCAGGGCCAGATCCGCACGTCCCCGCGGCCGGCGGGGGCGCTGAGCCCCTCGTCGAGCAGGGAGCGCGCGAAGGTCCAGGTGACCTCCTCGCCGTGCAGGGCGGCCTCGGCGGGGAAGTCCAGGTACACGGCGAGCGGGTCGTCCGCGGTGTAGCGCAGCGTGGCGGGCACGGGGACCTCCAGGTCCCCGGGCGCGACGAGGCGGGCGTGGGCGAGCTGTGCGACGGTGGTGTCCATGCTCATAAGGAGTGCGTGAGGACCGCTCGCATGCCGTCAATTCCGGTCAGAGTTCGGCGGGTACCGGCCGCTCCACCGCTCCGTGACGCACAGCGGTGTCGAACGTCCGCGCGAGCGCCGCCCCGAGACGGCTCGCCTGACCCAACACCCGTACGATTCCTACGACTTGGACGAGGTGCCGGGTACGCCATTCGTCCCCATGGATCCCGCCGAGAGGACTCTGGCATATGCCGATGGCACCACCGTATCGGGTGTTGCCAAATCCCTTACAGGCAGTCTCGGGCTGTGCGAGAGTCGTCATGGTCCCCCGCCGCCGCCCGCCGTACCGTCCCCCCATTCCGGAGTGCGTCATGCCGTCCCCAGTCTCCGCGGACCGCCCAGCAGCCCAGCCGCCGGGCCGTGGCTCGGTCGAGGCGCTGATAAGGCAGACGCGACAGCTCAAGGGCGACGTCGACGCCGTACGGCGTGACACCCGCAGTGACGGTCCGGACCCCGAGGAACGCTGGCAGCGCGCCCTGTACGACCTGGCCCTGCACCAACTGAACGACCTCGACGCGCACTTGGCGCAGCTGCGGGACGGCCCGGTCCGGCCCGCCGGGCCGGCCGCGCCGGGCGGTTCGCTGCTCCCGCGCGTCGGCAGCGCCGAGTGGGACCTGTTGACGGACCAGGCCATCTGGTCCCCGGAGCTGTACCACATCCTCGGCCTCGACCCGGCCCGCCCCGCCCTCACCCTGGACGAGCTGCCCGGCCTGGTCCTGGGGGAGGACCGGCCGCGGCTCACCGCGATGGTGACGGCCTGCCTGGTCGACGCCAAGCCGATCGACGGCGAGTTCCGCGTCGTACGGCCCGACGGCACCGTACGGACCGTGCACATGATGGGCGAACCCGTGCTCGGCGCCGACGGCGGCACGGCCTCCATGTGGGCCGTGCTCCGTGACGTCAGCGAACTGCGCCGCAGCCAGCGGACGGTGCACGAGACCCGTGACTCGCTGCACCGGCACCGCCGGGAGCAGACCGGACACCGGATCGCGGCCGGGTTACCGGAGGCCGTAATGCCGCCCTGGCACGGCTCGTTACGGCTCCCGCACCAGGGTCCGGCGGCCCTCGACCTGGCCGCCCACCGCCTCCCCGCCGAGACCGCCACCCTGATCGGCACGGACTGGTACGACGCGCTGGAACTGGCCGACGGCCAGACCCTGCTCACCGTGGGCGGTCTCACCGGAGAGGGCGTGGCCGTCGCCTCCGGCACGGCGATGCTGCTCGGCGCCGTACGCGGCATGGCGATGTCCGGTACCCGGCCCGGCCGGCTGCTCACCCTGCTCAACCGGCTGCTGGACACCACCGCGCAGCCCGCCCTCGGCAGCGCCGTCTGCTGCCGCTACCTGCCCGCGACCCGCACGCTGGTCTGGGCGCGCGCCGGACACCCCGCCCCGCTGCTGTACCGCGACGGGACGGGGCACCTGCTGGACGCACCGGACGGCACCCCCCTCGGCGCCTCCCCGGGCAGCGCCTACGACGAGTCCGCCGTCCCCCTGCGGCCGGGCGATCTGCTCCTGCTGCACACCGGCGCGCTGCTGCCGGAGCACGGCGGGACGACGGCCGTGGACCGGCTGCTCGGCCTCGCCACCCGGTTCGGCCCCGGGCACACCGCACAGGACTGTGTGCGCACGGTCGTCAAGGAGTTCGGCGGGCCCGGACGCGAGGACGACGCGTGCGTACTCGCCGCCAGGGTCACCGCATGACGACGGTCACCACCTGATCGCCCGTCACCGCGCGCCGGCCACCGGCCGGGCGGCGCACAGGTCCCCTACACCTGTGCGCCGGCACCGTCCTTCTTGGCCCGCTGCTTGGGCAGGGAGATCATGATCTCCTCGCGCAGCTCCTGGATCTTCGGCAGGTCGGCGTACTGCGCGGTCAGCCGGTACATCTGCCGCAGCCGGTCCCAGGTGCGGCGCGAGGAGTTCGAACCCATCGCCATCAGCGCCAGTCGCGCGTAGCGGTCCGCCTGTTCGGGATCGTCGGCGATGAAGCAGGCGGACGCCATGGAGAGATGGTCGAAGATCTTCGACCGCTCCCGTCCGTCCACCCGCAGGGCGAGCGCCTTCTGCGCGTAGTGCTGGGCGTGTTCGGCCGCGCCGGGGTCGAACTCCGCCAGGGTGCGGTAGGCAAGGGCCTGCATGCCGTACAGATCCTCGTCCTTGAAGGTCTGCATCCAGCCCGGTGTGGCCGCGTCCCGCCGGTCGGCGACGAACAGGTCCTCCGCCCGGCCGAGCGTGCGGCGCATCGCCTGCCCCTTGCCCATCGCCGCCTGCGCCCAGGCCTCGATGGTGTGGAACATCGCCTTCGTACGCGGCTGGAGACGGTCCCCGGCGCCGGACTGGGCGAGTTTCATCAGGTCCAGGGCCTCGTCCGGGCGGCCGAGGTGCACCATCTGCCGGGCCGCCCGGGACAGCGCCTCCCCGGCGCGCGGGCGGTCCCCGCCCTCTCTGGCGGCGTGGGCGGCGATGACGAAGTACTTCTGCGCCGTGGGCTCCAGGCCGACGTCGTGCGACATCCAGCCCGCGAGGACGGCCAGGTTGGCGGCGACGCCCCACAGGCGCCGCTGGAGGTGGGGGGGATGGTGGTAGGCGAGCATGCCGCCCACCTCGTTGAGCTGGCCCACCACCGCCTTGCGCTGGAGTCCGCCGCCCCGGGCCGCGTCCCAGGCGCGGAACACCTCGACCGAGCGCTCCAGCGCCTCGATCTCCTGGGATCCGACGGGGGCGGCCTCGTACCGGTCGAAGCCGGCCGGATCGGCGTGCAGAGGGTCGTCGAGAACAGGGGCGTCGGCCCGCAGGGCCGGATCGGTGTGCAGCCACTCGTACATGGCACCGCTGAGTGTGGATCCCGTGGCGAGCGCGGCACCCGCGCCCACCAAGCCGCGTCGGTTGAGCATGAGGTCCATTCCCGTGAATTCGGTGAGGACCGCGGCGGTCCGCTCGGGCGGCCAGGGCAGGCCGTCGGGGTGTTCCTCGGTCCCGTCGCCCTGCCGTCTTCCCGCACGCCCCTGCCGTACCAGACCGAGGTCCTCGATGGTCACGACACGGCCGAGACGCTCGGTGAACAGGGCCGCCAGCACCCGCGGCACGGGATCGCGCGGGATCTCTCCCATGTCGATCCACCGCCGCACCCGGGAGGTGTCGGTCGCCAGCTGGAGGTGGCCCATGGCCGCCGCCTGCCGGTTGACCAGTCTCGCGAGTTCACCCTTCGACCAGTCGGTCAGGCGGAACAGGTCCGCAAGGCGGGTGTTGGGTCGTCCGCTCACGTCAAGCCCCCAGGTTCTCGGCTGAGTTGACAGTAGCCGGGTGCGGGTTGCCGGGCGACTATTCGCCACGGTTCGCCAGGGTGCGCCAGATGGTGTGCCACCGCTCATCGGGTGTCAGGTAGGAAAGCGCCACCCCGACCTGGTCCGCCACCTTCCGGTGACGGCCGTCCGGTCGCACATGCCGGGCACATTCCCCAGGGTGTGCCCGGAGGGCCGGGTCGGGTGGGCGTACGCTCCCGAAACCACGCTCACGGGGCACACACCCGCGAGCACCGGTTCGGAGGGCGCACGTACAGGCAGGCACAGCAGGCACACGAAGGGATCTGTCTTTCCCATGTACGCAGCATCGTCCTCCGTGTCCGCCCCGGTCCGGCCGCTGCGCTCCCGCCCTGCGGGCGGCGGGCCGTACCTGGACCCGGTGGCGCGTCCCGGCGTCCCCGCACCGGGGGCGGGCCGGCCGCGGCGGGTGCCGGGCCGGCCCGGGGTCCAGCCGCTCAGCGGGCGGCTGGACCTGTCCGGCCCGCAGGGGGCGCGGCTGCGGACCGCGCTCGCCTCGGTGCAGCGGATCTGCCCCGATTTCGCGCCGGTGCAGGTGCTGCGGCAGGGCGCACGGTCGGTCCTCCTGGTCGGGACGACGGGGCGCGGGACGGCGGTCGCCAAGTGTCTCCTGGACCACTCGCCCGCCTGGGTGGAGCGGAGCCGTCAGGAAATAGCCGCATACCGCTCGTTCGTCCGGCACCGGCCGCCGGTGCGGGTGCCGAGGCTGATCGCGGCGGATCCGGACAACTGCACGCTGGTGATCGAACGGCTGCCGGGACGCCCGGTGGCGTTCCAGCGGCATCCGATGGAGGCACCGCCGCGCGCGGACATCCGGGCCGCGCTCGGCGCGATCTGCCGGGTGAACGCCTGGCGGCCCCCGGCGGGCACCTTCGACATGCCGCTGGACTACGCGGCCCGGATCTCCCGCTACCACGAGCTGGGCCTGCTCACCGACCGGGACCTGGGCGACCTGCAGAAACTGCTGCACGGCATCGCCCACGAGGTGGGCCGGCACGGCATGCTCCAGTTCAACCACGGTGACGCCCTGCTGTCCAACATCCTGCTGTCCCCGGCCGGTCCGGTGCTGGTGGACTGGGAGCACGCGGGCTGGTATCTGCCGGGCTACGACCTGGCCACGCTGTGGCTCGTCCTCGGGGACGCCGCTCCGGTGGCGCGGCGGCACATCAGCCAGCTCGCCCAGTCGGCGGGCCCGGCCTCCCGGGACGCCTTCCTGGTGAACCTGATGCTGCTGCTGACCCGGGAGATCCGTACGTACGAGACCGCCGTGCAGCGTTCGATGCAGGACGCGGCCCCGGCGGCACCGGGCGCGCTCCAGCCCGGAGCCATGGCGTCCGGCGAGGAACAGCGGCTGCTGCTGCGGCGGTTGCACGACGACTGCCAGCTGGCCCGCAGGGCGGTGCGCGCGGCCGTCGGTACGCGCTGACGGGGGGGGCGGCTCCGCGGTGCGCCCCAGCGGCGGCGCACCGCGGGCCTCCGTCCGGGCCGGGGCGGCCAGTGGTGTACGCCGGTGACGCCCCGCAGGCCCGGGCCGCGCCGCCGCGAAAATCACCCAAACCCTCCATGACATGGGAAATCCCCTCTCTGAAGGCGTTGTTGACGGATCGTCGGCAGACCGGTACCACTGACCCACCCGGCGCCGCACGTCCCGCCCTTCACTGGAGGCCGCCTTGCGAGGACCCGCCACCGCTCCCCCGGCCCCGGCCGGCCACAGACGCCCGCTGCGGACCGCCGTCCCGCTCGCCTCCGCGGCCCTGCTGCTGCCCCTGCTCGGCGCGACCCCCGCCCAGCCCGCCCCTGACTCCTCCGCGCACCGCCTGCAGCGGGCGTTCGCCACCGCGGCGGCCGACTACCACGTGCCGCAGAGCGTGCTGCTGGCCGTCTCCTACCTCCAGTCCCGCTGGGACCGGCACGGCGACGCGCCGAGCGTGACCGGCGGCTACGGCCCGATGCACCTCACCGACGCGCGCACCGCACTGGCCACCGCGGAGCACACCACCGCCGAGCACTTCGCCGGGGGCGCGGAGGACGCCCGCGGCGACACCGCCCGTGCCGCGTCGCGCCCCACGGCCGGGGCTCCGGCACCCTCGGCGGTCCCGGCCCGGCTGCGGACGCTGCCGAAGGCCGCGGAGCTGACCGGTGTCCCGGTCGCGCGGCTGCGGACGGATCCGGCGGCGAACGTGGCCGGCGGTGCCGCGCTGCTCGCCGCCGCGCAGAAGGAGCTGGGCGGTCCGGCGAGCGCCGACCCGGCCGACTGGTACGGCGCGGTGGCCCGGTTCTCCGGCGCCGACGACACGGCGACCGCCGCCGCGTACGCCGACGACGTGTACGACGTGCTGCGCACCGGCGAGGAGCGGGTCACGGACGACGGCCAGCTGGTGTCCCTGGCCGCCCGGCCGGGTCTGGCCCCCGACACCGGCGGGCTGTGGCGGGCGGGTCTGCGCACGCTGCCGGCGGACGGCACCGAGTGCCCCCGGTCGGTCTCGTGCACCTCGGTCCCGGCGCCCTACGAGGAGTTCGGGGACAACGACTACGGCAACCACGACCTGGGCGACCGCCCGGCCTCGCAGCGGATCAAGTACATCGTCATCCATGACACGGAGGGTTCCTGGGAAGGGGTCATGAACCTGATCCAGGACCCCACCTATGTGTCGTGGAACTACACGATTCGCTCGACCGATGGGTTGATCGCCCAGCATGTGCAGGCGAAGGACGTGGCCTGGCACGCGGGCAACTGGGATGTCAACTCACGGTCGATCGGCATCGAGCACGAAGGGTTCCTCGCGGCTCCGGACGCCTGGTACACGGAGGAGATGTACCGCTCCTCGGCGCGGCTGGTGCGGTACCTGGCCAGGACGTACGGCATCCCGCTGGACCGGCAGCACATCCTGGGCCACGACAACGTGCCCGGGCCGACCGCCTCCACGATCCCCGGGATGCACACGGACCCGGGCCCGTACTGGGACTGGCGGCACTACTTCCGGCTGCTGGGCCACCCGCTGCGGCGCACGGCGGGCCCGCGCTCGGGCGTGCTGACGGTCCTGCCGGACTACGACACGAACCGGCCCGTGTACACCGGCTGCACCGCCAAGGGCCTGCCGTGCCCCGAGCACGGCTCCGGCGAAGTGCGGCTGTACACCGACCACGACGAGAACGCCCCGCTGGTCAGGGACATCGGTCTGCGGACGGCCCCGACCGACGGCGTGAACGATCTGTCCTCGCGGGTCTCCACCGGCCAGCAGTACGCGGTGGCCGGCCGCTGGGGCGACTGGACGGCCATCTGGTACCTCGGGCAGAAGGCGTGGTTCCGCAACCCGGCCGGAGAGCGCACGGCGGTTCCCGCGAGGGGCCTGGTGGTGACCCCGCGCGAGGGCCTGGCGAGCGTCCCGGTGTACGGCCGTGCCTACCCGGAGAAGGCGGCCTATCCGGCGGGCGTCCCCGCCCAGTCGGTGGTACCGCTGCCCTACACGATCCCGGCCGGACAGCGGTACGTGACCGGTGACGAGGTGCCGGGCGAGTACTACTACGCGGTCACCTTCGCTCCGGACGCGCACCGGGTGGTGGTGGGCGAGGACCGGTACTACGAGATCCAGTACGGCCACCGGGTCGCGTTCGTCCGGGCCGCGGACGTGACGGTCGAGGACGGGGCCGCGGCCGGCCGGTGAGGTCTCAGCCCTGCTGGAACAGTTCCGCCGGGAGCGGCTTCAGCAGGGCGTACAGGTCGTCGGTGATGGGCCGGTCCCAGGCGGCGATGGTCACCAGGACGCCGTCGCTGCGGTCGAACTGGACGCAGGAGATCCGGCTCTCGGAGAGCTTCAGCCGCCGCACGATGAGGAGGTTGTCGCCCTGGAGCACCGGGGTGTCCTCGGTGCCGACGACGGTGACCTCCTCGTCGTTCTCCAGCGCCAGCAGCAGCTGGCCCACCTCGAAGGGGATCTCGCCCTCGGCCACGTCGCGGGCCGGGGAGCCCTCCGGGAGGTTGCCGATGATCATGGCGGGGCCGCGTCCGCCGAACAGGTCGTAGCGCAGGAAGACGCCCTGGCAGGTGCCGTCGGGGGCGGGCAGCAGGCCGGCGCCGAGATTGCCCGGCCAGTCGCCCGGGTCCATGGCCAGCACGTCGAAGTCGGGTCCGGCAGGGGTCGCGCTGCGGCGGCGGAGGAACGACATGCGGCCATGGTACGTGCCCGTGGTCCGCCGGGTGACCCGTGGGCGCCCGGCGGACCGGCTAGCGCAGCGGGCATGCGGTGAGCAGGGTGGCGGGGTCCGCGCCGGCCGGGCGGGCGACCGTGCGGCTCGCGGGCGGGCGGCCCGCCCCGGCGGTCCAGCGTTCCAGGGCGGTGAAGGCGGCGCGGTGGCAGGGCACCATGGGGCGCAGCCGGTCCGGGAAGGCGTCGGCCAGGGAGTCGGTGTGGGTGCCGCCCTCGATGCGGTAGTAGCGCAGCAGGGAGCCGCGGCCGGCCGCCTGGACCATGCGGGCGTAGACGTCGGAGTCCTGGGTGATCGGGAGCAGGACGTCGAGGGTGCCCTGGAGGGTGATCAGGGGCTTGCCGATGCGGCCGGTCAGGGCGACGCGGGCGACCGCCCGGTGGACGGCGGCCGGGCGGGCCGGGTAGGCGTAGTCGGCGTCGCAGGCGGGAGTGCCGGAGGCGCAGTAGGGGGTGCCCGCCTCGGTGGCGCCGTCGTAGCCGGGGTCGAGTTCCTCGCGGTAGAGGCGCTGGGTGAGGTCCCAGTAGACCTGGTGGTGGTAGGGCCACAGGAACTCGGAGCCGGCCGGGTAGCCGGCCCGGTGCATCGCCGCCGCGGCCTCGGCGGCCCGGGGGCCGCCGGCGGCGTAGACGGGGTAGTGGCGCAGGGCGGCCGGCAGGAAGGTGAGCGGGTGCGGGCCGTCGGCGCGCCAGAGGGTGCCCTCCCAGTCGACCCCGCCGTCGTACAGCTCCGGGTGGTGTTCCAACTGCCAGCGGACGAGGTAGCCGCCGTTGGACAGGCCGGTGGCGAGGGTGCGGGCGGGGGGCCTGCGGTAGCGCTGGGTGACGACGGTGCGGGCCGCGCGGGTGAGCTGGGTGAGGCGGGCGTTCCATTCGGCGATGGCGTCGCCGGGCCGGCGGCCGTCGCGGAAGAAGGCCGGGCCGGTGTTGCCCTTGTCGGTGGCGGCGTAGGCGTAGCCGCGGGCGAGGACCCAGTCGGCGACGGCCCGGTCATTGGCGTACTGCTCGCGGTTGCCGGGGGTGCCCGCGACGACCAGGCCGCCGTTCCAGTGGTCGGGCAGCCGGATCACGAACTGGGAGTCGTGGTGCCAGCCGTGGTTGGTGTTGGTGGTGGAGGTGTCCGGGAAGTAGCCGTCGATCTGGATGCCGGGGACGCCGGTGGGGGTGGGCAGGTCCTTGGGGGTGAGGCCCGCGTAGTCGGCCGGGTCGGTGTGGCCGGAGGCCGCGGTGCCGGCGGTGGTCAGCTCGTCCAGGCAGTCGGCGCGCTGGTGGGCGGCGCCGGGGACGCGCACCAGGGCGCGTCCGGCGCAGTGGGCGTCCGGGTTTCCGGGGCCGGCGGGTGACGCACCGGCCGGGGTGACCGGGGTGGCCAGCAGGGCGCAGACGGCGGCGAGTGAGAGGGCGCCCAGCGGGGAGCGTCGGGCACGGTGTGCTGTGCGGTGGGGAAGCATGCGGTTCCTCCGGCGGATTGGGGACGCGCTGGAGGCTAGGGGTGGTGTGGGCGGCCCGGACATGTGTGGGGCCGCCATGATGGCGGCCCTTTCGCCGGTGCCGGCCACCACGGCGGCCAGGGAGGGCCGCTGACGTACGGTCAGGGGCAGCCGCTGTCGGCGAGGGCGAAGTAACCCGTGGGTGACTCCTTCAGGGTGTGGGTGACGAACGTGTTGTACAGGCCCATGTTCTGGCCGGAGCCGACGGCGTAGGCGTAGCCACCGGTGGTGGTGGCCCGTCCCGCCTGGACGTGGGCGTAGTTGCTCGCCGTCCAGCAGGCGGCGGGGCCGGGGTCGCCCGGGTCCGGATCGCCCGGGGCGGTGGTGTCCAGGCCGAAGAAGCGGGCGATCCAGCGGCTGGAGCAGAGGGAGTCGAGGAAGTACGGGGCGCCGGTGCCACCGCACTGCTCGGCGCCGGTGCCGGGGTCGACCGGGGTGCCGTGGCCGATGCCGGGCACCCGGTCGACCTCGACGGCCACGGTGCCGTCGGCGGCCAGGTACTGGTCCTGCCGGGTGGCGTCCGGTCCGATGTCCGCGCTCCGGGTGGGTGTCTGGGACAGGCCGTGCAGGGCGGTCCACTGGTCGCGCAGTTCGGTGGCGTTGCGCGGGACGACGGTGGTGTCCCGGTCGCCGTACCAGATGGCCGTGCGCGGCCAGGGCCCGGTGTACGAGGGGTAGGCGTCGCGCACCCGCTGGGCCCAGTCGGCGGGGCTGCGGTCGACGCCGGGGTTCATGCAGGTGTAGGGGCTGGTCTCCCGGGTGCAGTCGTAGGGCAGCCCGGCGACGACCGCGCCCGCGGAGAAGACGTCGGGGTAGGCGGCGAGCAGGACCGCGGTCATGGCGCCGCCGGCGGACAGGCCGGTGACGTGGACGCGGCCCGGGTCGGCGCCGTAGGCGGTGACGGCGTGGCCCACCATCTGCCGGACGGACAGGGCCTCGCCCTGGCCGCGCCGGTTGTCGCCGGACTGGAACCAGTTGAAGCACTTGTTCACGTTGTTGGCGGTGCCGGTCTCGGCGAACACCAGCAGGAAGCCGTCCTCGTCGGCGAGCCGGGGCAGCCCGGAGTTGTCGGCGTAGACCTGGGCGTTCTGGGTGCAGCCGTGCAGGGCCACCACCACCGCGGGGTGGGCCGGCAGGGTGACGGGCCGGTACACGTACATGGTGAGGGCACCCGGGTTGGACCCGAAGTCGCTCACCCTGGTGAGGGTGACGGCGGCGCGGGCCTGGGGTGCGGGGGCGGCGATCGCGGTGCCGAGGACGACGGCGAGGACGGCGAGCAGGCGGGGCAGGAAGCGGGGCAGCAGCCGGGCGCGCGGCCGCGTTCCGGGGGTTCCGCGCAGCGGGGGCAGGGGCATGGCGGCTCCTTCACTGGACTCACGGGCCCCGGCCGCTCCCGCGCGGGTGGTGCCGGGAGCGGTGGGGGTGGCGGAACCGTAGGTGGGGGTGTGTCCGGACACCATGGAGTCGCGCCCCACAGCCGGCGACGCGTCAGTCGGCCCGGGAGGGATTGCGGAGCGCCGTGCGGTCTGCTAAGGCGCCGTTTCCCGGTCCTGTTCCGGGTGCGGGGCCGGCGGTACCACCGCGACGGGGCTCGCGGTGTGCAGCAGTACGGCCTGGGTGACCGAGCCCATCATGCGGGCCGGGGCGAGGAGCCGCCGCCGGTGGCGGCCGACGACCACCAGGTCGGCGTCCTTGGAGGCGGCGACCAGGTGGCCGGCCGCGTCGCCGGGCAACGCTTCGGCGGTGGCGCGGACTTCGGGGTGCCGCTCGCGGTGGGGGGCCAGGAAGCCGTCGGCGAGGGCGCGGGTCTCCTCCGCCACGGCGTCCTGGTCGACCGGGGGCGGCATCGGCTGGCCGGGCGCGGACCAGGCCTGCGCCGGCCACGGGTAGGCGGCGATCACCTGGAGCCGGGCGTGGCGCAGGGCGGCCTCGGTGAAGGCGAAGCCGAGGACGGTGTCGTCGGGGCCGTCGGCGTGCAGTCCGACGACCACCCGGGGCCCGGGTGCGGCCGGCCCCTCGCCGTGCACCTCGCGGCCGGGTGGGGGCACGACGACCACGGGGCAGCGGGCGTCCCGGGCGGCGGCGAGGCCGTTGGAGCCGAGCAGCAGGCTGGCGAAGCCGCCGCGGCCCCGGGAGCCGAGCACCAGCAGCTGGGCGTCGTCGCCCAGTTCGGGCAGGACGGCGCCGGGGACGCCGTCCAGGGCGACGTACTCCACGGCCGGATTCCCGGGGTGGTCCCCGAGCCGGGTGCGCACCTCGTCGAGCACCGGGTCGTCCTCGGTGTCGGGCGGTCCGGCGACCAGTACCCCGGCCTGGCCCCAGGCGGCGTACTGCCGTACGTGCACCACGCGCAGCGGTGCCGCGCGGCGGCGGGCGGCGTCCAGGGCCCAGTCCAGGGCGCGCAGGCTGTCCGCGGATCCGTCGACCGCGGCGATGACCGGCGCAGTGTTCATCCCTCTCACCTCCGGAACACGACCTTCCCCTTGCTGGGGCCAGCCTGGCTCAGGTCCGGCCCCGGACGGGGCGCTGCCGGTCACGTGTCCGGAAATCCGGGCTCGACACCCCCGGTTCAGGTGAGATCGAACTCGCCTTCACGCGCGCCGGAGACGAAGGCACCCCATTCCGCGGGGGTGAAGATCAGCGACGGACTCTCCGGCCGGCCACTGTTGCGCATCGCGATGAAGCCCTCGACGAAGGCGATCTGGACATCGCCCAGCCCTCGGCTGCTGGACTGCCAGTCGGCCTTGCTGAGGTCCAGTTCCGGCTTGTCCCAGCCTGTGAGCGGCTGCCGCTGGGTGGTGCTCTCGGCCACGTCCGTGCTCCTCCCGGTTCGTCGTCCGCGGGTCAGCCTAGCGACCGGCCGCTACGGCGGACAGGGCATACGGGCGCGATCTTCCCGGTGACGCGCCGGTCGTGCCCGGCCGGGTCGTGCCGGAGGGGCCGGGAGCCGACGAGCCATATGCGGCCGGGGTCCCCAGGGCGTGGGTTTCCGACTGTTTTTCGAAGGCGAGGGCGAGGCTCCCGCCGTGGACGCGGGCGGTGATCAGGCGCTGGGCGCGGGCCGGGAAGGTCCGGAACGCATGGTCCGCCGCCGGGCCGGTCCGCCTCGCGCCGGGAAAATTCCGCCGCACTCTTGCCCGGAGGCCGGGTGGCCTGAATTACTGGCCCCAGCGACAACGACCGAATGATCGGTCGTCCGGAATGTGCGGTCGGCCAGGGAGACGTACCGATGACGGATGTGGCGGATCTGTTCGACGCGGGCGAGCGGCTCGGGGCGAAGGAGTTGCGGGCACTCCAACTGGAGCGGCTGCGCGCCTCGCTGCGGCACGCGTACGAGCACGTGCCGTTCTACCGGGAGTCCTTCGACAAGGCCGGCGTCCGCCCGGAGGACTGCCGCACACTCGCCGACCTCGCACGCTTCCCGTTCACCACCAAGGCCGACCTGCGGGCGAACTATCCGTACGGCATGTTCGCCGTCCCCCGGGAGAGGCTCCGCCGGCTGCACGCCTCCAGCGGCACCACGGGCCGGCCCACGGTGGTCGGCTACACCGACCGCGACCTGTCCCTGTGGGCCGACCTGGTGGCGCGGTCGATCCGGGCGGCGGGCGGGCGGCCCGGTGACGTCGTCCATGTGGCCTACGGCTATGGGCTGTTCACCGGTGGCCTGGGCGCCCACTATGGTGCCGAGCGCCTGGGCTGTACGGTCGTCCCCGCGTCCGGGGGCATGACGGCCCGGCAGGTGCGGCTGATCCTGGATCTGGAACCGTCGGTCATCATGGTGACCCCGTCCTACATGCTGACCCTGCTGGACGAGTTCGAGCGGCAGGGCGTGGATCCGCGCGGCACGTCGCTGCGGGTGGGCGTGTTCGGGGCCGAGCCGTGGACCGAGCCGATGCGGCGGGAGATCGAGGAGCGGTTCGCGATCGACGCCGTCGACATCTACGGGCTGTCCGAGGTGATCGGTCCCGGTGTCGCCCAGGAGTGCGCGGAGACCAAGGACGGGCTCCATGTGTGGGAGGACCACTTCTACCCGGAGATCGTGGACCCGGTCACGGGGGAGGTGCTGCCGGAGGGCGAGCGGGGTGAGCTGGTGTTCACCTCGCTGACCAAGGAGGCCATGCCGGTCGTCCGGTACCGGACGCGTGACCTGACCCGGCTGCTGCCGGGCACGGCCCGGGTGTTCCGGCGGATGGAGCGGATCACCGGGCGCAGTGACGACATGGTGATCCTGCGCGGGGTGAACCTCTTCCCGACCCAGATCGAGGAGATCGTGCTGCGCACGCCCGGGGTGGCGCCGCACTTCCAGCTGCGGCTGACCCGCGAGGGCCGCCTCGACGCGCTGACCGTCCGGGCCGAGGCGCGCCCGGACGCGTCGCCGGAGGTGCGGGAGGCGGCGGCCCGGGCCGTCGCCACGGCGATCAAGGACGGCATCGGGGTGTCGGCCGCCGTGGAGATCGTGGAACCGGAGTCGCTGGAGCGCTCGGTGGGCAAGATCCGCCGGATCGTGGACCTGCGGCCCCGGGACGGGGAATAGGAAGGGCCGGCGCGCAGCGGGTGTGCGCCGCGGATCCAGCCGTCCTCAGGGCACCTTGCTCGGCGTCACCGCGCTCTCGGCCGGTGCGGCCGGCACCCGCGGCCGGGTCAGGTGCCGGGTGAGCGCGATCACGGCCGTCAGGGCGACCAGCCCCGAAACCCCCGGCCAGCCCAGTCCGCCGTACGCCCGTACCCCGAGCCAGGATCCGGCGCTGCCGCCGAGGAACGCGCAGGTCATGTAGGCGGTGTTGACGCGGGCGCGGGCGTTTGGCCGGAGGGCGAAGTTGCGGGCCTGGTTGGCGACCTGGCCGCCCTGCACGGCCACGTCCAGGAGCAGCATGCCGCCGGCCAGCACGACCAGCCCGGCGGTGCCGCCCGTGCCGCCGAGGACCAGCACCCCCGCCGAGCCGATCGCCCCGAGCAGGCACCACAGGCTCACCGCGTCCGGTCCACGGCGGTCCGCCGCGCGTCCGGCCAGGGGCGTGCAGAACATGCTCGCGGCACCCACGAGTCCGAGCACGCCCACGGTCTGGGCACCCATGTCGTACGTCGGCCCGGTCACCAGGAGGGTGAGCGCGGTCCAGGCGGCGCTGAAGCCGGCGAAGACGGTCGCCTGGTAGAGGCAGGAGCGGCGCAGGTCGGGTTCTTCGCGCAGCAGGCGCAGCGGGGCGGATATGAGTGCGGGATACGGCTGCCGGGACGTGGGTGTGGTGTCCGGCACCACCCGGGCGAGCAGCAGGGCGAGGGCGAGGATGAGGGCCGCGGCGGTGAGGTAGGGGGCGCGCCAGCCCAGCCATTCGCCGAGGGTGCCGCTGAAGGTGCGGGCCAGCAGGATGCCGCCGATGAGTCCGCTGAGCAGGGTGCCGGTGACGGCGCCGCGCCGTTCGGCGGGCACGAGTCCGGCGGTCATGGGGATGATGATCTGCGGGACGACCGTGGTGACGCCGGTGGCGGCGCTCGCGGCGACGAGGACGGGCAGGGTCGGCGCGGCTCCGGCGAGGAGCAGGCCGGCCGCGGTCAGGGCGAGCAGGGTGACGATCAGCCGGCGGTGCGGCAGCCGGTCGCCGAGCGGGACCAGCAGGAAGACGCCGCCCGCGTAACCGAACTGGGCCGCGGTCACCACGAGGGCCGCCTCGCCCGCCGACACGTGCAGGTCGGCGGCGATCAGCGCGCTGATGGCCTGCGGGAAGTAGATGGTGGCGACGCTCACGCCGCAGGCGAGCGCCAGCACGAGGATCACCCGGCGCGGCGGGGTGGGCGGTGCGGGGGACGCGGACACGCGGACACCTCTTCGGGAACCGGTTCGAACGGTTCCCGCACGGTACCAGTCAAACCGGTTCCCCTTGTAGGGTGAGGGGGTGCCGACGACCATCCGCTTCCGCCAGGGCGCGGGACGCCTGTGCCTGGACTTCGCCCGGACGCTGCGCTACCGGGGCACGGCCGAGGCCGTGGAGGAGCTGTCCGACGCCGGGGCGCTGGCCGCCTGGGTACGGCAGTTGGGCCCCTGCCCGGCCGAAGCCGGTGACGCGACGGACGGCCTGGTGCGTGCGGCGCGGGAGCTGCGCGAGGAGATCCACCGGCTGATCGGCGCGGCCCGCACCGGCGGCATGCCGGACGCGCGGACGCGCGCCCTGGTCAACGAGGCCGCGGCCCACCCCGTGCCCGTCCCCGCGCTGACCGCTTCGGGCCGGCTGGCCTGGCACGCCGGGGATCCGGTGCGCGCCACGCTGGCCCTCGTCGCCCGGGACGCGCTGGAGCTGGTCACCTCCCCGGCCGTGGACCGGGTGCGTGACTGCGCGGGGGCCGCGTGCGGGGCGCTGTTCCTGGACACCTCGCGGCCGGGCACCCGGCGCTGGTGCTCGATGGACACCTGCGGCAACCGCGCGAAGAAGGCGGCCCTGCGCCGCCGGGCCGCCGGCCGGCCGGGGTCACCTGTTCAGTGACCGGAGGCCGGGACGCCGCGGAACCGTTCGCGCAGTTCGCGCTTGAGGATCTTGCCGCTGGCGTTGCGTGGCAGCTCGGGGACGAACACGACCCGTTTGGGCGCCTTGAACGGGGCGATCCTGTCCTTCACATGGGCGATGAGCTGACCCTCCGTCACCTCGGCACGCGGGACGACGACCGCTGTGACGGCCTCGATCCACCGTTCGTCGGGCAGGCCGATGACGGCGGCCTCGGCGACCGCCTCGTGGGTGTAGAGCGCGTCCTCGACCTGGCGTGAAGCCACCAGGACACCACCGGAGTTGATGACGTCCTTCACCCGGTCCACGATGGTGAGGTACCCCTCGGCGTCGCGCACCGCGAGGTCCCCGGAGTGGAACCAGCCGCCGCGGAACGCCTCGGCGGTCTCCTCGGGCCGGTCCCAGTAGCCCTCGCACAACTGCGGGGAGCGGTAGATGACTTCGCCGGGCACCCCGGCGGGGACGTCCTCGCCGTCCGCGTCCACCACCCGCGCGTCGACGAACAGGACGGGGCGTCCGCAGGATTCCGGTCGCGCGTCGTGCTCGTCCGGGCCGAGGACCGTGGCCAGCGGGCCGATCTCGCTCTGGCCGAAGCAGTTGTAGAAGGCGAGGTGCGGCAGGCGCTCGCGCAGGCGCCGCAGCACCGGGACCGGCATGACCGACGCGCCGTAGTAGGCCTTGCGCAGCCCGGACAGGTCCCGGTCGGCGAAGTCCGGGCGGCCCGCCAGGGCGATCCAGACCGTCGGCGGGGCGAACAGGCTGTCCACCCGGCCGGCTTCGATCAGGTCGAACAGCCGGTCCCCGTCGGGCGCGTCCAGGATGAGGTTCGTCGCGCCGACCGCCAGGTAGGGCAGCAGGAACACATGCGTCTGCGCGGAGTGGTACAGCGGCAGCGCGTGCACCGGCCGGTCGCCGGCCCGCAGGTCGAGGGCGGTGATGGCGCTCAGGTAGGCGTGCACCAGGGCGCGGTGGGTCATCATCGCGCCCTTGGGCAGGGCGGTGGTGCCGGAGGTGTACAGCAGCTGCGCCAGGTCCTCGGAGCCGGGTTCGGGGCCGTCGTACGGTGGTGCCCCGGGGAGCCGGGCGAGCAGCGAGTCGCCGGTGTCGCGCAGCGGCAGCGTCCGTGTGCCGTCCGGGAGCCGCCCGGCGAGGCCGGGGTCGGCGAGGACGAGGGTGCTGCCGGACTGGCCGAGGACATAGGCCAGGTCGTCGCCGGTGAGATGGTGGTTGACCGGCACATGGACCAGGCCCGCGCGGGCGCAGGCGAGGAAGGCGATCAGATAGGCGTCGGAGTTGTGGCCGTATGCGGCGACCCGGTCGCCGGGCGCGCGCCCGTCGGCGCGCAGCAGCGAGGCCGCACGGGAGACGGCGTCGTCCAGTTCCTCGTAGGTCCACACCCGGTCGCCGTACTCGACGGCGATCCGCGCCGGGGTGCGCCGGGCGCTGCGCCGCAGCACTCCGTCGACCGTGCTGCCCTGTCCCTGCGTCATGCCTCAGGATCCTCGGCATGCCACCGGGGGCGGGTCAAGCACCCGGGCGTGCGGAACTTCCGGCACCCGCGGCCTCGCGCCCCGTTGACACGCCCCTGGCCCGACAGGAAGGTTTCACGGTGCGGGGTGGGTCCGGAACGATGCTCTCAGGCGGGAGGCCGCGGACGATGACGGACGACCTGGCAGGCACAGGAGCGGGCGGGCCGTCCCGTCGGCGGCTCGTCGTGGGCTCCCTGGCCGCGGGCGGTGTCCTGGCCCTCGGCGGGTTCCCGGCGGGACCGGCCGCCGCCGCGCCCGCCGTGTCCGGCCGCCGCACCACCCTGCGCCACGGCTCCCCCGAACGCGCGGGACTGCTGCCCGCACAGGTGCGGCAACTCGTCACGGACGCCGAGGCGTTCCTCTCCCCCTCCCCCCGGCACCCGTGGTACGCGGGCGCCGTGCTGCTCGCCGGGCGCGGCGGCACGGTGGCCCTGCACGAGCCGATCGGCATGGCGGTGCGCTACTGCGCGTACGACGAGAAGACCGACACGGGCGTCGAGCTGCCACCCGAGCGGCAACTCCCGATGACCCGGGACACCGTGTTCGACCTGGCCTCGGTCTCCAAGCTGTTCACCTCGCTCCTCGCCGTGCAGCAGATCGAGCGGGGCGCGCTGGACCTGGAGGGCGCGGTCGCCGCGTACCTGCCGGACTTCGGCCGCGCCGGCAAGCAGGAGGTGACCGTCCGTCAACTGCTCACGCACACCTCGGGGCTGCGGGCGTGGCTGCCGCTGTACACGGCGCCGACGTACGAGGAGAAGCTGCGGCTCGTCTGGAACGAGGCCCCCGTCAGCCCGCCGGGCTCCGCGTACCTGTACTCGGACCTGAACCTGATCACCCTGGGGCTGGTCCTGGAGACGGTCACCGGGCGTCCGCTGGACGTGCTGCTGCACGAGGAGATCACCGGTCCGCTCGGCCTGGACGGGACCCGCTACCGCCCGCCCGCGTCCTGGAAGCCGCGGATCGCGGCCACCGAGGACGCCCGCCCGCCCTGGTCCGGGCTGGACCGCGGGCTGGTGTGGGGCGAGGTGCACGACGAGAACGCGTACGCGCTGGGCGGTGTCGCGGGCCACGCCGGGGTGTTCTCCCGCGCCTGGGACCTCGCGGTCCTCGGCCGGGCCCTGCTCAACGGCGGCCGCTACGGCCCGAGCCGCATCCTGCGGCCGGAGTCGGTGGACCTGATGTTCACCGACTTCAACACGGCCTTCCCCGGCGACGCGCACGGCCTCGGCTTCGAGCTGTACCAGCACTGGTACATGGGGGCGATGGCCACCCCGCGCACGGCCGGCCACACCGGTTTCACCGGCACCTCGCTCGTGCTGGACCCCTCGACCGACTCGTTCCTGGTGGTGCTCGGCAACTCCGTGCATCCGGTGCGCACCTGGCGTTCCGGTTCCGCGCCCCGGGTGGCGGCGGGCGACCGGCTGGCCCGCGCGGTGCCGGTCCGCCCGGCGCGGGGCCGTACGGCCTGGTTCTCGGGGATGGCGAACGCCACTGTGGCCACGCTCACGCTTCCCGAGCTGGACACCTCCCCGGGTGCGGCCCGGTTGCGCTGTGCCCTGTGGTGGGACACCGAACCCGGCACCGATCAGGTGGTGCTGGAGGCCAGCACGGACGGCGGCGCCACCTGGCGACCGGTGCCCTTCACCACCACCCGGCGCGGCACCGGTCCCGAGGACCACCCCACGGGGACGGTGTCCGGCTGGTCGGGCCGTGTCTGGCACCGGGTGGCCGCGGAACTGCCGGCCGGGGCGCGCCTGGTGCTGCGCTGGCGGTACGGCACCGACACGCGGTACGTGGGACGGGGCGCGTACGTGGACGCGCTGCGCGTCGAGTCGGACGGTGCGGTGCTGTTCGACGGGGCGCGGCCCGCGGACGCGGCACGGATCACGGCGGTGGGCTGGCAGCGCTCGGCCGGCTGAGCCGGGCACGGCCGCCGCGTTCCAGTACCGCCATCGCGGCGTTGTGCCCCGGCACCCCGCTCACCCCGCCGCCGCGCACCGCGCCCGCCCCGCACAGCAGGACGTTGGCGTGCCGGGTCTCCACGCCCCAACGGCCCGTTTCCCGCTGGGCGTAGGGCCAGGACAGGGCCCCGTGGAAGATGTGGCCGCCGGGCAGCCGCAGGTCCCGTTCGAGGTCCAGCGGGGTCTTCGCCTCGATACAGGGGCGGCCGTCGGCGTCGGTGGCCAGGCAGTCGGCGAGCGGCTCGGCGAGATGGGCGTCGAGCTGGGCGAGGGTGGCCGCCAGCAGTTCCTCGCGTACGGCGTCGTTGTCCCGGTCGAAGAGGCGGGCCGGGGTGTGCAGGCCGAACAGGGTGAGGGTGTGGCAGCCGCGCTCGGCGAGGCGGGGGCCGAGGACGGTGGGGTCGGTCAGGGAGTGGCAGTAGATCTCCGACGGCGGGGCGGCCGGGATCCGGCCGGCGGCGGCCTCGGCGTGGGCGGTGGCCAGTTGCCGGTAGCCCTCGGCGATGTGGAAGGTGCCGGCGAACGCCTCGCGGGGGTCGGTGCGGGCGTCGCGCAGCCGGGGCAGCCGGGTGAGCAGCATGTTCACCTTGAGCTGGGCGCCTTCCGCGGGCTCGGGCGCCACGTCGCCGGTGAGGGCGGCCAGTGCGTGCGGGGAGGCGCCCACCAGGACGTGCCGGGCGGCGGCGGTGCCCTCGCCGTCGGCCGTGCGGTAGGTGACCTCGGCGGTGTGTCCGTCGGTGTCGATCCGGACCGCCTCGTGCCCGGTGGCGATGCGCGCCCCCGCCGAGCGGGCCGCGGCGGCCAGCGCGTCGGTCAGCGCGCCCATGCCGCCGACGGGCACGTCCCAGGCGCCGGTGCCGCCGCCGATGACGTGGTACAGGAAGCAGCGGTTCTGGACCAGCGTGGGGTCGTGGGCGTCGGCGAAGGTGCCGATGAGCGCGTCGGTGAGGACGATGCCGCGTACCAGGTCGTCGGCGAACGCCTCCTCGATGGCGACACCGACCGGCTCCTCGAACAGGGCCCGCCAGGCCGCCTCGTCGTCGATGCGGCGGCGCAACTCCTCCCGGCCGGGCAGCGGTTCGGTGAGCGTGGGGAAGACGCGCCGGGCGACGTGGCCGGTCATGGCGTAGAAGCGCCGCCAGGCGGTGTACTCGCGGTCGCCGCCGGTCAGCCGGGCGAACGCCTCCCGGGTACGTTCCTCACCGCCGCCGACCAGGAGCCCGGTGGACCGGCCCGCCCGCTCCACCGGGGTGTACGAGGAGATGGTGCGCGGACGGATCCGGAAGTCCAGGCCCAGGTCGCGCACGATCTTCCGCGGCAGCAGGCTGACCAGGTAGGAGTACCGGGACAGCCGGGCGTCGACGCCGCTGAACGGGCGGGCGGAGACCGCGGCGCCACCGGAGCGGTCCAGCCGTTCCAGTACCAGCACGGAGCGGCCGGCCCGGGCCAGGTAGGCGGCGGCGACCAGGCCGTTGTGGCCACCGCCGACGATCACGGTGTCGTAGGCGCGGGTCGGCTCGTTCGCGGACATGGTCCTTCGTAGCACGCCCTGATCCACGACGGCCAGAGCGGGACCGGCCCCGGATCGCGCCGGCGGCTCCCGGCCGGGCCTCCGGCGGCTCCCGGCCGGCCCCGCGCCGGCACCGGCCGCGAGCGCGTCCGGCGCACCTGTTCGAAAGCAGGCGGCCGGTTCCGCGCGGCTCGCCGGCACGGTCTCCGGGGCGGGGCCCCGCCGGCCGGGCGCCGGCCCGGCGTTCGGCCGTCCACCGGTCGGCCCGGGCGCCGGTGAGCGGGAGGCCCGAGCGGCACGGGACATGCGGAGCGGGGCCGGCCCCCGCGCGGTGCACCCGCGGCAGCGGCGCGGCTCGTCGAGGCCTGCCGGGCCTCGTCCGCGCCGGGTGCGGCCGGCTCGCGGACCGCGCTTGCCCGCCCGCGCCTCCGCGGGCGCGCCGGGTCGCCTCGCCTCACGGTGGCGCGCCGACCAGGATCCCTCGTCCTGCGTGGAAGCGCTCGAAGACGTGCAGGGGCAGCGCGGCGGAGGCCGCGTTGTGGGAGTAGCCCGACGGATCATGGAACCGCACCGTCCCGCCGTGGACCTCGTGAACCAGCACGAGATGCCCTCCCCGTCGCGGTTCGCGGGTGCTCGGGTCGCGAATCTCGGGAGACACCGAAGCGATCAGGACTCGCCCGGGGCGCACCGCCCGGGCGGATTCCTGGATCGGCGTGTTCTCGACCAGTCGGCAGGCGAATCCGAATTGCGAGCCGACCCAGTCCATGAACGGCCTGTAGATCAGTCCTCGGACCTTGCCCGGGGGTTCCACCACGTAGCACCCCCAGTCGAGGGCCTGCGAGAGGAGTTCGCGCATCGGCAGCCGGATGTCCGTCCAGCCATAAAGCAGGGACTGCAGACATGCCAAGCCGCAGACTTTCCGGGACCAGAAGAGGTACTCCTCGCACGAGCGGTATCCGTCGGAGGCCCAGTCGTGCGGGTGCGACGGATCGATGCGCCCCAGGAAGACGTCGAGCCTCGATGCGGCGGCACGCCGTATGACGACCTCGTCGTTCCTGTCCAGGCTTCCCCATTGCGAGACGTAAGGGAGGCTTCGGTCATGTGACGGGAAAGTCGAAATAAACATCTGGATAGGGCTCGCTTTTCAGCGTGTAGTGCCACCACTCACGGGTGTAGCGAACGAATCCGCATTTCTCCATGATGGAGCAGAGATGCTCGCGGTTTTTCGCTTCGGCGGGCGTTGTTCCGCTTGCTCCGTGATGTGAGATCGGGTCCATGAGGTCATGGCCGCCGCCCATGCGGACGTCTTCTCCGGTGGCGAGGCTGTAGAGGGTCAAGTCGACGGCGCTGCCGCGGCTGTGCCCTGACCTGGCGGCCACGTATCCCTTGCCGAAGAGTTCGGACCTGTCGATACGGGGGTAGTGGCGCTGCTTCGTCCGGCCGTCCTCCGGCTGTTCCGACCAGCGCCGGAAGCAGTCGACGGCGCGTTGCGGCCGGTATCCGTCCCAGACGAGCAGACCGAAGCCGAGGGGCGCGGCTTCTTCGCGCGCGTGCCCCAGGGCCGTGCACAAAGCTCTCGTGCCGATTATCCGGTTCGCCAGATATCCGTCAACCGGCTTTCCGGTGAAGTTGTCCGGGGTGGCGTACTTGGCATCCCACCGGATTCCGGGCACCAGCTCGTCCAGGTACACGAAGTCGTCGTTCATCGCATTCTTCGGTGCAGTGTCAGCGACACGAGCCGGTCGATCACCTCGGAAAGCGGCAGGCCCGCGGCGGCCATCATGCGGGGGTAGCGGCTGTAGGAGGTCATGCCTGGGAGGGTGTTGACCTCGTTGAGGACCACCTGGCCGTCGTCCTTGAGGAACATGTCCACGCGGGCGAGTCCCTGGCAGCCCAGCGCGCGGTAGACGGTCCTGGCGCTCTCCTGGACGAGCCGGCGCGCTTCTTCGGAGATGTCGGCGGGAACGATGAACGTCGAGTTCTCCGAACCGGTCTCGGGCGAGTCCTCCTGGTGGATCCTGAAGAACCCGTGCGAGAGGGCTACGCGGTCCACCTCGCCCGTGATCGGGCCGGACGGTTCCCCCAGGAGCGCGCAGCCGATCTCGCTCCCGGCCACGGCCTCCTCGATCAGGACCTTCGAGTCGTACCGCCGTGCGGCCTCCAGCGCACTCGGCAGGTCCTCCTCTCCCGCGACTTTGCTGACGCCGAACGACGAGCCCGAACGGGCCGGCTTCACGAAGACGGGATAAGGAAGCCGGCCGGCGTCGACCTTCTCGTCCGCCGCGACCACCCAGAAATCCGGCGTGGCGATTCCCGCGCTCCTCGCGATGGTGTAGGTCAGGGATTTGTCCATGCAGAGGGCGGAGCTCTGGATGTCGCAGCCGGCATAGGGGATGCCGGAGAGTTCCAGCAGTCCCTGGATCGCCCCGTCCTCGCCGAGCGTGCCGTGCAGGACGGGCAGCACCAGGTCCAGACGGATCACTTCGCATCGTCCCTGTTCCAGCACGAGCAGTCCGTGGACGCTTCGGTCGGGCGACAGCACGGCCGCACGGGCGCCGCCGTTCTCCCAGTCCGCGTCGGGCGATGCGCAGAGCTTCCAGGAACCGGACCGCGTGATGCCGATCCAGTACGGCTCGTAGGCATCGGTATCGAGGTTCTTCGCGACCTCCTGGGCGGACTTGACGGAGACGGGGTGTTCTTCGGAAGATCCCCCGAAGACGATGCCTATCTTCAGCCTTTCCATATTTTTCCGCTTTCGTAGTCGAGGCAGTTGACGAGGGTGTTCCTGACGGTGTCGCTCAGCGCGCGGTCGGTGTAATACGCCGTGTGGGGGCTGATGAACACATTCGGCAGCTCCTGCAGTCGCAGCAGCGAGCGGTTCCCGATGGGCTTGTTCCGGCAGTCGGTGTAGAAGATTCCTTCCTCGCCGTCGAGGACGTCCAGCGCCGCGCCGCCCAACCTGCCGCTTTCCAGTGCGGACAGCAGGGCTTCGGTGTCGATGAGCGGCCCCCGTCCGGTGTTGACGATGAACGCGCCGCGTTTCATCCGCTCGATGCGCCGGCGGTCGACGAGGTGGCGGGTTTCCGCGGTGAGCGGGGTGTGCAGCGTGACGATGTCGCTGTGCCGGAACAGCTCGTCGATCGGCGTGTGACCCGCCGCGGGGCCGGGGTGACCGCCGTGGGCGAGCACGCGGCAGCCGAAGCCGCGCAGCCGGTCGATGACCGCGGTGCCGATGCGCCCCGTGCCGACCACTCCGACCGTCAGGTCGCGCAGCTCTCTGCCGCGTGTCTCACTCAGCCGGTAGTCGTGGGCGTCGGTGCGGCGGACGGTGGCCTTCGCGTGGCGCACGGCCATCAGCATCAGCATCAACGTGTAGTCGGCAACGCTGTCGGGGGAATACGCCACGTTCCCGACGGAGATACCGACGCTCTGCGCGTAGCTCACGTCGATGTGGTCGCGCCCGACGCTTCGCGTGGAGAGGTACTCCACACCGGCCCGGCTCAGTGCGGTGAGCGTGGCACGGGTGACGCGCGTCTTGTGGCCGATGCTGACGCACCGGTTCCCGGCCGCCAGGCCGACGGTGGCTTCGGACACCGCTTCCTCCGTGAGGGTCGGCACCACGCCGAAGCGAGGTGCCATCTCCCGGAAGAGGAGGGCCTCATCATGCTCGCATCCATAGACCGTGATTCCCGTCGCCGGGACGGCCCGTGAGGACGACGCCGGTGCTCGGGTGCGGCGCACCGCCGCTCGTGTCGGACCACTGGAACTCATGTCTTCCAGACAAGAGAGCGTGCCGTTGCCGAAGCGTATGTGTTTTCCGATACGCCGACGACAGGCCGGCCGCCCCGAGCCCGCGACGATGCCCGTCCTGCCCTTCGAGGACGAGTGCCACCCCCGCAGGGGGGCCGGCACCATGTCGTCGGCGTATCGGAAACCGCATACGCCCCGGCGACATCACGCTCTCTTGACTGGAGGGCATGAGTACCAGCGAACCAGCCCCTGCCCTCCTCCACTCCGCCGGCCCGCCTCCGCTCGCCGTCCGGGCGAGCGCCCGGGACGCGATGCGCTTCGCCCGTCCTCGCGCGGTCCGGACGTGATCCCGCTCAGCCTCGGCGAGATCGCCGCGGTGGTCGGCGGGAGGGTCGCGGGCGACGACGCCGTGACGGTGACCGCGCCGGCCGTGCTCGACGGCCGGCAGGCCGGACCGGGCGGTCTCTTCGTCGCCTTGGCCGGCAGACACGCCGACGGCCACGACTACGCCGTCCAGGCCGGCCGGGCCGGCGCGGTGGCTGTGCTCGGCTCCCGGCCCACGGCGCTGCCGACCGTCGTCGTCGAGGACTCCGAGGCCGCGTTGCAGGCGCTCGCCGCCCACGTCGTGGCACGGCTGCGCGACGGGCTGACCGTGGTCGGGGTGACCGGATCCCGCGGCAAGACCAGCACCAAGGACCTGCTGGCGGCCGTGCTGTCGAGCGCCGCGCCGACGATCGCCACGGCCGGCTCGCTCAACAACGAGCTCGGCGTGCCCCTCACCATGCTGCGCGCCGACGCGGCCACCCGCTTCCTCGTCCTCGAGATGGGCGTGCGCCGCACCGGTGACATCGCCGCACTCACCGGCCTGGTCGCGCCCGACGTCGGTGTCGTCCTCAACGTCGGCCAGGCCCACCTCGGCTCCCTCGGGTCGCGCGAGGCGATCGCGCGGGCCAAGAGCGAGCTGGTGCGGGGTCTCGCGCCCGGCGGCACCGCGGTCCTGAACGCCGACGATCCCCGGGTGGCCGCGATGCGCTCGCTCACCGACCGTCCGGTGCTGACCTTCGGCGGGGCGGAACACTCCGACGTGCGCGTACTCGACGTGGTGCTGGACCGGCTGGCCCGGCCGTCCTTCACCCTGCGGACCGCCACCGCCCTGGCTCCGGTCACCCTGCCGGTCGTGGGCACGCACCAGGCGCTCAACGCGGCGGCTGCCGCGGCGGCGGGGCTGGCGGCCGGTGTTCCCCTCGACGCGGCCGCGGCGGCGCTGCCCGCGGTCTCGCTGTCGAAGTGGCGCCTGGAGCTGCGTGACCTCGCCGGCGGCGCGACGCTGCTCGACGACTCCTTCAACGCCGACCCCGACTCGGCCCGTGCCGCCCTGGACGCGCTGGCGGCGATCGAGGGCGGGCGCCGCATCGCCGTCCTCGGCGAGATGCTCGAACTCGGTGACGGCGGCGAGGCCGCGCACCGCGCCATCGGGGAGTACGCCGCCTCGCGGGCCGACGTGGTGGTCGCGGTCGGCTCACGGCCGCTCGCCGACGGCGCCGGGGAGCGGGCGGTGGCGCCGGCCGACAACGCCGCGGCCGTCGAGTGGCTGCGCGGTCGGCTCACGACCGGCGATGTGGTGCTCGTCAAGGGCTCCCGCGGGGCGCGTCTGGACGAGGTCGCCGCCGCGCTCGTGTCCGGATCCCCCGCCGCGCCGGCGGACCGACCTGGGAACGACAGGCAGGAGCGGCTGTGACTTTCCGGGTACGGGTCATCACCGCGGGCGAACACGCCGCGTTCAACGCGGCCCAGCCCGCGGTGAGTTTCCTGCAGACCCCGGCCTGGGCGTCGGTGAAGCGTGAGTGGGGGTCGCAGTCGCTGGGCTGGTTCGACGACCGCGGTCGACTGGTCGGCGCCGGCCTGGTGCTGTACCGGCGGCTGCCCGGGTCCAAGTCGTCGCTGGCGTACCTGCCCGAAGGCCCGGTGATCGACTGGGCCTCGGACGATCTGGCCGGCTGGCTCGGCCCGCTCGTGGACCACCTCAAGCGCTCCGGTGCCTTCGCCATACGCATCGGGGCGACGGCGGTGGCCCGCACCTGGAGTGCTGAGACGGTCAAGGCCGCGATCGCCGACCCCGGGATCACCAGGCTCGGCGACGTACCGCCGGACACGGTCGACGAAGCCGCCGCCCGGGCACGCGTCCAGCTGCGGGATCTGGGCTGGCGCCCGCCCAGGGAAGAAGAGGGATTCTCCGCCGGGCAGCCGCGCTGGGTCTTCCAGGTCCCGTTGGCCGGCAAGGACGAAGATCAGCTCCTGAAGGGGATGAACCAGCTCTGGCGGCGCAACATCAAGAAGGCCGGCAGAGCGGGCGTCACCGTGACCCAGGGTGGTGTCGAGGACCTGCCGGACTTCTACCGGGTCTACCTCGAGACCGCGGAACGTGATCGCTTCATCCCGCGGCCGTTCGGCTACTTCCCGGCCATGTTCGAGGCGCTGTCGGCCGAGGACAAGGACCGTATCCGCCTCTATCTCGCCCACCACGAAGGCGACCTCGTCGCCTCTGCCATCCGGATCCGGGTCGGCGGACACGCCTGGTACAGCTACGGCGCCTCCGCCACGGCCAAACGGGAGGTACGCGGGTCGAACGCCGTGCAGTGGAGGATGCTCACCGATGCTCTGGCCGCCGGATGCACGGTCTACGACCTGCGTGGCATCACCGACACCGTGGACAAGAACTCCCCGCACGTGGGCCTGATCCGGTTCAAGGCCGGCACCGGTGGCAAAGCCGTGGAGTATCTGGGCGAATGGGATCTGCCGCTGAACCGCCTGCTCTACAAGGCATTCGACGTCTACATGTCCCGTCGAGGCTGAGCCGGCCCGCCGGTCGGGCAACTCGGCGGGCGGGAGGCGGAGCGGGCGGGAAAGCGGCGGCCGTCACGGTGCGGGCGGCCGCGCCAGGCAGGCAGGCAGCGGGCAGGCGGGCAGGCGGGCAGGCAGCGGACTGTCACGTTCGTCAGGTCCGCTCGTCGTCGGTCCGTGTGTGCGCTGACGCGGCGGGCAGTCGCACCGTGACGCGCAGTCCGCCGGCGGGGCGGGGGGTGAGGGTGAGGGTTCCGTCGTGTGCCTGGGTGATGCTCTTGACGATCGCCAGGCCGAGGCCGACACCCGCGTGTCCGGTGTGCAGGCGTTCGGTACCGCGCTGGAACGGCTCGGTGAGTGTCGCGACCGACCGCGGGGTGAGCTTTTCGCCGGTGTTCTCGACAGTGAGTACGGCAGTGTCGGCGCGGACGCCGGTGGTCACCCATACGGCGCCCTGGTCGGGCAGGTTGTGGCCGATCGCGTTGTGCAGGAGGTTCGTGGTCAGCTGCAGCAGGAGCGCCGGTGAGCCGAGGGTGATGCTCGTGTCGCCCGAGGTCTCGATGGTGATGCCGTGCTTTTCCGCCAAGGGCAGGAGCGTTTCCGTGGCTTCTTCCGCCATGAGGGACAAGTCGACGTGTTCCCTGGTGAAGGACCGCTGGTTGACGCGGCTGAGCAGGAGCAGTGCCTCAGTGAGGCCGATGGCCCGGCTGTTGACCACGCGCAGGCGCTCGACGAGTTCGCGGATGTCGTGGTCCGGATCGTTGCGGGCCACGTCGAGAAGCGCCTGTGTGACCGCGAGCGGGGTGCGCAGTTCATGAGAGGCATTGGCCGCGAATCTCTGCTGCTCGGCGACGTGGGCTTCGAGCCGCGCGAGCATCGTGTCGAAGGAGTCGGCGAGTTCGCGGAACTCGTCGCGGCGGCCCGGCAGGCGTATCCGGTGGAAGTGCGGCCCGTTCGCCACCCTGCGGGTGGCGTCGGTGATGCGCACCAGCGGGGTGAGCATCCGGCCGGCCAGGATCCACCCGCCCACGAGACCGAACAGCAGCAAGAACGCCAGCACCAGGATCCCTGCCGGGACGAACACGACCGGGCCGAAATTGCCCGGGTCGAGGGCGCGCAGGAAGTCGGACCGATCGGGGACGTCAAGGGTTTCCGACCTTCCCCGCAGCAGGAACACCCACACGGCGGCAAGCAACGCGGCGTTCGCGACCACGAGGAACCCGGCGTAGCTGAGGGTGAGTCTGAGGCGGACGCTCAGCCCCTGACGCCTATCCCCGTGTGGCCCGGCCATCGCCGTCCGCTCCTGTGTCGATGCGGTACCCGACCCCGGGCACGGTGGCGATCAGCCAGGGTTCGCCGAGACGTTTGCGCAGGGCCGAGACCGTGATGCGCACCGCGTTGGTGAAGGGGTCCGCGTTCTCGTCCCACGCTCGCTCCAGCAGCTCCTCCGCGCTGATGACACCGCCTTCGGCCGCGACGAGGACCTCGAGCACGGCGAACTGCTTCCTGGTGAGCGCGATGTAGCGGCCCTCGCGGTAGACCTCGCGGCGGAAGGGGTCCACACATAAGCCTGCGATCTCTCGCACAGGTGGTCTGTTGTGGGCCCGTCTGCGGTCGAGTGCCCTGAGCCTGAGCACGAGTTCTCGCAGCTCGAAGGGTTTGGTGAGGTAGTCGTCGGCGCCGAGCTCGAACCCGGTGGCCTTGTCGTCGAGCCGGTCGGCAGCGGTCAGCATGAGGATCGGCATGCCGCTGCCGGAGGCGACGATGTGCCTGGCGATCTCGTCACCGGTGGGTCCGGGGATGTCCCGGTCGAGGACGACCATGGCGTAAGCGTTGGTGCTCAGCAGTTCCAGAGCGGTATCGCCGTCCCCGGCGATGTCGGCCGCGATCGCTTCGAGGCGCAGCCCGTCGCGGATGGCCTCTGCCATGTAGGGCTCGTCCTCGACGACTAACACACGCATGGCCTCATGCTACGAGCCGGTGCCTTATCGCCGGCGTATCGAAAACCGGATACGGGCGGGCGACACCGTGCCTTCTCGGAGAGGTCCGGGCCGTACGGGCTCACGGCCGCGACCGGAACGGATTCCCCGGCCGTGGTCGTACGCCCGGGTTCCGTGGCCGGCGCGGTGGCGTAGCGCGGGTCTCACGGGGGCGAAGAGGTCGCCGCGGGGGCCCGGGCGCGGTCAGGTCCGCGTCGTGCCCGCCCCCAGGGACGGGTCCCCTGCGCCGAGTGCAAAGGGGTCGGCGCAGGACGGCACCGGCGGCGCGGTGATGCCCTCGCGCGGCGCATCGGGGTCGGGGCGCGGGGCCGGCCACACCCGGTGCGGACCGTGTGCTGCGCCACCAGCGGCAGCGACAGCGGCACGCCGGCCCGCGCCGCCTCGACGGTGAGCCCGGACGGCGGGGTCACGGTGCTCAGCCGAGCAGTTCCAGGAAGTCCGCGCAGGCGTCGGCACAGGCCCGGCAGCTGGCCGCGGCCGACTCGGCGCCGGGATGCTCGTCGAACGCGCGGGCGCACTCGAGGCAGACCGACCGGCACCAGTCCACCCGGGCCCTGATGCCCTCCTCGTCCTGCTGGTTCTCCTCGCTCAGCACCCGGCAAGTGGCGTCGCACGCCTCGGCACACATGATGCCCAGCCTGCGCACGCGCTCCTGGTGCTCGGTGCCGTCCGGGTCGACCAGACTCGCCCGCACGGCACAGGCCCGGGCGCACTCCGTGCACGCCTGGGCACAAGTGAAACGGTCCTCCAGGAACCGGTAGAGCTGCTGGGAAGTCGGCGATGTCACGGCGTTCGAGTAGCCGGGGCGGGCGGGCGCAAACCACGACCCCGGAAAGGACGGCCAGGGTTCCGGACACTCCTCGCCACACCACCACCCGCCCTTAATGTCCGGATTCATCACCTTTAGTGAGGGGTATCCCTCTTGTATGAACATCGCATCGATGCAGCTGGCCGCGCCGAGCGGGCTCATGAGCCTCGGACTGTTCCTGATCGCCCTGGCGCTCCTCGCGCTGCTAGGCGGCGGCTTCTGGATGACCTCCCGCGTCCGCTACCGCGAGTCCCCGCGCCCGCGCCCTGAAGAGCAGCCCAAGATGCCGCCGGGCGGGCCGGTGCGCGAGGTCCGGCAGAACAGGGAGTCCGCGGAGATACCGCGGATCTCCAAGGGCGAGCGTCCGCTCACCCCGTACGACCTGACGAACATGGACAGCCGGCCGAGCGCGTCGAAGGAGCGCCCGCGCTGGAGCAAGGGCTCCAGCGGCTCGTTCGGCGGGGGCGGACTCGGCGCCCACTGAGGACCGCCGTCGGCGCCGCCGACGTCACCGTGAACCGGCCCGCGCCGGACCGCCGTACAGGCGGCCGGCGCGGATGGCCGCGGTGTCCTGGTTGCCGCCGGAAGCGGCACGCGCCTTTCCACGCCCGCCGGAAGCACGGCCACCGGTACGGCGTCCGCCC
>NZ_JBEZUP010000038.1:0-75905 GCF_040636485.1 Streptomyces sp. NPDC038707
AGTTCCTCCGCGTACTGCTCCAGCAGCTGCGAGACGCGCCACAGCACCACACCGCGCTGCGCACCGGACAGCCGCGTCCAACGGCCGTCCTCGAAGGCGCGCCGGGCGGCCAGCACCGCGGCGTCGACGTCGGCGGCCTCGCTGGTGGGAACGTGCGCGACGATCTCACCGGTACCGGGGTCCTCCACGGGAAAGACCGCACCGGACAGCGACGGTACCCAGCGTCCGTCGATCAGCATGCGCTCCGGCTCGGTGAGCGGGCCGGTCCTCGGCGCCACATCGTCCTGTGCCATGGCCATCTCCTTCTGGGGGAGAGCAGGTGTCAGAATCCCGACCGTCTATATCATATATAGCTGCGAATGACCGGACTGGTGCGACCTGAGCCGACCGCCGGTGTTGAGGCCGATGGCGGCTTGGCCGTGCGGGTGGAACGAACACGCACATCACGAGTCCCAATCGCTCACGTCCATGAACCACATATTTCATAAGAAGTATTCGAGGGGGTTCTCGTTCCTGAGCTGAGCGCGTAGGGTCAGCCGGGGCAGGGCGGCACCAGGCCGCGTACGGGGCCCGCGCCTCGTACCGCGTGGAGCGGACCTCTCGGATCCACACCGTCACCGAGGGGATCTGCGGGACACCGCCCGTCGGCCGGCACACATCAGACGTCGCCCCCTCACCGCCACGACCCCCGTCACGCTGACACCTGGGGGGCGCCGGACAAGGAGTTCAGGTGCTCAACGAACACGACGCGCACTTCATCGGCGGTCGCTGGCAGAAGGCCCGGTCCGCCCATCGGCTGCCGGTCGTCGACCCGGCCACCGAGGAGACCTTCGCCTCGATCGCCGACGGAGACGCGGCGGACGTGCACGCCGCGGTGTCCGCCGCGACGGACGCCGCGGGCGAGTGGGCGAACACCGCACCGTCGGTGCGGGCGGAGAGCCTGCGCCGTCTCGCCGACGCCTTCGAGGCGCGGATCGACGAGATCTCCGCGACGGTCACGCGGCAGAACGGCACCCCGATCAGCATCGCCAAGGCGATGCAGAGCCAAGTGCCCAAGAACTACCGCTACTTCGCCTCGCTCGCCGATTCGCTCGTGACCGAGCGGCAGATGCGGACGGCGTCCGGCGACGCGCTGGTCCGTCATGAGCCGGTCGGCGTCGTCGGCGCCATCATCCCGTGGAACGGCCCGCAGCCGCTCCTGGCCTGGAAACTCGGTCCCGCGCTGGCGGCCGGTTGCACGGCCGTCGTCAAGCCCGCCCAGGAGACTTCCCTGGACGCGTATCTGTTCGCCGAGCTCCTGGCGGACGCCGGCATCCCGGACGGTGTCGTCAACATCGTCACCGGCGGCCGGGAGACGGGCGCCGCCCTGGTCGACCACCCGCTGGTCCGCAAGATCGCGTTCACCGGTTCCACGGCCGCCGGGCAGGCGATCGCCGCGGCCTGCGCGCGCGACTTCAAGAGGGTGACCCTCGAACTCGGCGGCAAGTCGGCGGGAATCCTGCTCGACGACGTCGATCTCGACGCTTTCAGGCCGTTCGTGTACTCCGCGTGCGCGCCGAACACCGGGCAGACCTGCCGTGCGCTCACCCGCGTCCTCGCACCGCGGTCCCGCTACGGCGAGGTCGTGGACATGCTGGGGGAGACCCTCGCCGCGATCCCGCTGGGGGACCCGACCGACCCGGCCACTCTGTTCGGGCCGCTGGTCTCGCAGCGGCAGCGGGAGCGGGTGGAGTCGTACATCGAGCTGGGGCGGAAGGAAGGCGCGGGGCTCGTCCTCGGCGGCGGCCGGCCCGCCGGCCTCGACCGGGGCTACTACGTCGAGCCGACTCTCTTCCGGGACGTCGACAACAGCATGCGGATCGCCCGTGAGGAGATCTTCGGCCCGGTCGTCGTCGTCATCCCGTACGCCACCGAGGACGAGGCGATCGCCATCGCCAACGACTCGGAGTTCGGCCTCGGTGGCGGGGTGTTCTCACCCGACCGCGAACGCGCCACGGCCGTGGCCCGGCGTATCGTCACCGGCACGGTCGGCGTCAACACCGCCTCGTTCCCGATGGAGGCCCCGTTCGGCGGAGTCAAGAAGAGCGGCATCGGCCGGGAACTCGGACCGACGGCCCTGGACGCCTACCTCGAAACCAAGACGATCTTCAGGGGTGTCTGACCGCGTGGGCGCCCCGAGGGTGGGTGCGACGGGCCCGGTATGACGGCGGGCGGGGCAACCCGCCCGCCGTCATACCGGGCCGACCGGCGCCGGACCCCTCCACGGACGGGGCCGTTCGGCACCGGAAGCAGCCCGTCGCGCGCCGCGCACCGTGCGTCGTCATCGGTGACGTGAGCGCTGGGTCCTTCGTCAGCCGCTTGCAGGGCGCTGATCTCTTCTCCGCCGCCGTCGCGCGGGTCAGGGGGGCCGGTGCTGTCCCAGGACAGGTCCGACGGGGGCTGGGAATGGCCCATTGTGGGTGTCGGTCACACGTGTGAGTCTCGATGTCGTGGCCGACGGACGTGCCGGACGTCCGGGTAGGCGGACAACCGATTCGTGCAACACACCCCTCCCGCCTCCGGCGCGCCCTCCTGAGGCTCGGCGGCGAGGGGAACCGGGAGCGTGTCGCTCCCAGAGGAGATGACGGCAAATGGCCACTGAACATGTCAAGTCCGTGCGCATCAAGGCGTGGGCCTGGGACATCGCGGCAGACATCTACTTCCCGCAGGACTTCGACGAGAAGCAGAAGTACGCGACGGTGATCAGCGCACACCCGACCGGCAGCTGCAAGGAGCAGACGTCGGGCAACGTGTACGCGACGGCGCTGGCCGCGGAAGGATTCGTGGCGGTGGCGTTCGACGCCAGCTTCCAGGGGGACAGCGGCGGCGAACCGCGGCTCGTGGAGGACCCGGCGTTCCGCGTGGGCGACTTCAGCTTCGTGATCGACTACCTGGTCACGCAGCCGTGGGTGGACGAGAACCGTATCGGTGTGCTCGGTATCTGCGGTGGCGGCGGCTACGCGGTCAGCGCCACGATGGCGGACCGGCGGATCAAGGCACTCGGCACGGTCGTGGCGGCCAACGTCGGCCGGATGATGCGCGAGGGCTTCGTCGGCTACGACCCGCTGGCCGCCCTGGAGGCGATCGCGGCCCAGCGCACGGCCGAGGCCCGAGGGGAGGACGGTGTGATCAACGATCTGCTGCCGTCGTCGCCGGAGGCCGCCGAGCAGGCCGGTGTGAAGGAGATCGACGTGTGCGAGGCGGTGGAGTACTACAAGACCGACCGCGGCAGCGCGCCGCACGGTGCCACCAGCTTCCTGTTCTCGCGGCAGGCCGCACTGGTGAACTGGGACGCCTTCGACCGGGCCGAGGTGCTGCTGACCCAGCCGATGTGTGTCGTCGTGGGTGACCGTCCGGGCGCCTTCGGCTCCTACCGGGCCGGCTTCGAGATCTACGGCCGCGCGGCCTCGAAGGACAAGGAACTGGTCGTCGTCGAAGGTGCGTCGCACTACGACCTCTACGACCGGGAGAAGCCGGTGGGCGAGGCGTTGGAGCACCTGATCCCCTTCTACAGGAAGCACCTCTGAACACACGGGCCCGTGGTGGGCGTCATGCCGCGGCGGAACCTGCCCACCACGTCGTGCCCGGTGCCGCCGCAGCACACTGAAGATGCCCCGTCCCGGCCAGGGGCGGGGCATCTTCGGCAGATGATGCCCACGACCGGGATGCTGGAGACCGCGGGGCGTGCCCGGCCGGTTCCGCACGGGGCGTCCACGCCCGAGGCCGCGCGCACGAAGTTCACGATCGACGCCGTGGACGATGATGCCGGAACCGCCCGGCCTGGAGCCGGCGTTCCCGATCGTCCTGCCCGTGAGGATCGGCCTGCGCGGCGAGGGGAGCCGGTTCGACGGGCCGGGCGATGCCGACAGAGGCGGGGGCCTGCGGGCAGGTACCGGGTGCCCGCCGGGCCGTCCGGGCACGGCAGCAGACCGTCCGTGGTGGGTGTGACACGTTCGGGTCGCCCGCCGGGCCGGCCCGGGCACCGCCGGGCCGGTTTGTGCGTCCGCTGCCGCGCCGCCCCGCGCACTGTCGCCAGGCGAATCAACCACCGCCGTCCGGCAGCTCACCGCCGTCCGGCAGCTCCCCGCCGACTCCTTCGCGGCCGGGCCGGTCGCGCACCCGGGCCGATGGTCCTTCAGCGCGCCGCCCCGCCGGGGTCCCCGTCCGGCTCCTCCTGGAGGTCCCGCCACAGCCCCCGCCCCTCGAGCACCTCGATGAGCCGGTCGGCGCCCGCCAGGATGTGCTCGCGCATCAGCTCACCCGCGCGGTGTGCCTCGTGCCGGCGCAGGGCCTCGACCAGCTCGGGGTGTTCCGTGCGGGTGGCGGCGACCTGCCCCTCGATCGCCGCGTAGAAGCGGTCGGGCAGATGCCGGACGACCGAACGGAGCAGCAGCGAGAGACGGCGTGCGTCCGCCGCGAGGTTGATCTCGCGGTGGAAGCGGTGACCGAGAGCGGTGATGTGCTGGGGTTCGCCGGTGGTGACGGCTGTCTGGAACTCCTCCAGCATGGCCTCCAGCCGGCCGATCCGCTCGGGCGTGATCCGCTGCGCCGCGCGGGCGGCGAGCTGCCCCGACAACTGGGCCTGCGCCCAGAACAGGTCGCGCACGTCCTGCCGGGTGAACGGCGCGACCATGAAGCCCCGGCGCGGGACGAGCCGGACCAGGCCCTCGGACCGCAGGACGAACAGCCCTTCGCGGGCGGGTGTGCTGCTGACGCCGGTGGCCTCGGCGACGCGTTCGACGCGCAGGAACGCGCCCGGGCGGACCTCGCCCGAGAGGATCAGCTCGCGCACATGACTGGCCACTTCCATGGGCAGCGGCTGCCGGCCACCGGCCCGTTCCCGCCTGCCCCAGGCGTCGTAGGTCGCCATGAATCCGTCCGCCCTTCCGGGGCGACCGCCGAGCGCCCCCTGCGAGCTGCACCGATCACCCTTGCTTGAGCATAATATATTTTGTATGTTCCCCTGGCTTGGTACCTACAACGAGAGGACCTCCCATGGCCGGCCTTTACTTCGAGGAGTTCGAACCGGGTGCCGTCATCGAGCACGCCACGCGGCGCACGGTGACCGAGACCGACAACGTCCTCTTCAGCACGCTCACCCTGAACCTGGCGCCGCTGCACCTGGACGCCGAGTACAGCAAGAACAGCATCCACGGCCAGCGCCTGGTGAACAGCCTGTTCATCCTGGGCCTGGTCTCCGGAATCACCGTGCCGGAGACGACCCAGGGCACGACGCTGGGCAACCTCGGCTTCCAGGAGATCAAGTTTCCCAAGCCGGTCTTCCACGGGGACACCATCCGCGTGCGCACCGAGATCGTCGACAAGCGCGAGTCAAAGAGCCGCAACGACTCGGGGATCGTCACCTTCCGGCACCTCGGCATCAACCAGCGTGACGAGATCGTCTGCGACGCGACCCGGGTGGGCCTGATGCTCAAGCGTTCCGCCGCCGAGCAGGCGGGCGCGGCGTCCTCCTGAGGGCGCGGGCCGGAAAAGAGGAACGTTCATGCGAGACACCAGTCCGTTCGCCGCGCCGCGCGATCCCGCGTGGGTGCCCGGCGAGGCCGAGCGCGAGCGCAGCCGACTGCTCACGGCGATGCGCCGGTGGGGATACGGCACGCTGGAGGAACTGCACCGGGCGTCCGTCGAGGACCCCGAGTGGTTCTGGCGTGCCGCGGTGGAGGACCTGGGCATCGACTTCACGCGGCCGTTCGAGAAGGTCCTCGACGACTCCGGTGGCAAGCCGTTCCCGCGGTGGTTCACCGGCGGGGTCTTCAACGCGGCCGAGGTGTGCTCTCACCGCCACGCCACGGGGCCCCTCGCCGACAGGACCGCCGTGGTCTACGAGGGTGACGGAGGGCAGCGCCGTACGCTGACCTTCGCCCAGCTCGACTCGGCGGTACGGCGCTTCGCCGCCCACCTCACGGGTCTCGGGGTCCGCCGCGGGGACCGGGTCGTGCTGTTCCTGCCCGTCGTCCCGGAGGCCACCGTCGCCTTCCTGGCCTGCGCCATGATCGGCGCCGTCTCGGTCCCGGCGTTCACCGGGTACGGGGCCGAGGCGCTGGCCACGCGGCTGCGGGACTCCGAGGCGGTGCTCCTGGTCACCGCCGACGGGACCACCCGCCGTGGCAAACGCGTGCCGCTGAAGCAGACCGCCGACGAGGCGCTCTCCACCGCGCCCACGGTCCGGCACGTCGTGGTCGTCCGCCATCTCGCCGATGGCGTCGGCATGCGTGCGGGCCGGGACGTCTACTGGGACGAACTGGAGCCGAACCCGGCGCCGGTCGAGACGGTCGCCACCGGTCCCGACGACCCGCTGACCATCGTCTACACCTCCGGCACCACGGGCGCCCCCAAGGGCATCGTGCACTCCCACGCGGGACTGGCGGTGAAGGCGGCCTCGGACTTCGGCTACGGGTTCGACGTGCGCGACGACGACGTCATCGCCTGGATCAGCGACATGGGCTGGCTGGTGGGCCCCTTGCTCATCATGGGCGGTCTCCAGCTGGGTGCCACCGTCGTGTTCACCGAGGGCGTGCCCAACCATCCCACCCCGCGGCGGCTGTGGGAGATCGTGGAGCGCAACGGGGTCACCGTGCAGGGGGTGGCGCCCACCGCGATCCGCGCCGTGATGGCGGCCGGCGGCACGCCGTGCGGCGACCTCGGCGCCCTGCGCGCGTTCGTCTCCACCGGCGAGGCCTGGGACGAGCCCACCTGGCACTGGCTGTTCGAAACGGTGGGCGAGCGGCGGCGGCCGATCATCAACTACAGCGGCGGCACTGAGGTGGGCGGCGGTCTGCTCAACAGTTACCCGTTCCTGCCCATGGCACCGGCCTCGTTCAACGGGCCGCTGCCCGGCATCGACCTCGCCGTCCTGGACGAGCACGGAAAGCCCGCCGTCGGTGAGATCGGCGAGCTGGCCGTGCTCAACACCTTCCCCGGCATGACACACGCCTTTTGGCAGGACCGCGAGCGCTACCTGGAGACCTACTGGGACCGCTGGGACGGCGTCTGGGTGCACGGCGACCTCGCGGGCCGGGACGCGGACGGCACCTGGCGCATCCACGGCCGGTCCGACGACACCATCAAGGTCTCCGGCCGCCGGGTCGGCCCCGCCGAGATCGAGGCGTCCCTGCTGAAGGACACCAGGATCGTCGAGGCCGCCGTCATCGGAGTCCCCGACCCCCGGCGCGGACAGCGCGTCGTGGCCTTCGCCGTGACCGGCGGCTCCGGCACCGACGAGGACGACCTCACGGCGACCGCGGTGCGCAACGTCGGCCGTTCCTTCGCCCCGACGCTGCACGTGGTGGCGACGCTGCCGAAGACCAAGAACGGCAAGATCATGCGCCGCGCCATACGTGCCCGCTATCTCGGCGCCCCGACGGGCGACCTCTCGTCGCTCGACCCCCAGACCCCCCTGGACGACATCCCCGTCCTCGAAGGAGAGAACTGATGGCCACGACCGAACTCAGCGACCTCGAACTCATCCGGAAGTCGGTGCGTGAACTGGCCCGCCGCTTCGGCCTGGAGTACTGGCGCGAGAAGGACAAGAAGCACGAGTACCCCTGGGAATTCGTCAAGGCCTTCGCCGACGGCGGGTGGCTCGGCGCGATGATCCCCGAGGAGTACGGCGGCCTCGGTCTCGGCCTGGCCGAGTCGGCCATCATGATGACGGAGATCGCGCAGTCCGGCGCCGGTATGAGCGGCGGCTCGGCCATCCACTTCTACGTCTTCCCGCCGGCCCCCATCCTGCGCTACGGCTCCGAGGAGATGAAGCGCGAGTACCTGCCCAAGCTCGCCCGGGGCGAGATCCTCATGGCGTTCGGCGTCACCGAGCCGACGGCGGGTGTGGACACCTCCCGCATCCGCACCCGGGCCGAGAAGGTCGACGGCGGCTGGGTGGTCAACGGCCAGAAGGTGTGGATCACCAACGCGCAGAACGCGCACAAGATCCTCCTCCTGGCGCGCACCTCGCCGCGTGACGAGAGCAAGCCGCTGGACGGCATGACGCTCTTCTTCACCGACCTGAACCGCGAACGGATCACCGTGCGCGAGATCGACAAGCTCGGCCGCGCCGCGATCGACTCGAACGAACTGTTCATCGACAACCTCGAGGTCCGTGACGACGAGGTGGTCGGCGAGGTCGGCCAGGGCTTCCGCTACCTGATCGACGGCCTCAACCCCGAGCGCATCGTGGTGGGCATGGAGGGCATCGGCCTGGGCCGGGCCGCGCTGGAGCTGGCGAGCAAGTACGCCAACGAGCGGGTCGTCTTCAACCGTCCCATCGGCAAGAACCAGGCCGTCGCCCACCCGCTGGCCGACTCCTGGATCCGGCTGGAGGCGGCCGAGCTGGTCTGCATGAACGCGGCCCGCCTCTTCGACGCCGAGCAGAACTGCGGCAAGGAGGCGGCGGCCGCGAAGTTCCTGGGCGCCGAGGCCGGCTTCCAGGCCTGCGACCGCGCGATGCAGACCCACGGCGGCTTCGCGTACGCCAAGGAGTACCACGTCGAGCGGCTGTGGCGGGAGGCGCGGCTGCTGCCCAACGCGCCGTTCTCGCAGGAGATGGTGCTCAACTACATCTCCACCAAGGCCCTCGGCCTCCCCAGGGCCTACTGACCGGGCGGCACCGCACGGTGCCTCCGGTGGCCTTCCCAGGAGGACGACACTCCGGCGCGGACGGGGGAGCACCCCCGTCCGCGTCCGCTCGAGAACACGAGGACGACATGCGTGAGACGATGATCCGCCCACCGGGCGACGGCCCTGCCGGGGCCGCAGGACAGAGCGGCGTGCCCGCGGGCGGCCCGGTATGAACGGCCCGCTGAACGGCGTGCGCGTGGTGACGCTCGCCGGCATGGGGCCGGTCCCCTTCACGGGGATGCTTCTGGCCGACATGGGCGCTCATGTGGTGCGGGTGACCCGCCCGGTCCACCGGCCGGGCCGGCAGCTGAGCCAGACCGACGGTATGCGGCCCGAGCACGACCTGGCCAACCGGGGCGTGGACACCGTCGTGGTCGACCTCAAGGACCCGGACGGGGTGGAGTCGGTGCTCCGGCTCGCCGAGGCCGCGGACGTCTTCGTCGAGGGCTACCGTCCGGGCGTGGCCGAACGCCTCGGGCTCGGGCCCGAGACGGTCCTCGAACGCAACCCCGCCGTCGTCTACGCCCGGCTGACCGGCTACGGCCAGACCGGACCGCTGGCCCGGACGGCCGGCCACGACATCAACTACGTGGCGCAGTCGGGCGCGCTGCACGCCATGGCCCGCCGCGGCGAGGCGCCCAGGCCGCCCGTCAACCTGCTCGGCGACTACGCCGGCGGCGGCACGATGGCCGCCTACGGCATCGTGTGCGCCGTGCTGGAGGCCCGTACCTCGGGGCGCGGCCAGATCGTGGACGCGGCGATGATCGACGGCGTGGCCCTGCTGACGGCGAAGCTGCAAGGGCTGCGGGCCGCCGGCCTGTACGACGACGAGCCCGGCACCAACTACCTCGATTCCGGCGCCCCCTTCTACGACACCTACCGGTGCGCGGACGGCCGCTACCTCGCGGTGGGCGCGCTGGAGCCGGACTTCTACCGTGAGTTCGTCTCGCGCCTCGGCGTGGACGTCACGGGCTGGCCGGGCCAGGACGACCGCGGTGCCTGGCCGGAGCTGCGGGAACTCATCGCCTCGGCGATCGCGACGAGGACACGGGCGGAGTGGGAGGAGATCTACGCCGGCACCGACGCGTGTGTGACGCCGGTGCTCTCCTTCGACGAGGCGGCCGACGATCCGCACAACCGCGGGCGCCGGATGTTCCAGCGGGTCGGCGACGTCCTGCACCCGTCGCCGGCGCCGCGCCTCAGCCGCACACCCGCACGGCTGCCCGCCGCCCCGAGCCCCGAGCCCGTGGAACTGCGGCAGCTGATCCGATACTGGAAACCGGGCCGCGACTGACGCCTGATGAGGGGAGGGGGTACGGACGGTGTCCGTACCCCCTCCCCTCATCAGGCGTCAGTGTCAGTCGCCCGCGAACAGGACCCCGGCGGCGAGCAGCTCCTCGACACGGGTGCCGTCGTACACCTCGCCGGCGATCTCGCGGGTGTGCTGGCCGATGCGCGGGGCGACGCCCTCGCGGCCGGGGCGGATCCCGGCGAACCGCCAGGGCGGGCGCAGCAGCGAGACACCGTTGTTCTCCGGCTCGAACAGCTCCAGCCACTGTGTCTGCGGATGGCCCATCACCCCCGACATCGTCAGGACGGGGGCGAAGGGGACGTCGGCGTCGGTGAGCCGCTTCTCCCACTCGGCCGCGGGCCGGGTGAGGAACTCGGCCTCGACGACCTCCACGAGAGCGAAGTAGTTGCGCTCACGCTCCGGGTAGGTGGCGAAGCGCGGGTCTTCGCCGAGGTCGTGGCGGCCCATCGCCTCCAGCAGGCAGTGCCAGAACTTCTCGGAGGACGACAGGTGGATGGCGATGTCCTCACCCGAGGCGGTCTTCAGGCAGAAGTTCTGTGCCTGCGGGTGCCGGCTCTCCCGGCTGGGGTCCTGGCCGCCGTCCTCGAAGTACTGGCTGACGGCGTCCGCGGTCAGGGTGCTGACGGCCTCCATGACGGAGGTCTCCACGTGCTGGCCGGCACCGGTGGCGTTGCGGCCGACGAGGGCGGCGAGGATGCCGGTGGCGGTGGAGACGCCGGTGATCAGGTCGGCGAGGATGGTCCCGGACAGCTGAGGAGCGCCGGCGTCGCCCAGCAGGGAGTACAGGCCCCCGAAGGACTGGCCGATGGTGTCGTAGGCGGGGCGCCGGGCGAGCGGGCCGCCGTTGCCGAAGCCGGTGACCGAGGCGTACACCAGGTCGGGCCGTTGCGCGCGGCATTCCTCGGGCCCCAGCCCCATGGCGGCGAGCTTGCCGGCCCGCAGATTCTCCAGGACCACGTCGAAGCGCGGCACGAGCGCCTTGACCAGCGCCACACCCTCGGGGTTCTTGAGGTCCACCGCGAGGCTGCGCTTGCCCGCGTTGTACTGGATGAAGTAGGGGCTGCGGTCGTTCTTGTGGCGCCGGAAGTCCTCGCCGGTGCCGGGCTTCTCGACCTTCACCACCTCCGCGCCCAGGGCGCACAGGAGCGAACTGGCGTAGGGCGCTGAGATGTAGCCCCCGAGTTCCAGAATACGGATGCCGTCGAGCGGCTTGTGCTGCATCGGTGACCTCGTTCCGTCGGCGGCTTAGCCAACTAGGAGCATGGAAAATATACGATCGGGGAAAAGTCAAGGGTTGCGTGGACGCGCCGGGCCCTGTCTCACCTCGTGAGCTGCGTCTCGTTGATCGCGACCTTGTGAGAATATATTTTATGTGAAACGTAGGCCGCTGGTAAGTAGGGAGCGCTGGATGACCGAACCCGTCGACTTCTGCCGACTGGACGAGGCGATCGCCCGGTACGTCCGCTCGGGGGACGCCGTCCACGTGATGATGGGCCACAGCCGATGGAGCGCCCTGGTACGCGAACTCGCCCGCCAGCACTGGGGGAAGCCCTCTCGTCTCACCCTGATCATGGCCAGTCTGTCCTCGCTCGGGGCGGTACTCTTCCGCGCGGGCTGCCTGGAGAAGGTCGTCACCGTCTACTCGGGTGACTCCTTCCCCGTCTTCACGCCCAACCCCGTCTTCCAGGAGGCGTACGGCTCGGGTGCGGTGGAGGTCGAGAACTGGTCCTTCCTCACCTACATCCAGCGGCTGCGGGCCGCCGCCACCGGTGTGCCCGCCGTCGTGACCGGCTCGGTGCGCGACTCCTCGATGGCCGGTAACGACGCCTACCAGGAGGTCGACACCGCCTTCGGCCGGGTCGGGCTCGTCGCGCCGCTGGTGCCGGACGTCACCCTGGTGCACGCCGCCGTCGCCGACCGGCAGGGCAACCTGGCGATCGCGCCGCCCATGTTCGAGGGAGTGGTCGGCGCGCTCGCCTCGCGGCGCGGCGTCATCGCCACGGTGGAGAAGGTCGTCGACGACCTGCGGCCCTGGTCGACCCTGGTGCGCATCCCCGCCCACCGGGTGCGGGCCGTCGTCGAGGCCCCCTTCGGCGCCCACCCCGGAGGCGTCTACGCCGGACCGGAAGGCACCCGGCTGCCCGTGCGGGGCTATCTGGAAGACATCCCCTTCTGGATCTCCGTCCGGGAGGCGACCAGGGGAGCGGACTTCGACGCGTGGGTGCGCGAATGGGTCCTGGAGCCCGCCGACCACGAGACCTACCTGGCCAAACTCGGCCCCGAACGGCTAGCGGACCTGGTCCGCGGGGCCGAGCACCCCCCGGCGGCGCCCCCCGCCGTGCGGCGCGACGACGCGCCGACCGGCGCCGAGAAGGCCGCCGTATGGCTGGCCGATCTCCTCGCCCGCCGAGTGGCCGAGATGCCCGCCGACACCGTGCTCGCGGGAGCGGGGCTGGCCAATCTCGCCGCCTGGGTCGGCGTCGGCCGCGCCAGGGAGGCCGGCCACGAGGTGGCCCTCGCCGCCGAGCTGGGCCTGTGGGACTACACCCCCACCCCCGGTGACCCGTTCATCTTCAGCTTCCACAACTTCCCGTCCTCGTCCATGCTGCTCGACACCGAGCAGGTGCTGGGCAATCTCGTCAACGGCGCGCGGTTCCGGTCGATCGCCTGCGTGGGCGCGGCCCAGATCGACCGCCGGGGCGACATCAACACCACCCGGATCGAGGGCGGCCCCTACCTGGTCGGCTCCGGTGGCGGCAACGACGTCATCACCGGCGCCGACGAGGTCCTGGTCGTCGGCGCGATGGGCCGGCGGCGCTTCGTCGAGAAATGCGGCTACGTCACCAGCCCCGGCCGGCGCGTACGCGCGGTCGTCACCGATCTCGGCGTGCTGACCATGCGGGACGGGGAGCTCGTCCTCACCCATGTCGCACCCGGGCCGGAGCCGCTGGCCGACCGGGTGGCGCGGGTGCGGGAGCGGTGCGGATGGGACCTGGCCGTGAGCCCGCACCTGAGGGAGCTGCGCGAGGTCTCCACGGCCGACGTCGAGGAACTGCGCTCCTACGACCCGGAGGGCCACTTCCTCGGCCGCGGCCGCACCCCTGTCCCGACCCCAGGCTCCATCACAGAGAGGAAGGCCGATGTCCACACCCGTTGAAGAGACGGTCAGTGCCGAGGACTTCGCACAGATCCACGCCCAGGTACGCCGGTTCATCCGTGAAGAGGTCGTACCCCGGGAGCGGGAGATCGCCGACGCCGACGCCATCCCCGACGACCTGCGGCAGAAGGCGGCGGCCATGGGCCTGTTCGGCTACGCGCTGCCCCAGGAGTACGGCGGCCTCGGCCTCGTCATCACCCAGGACGTCGAGCTGGCCTTCGAGTTCGGCTACACCGCACTGGCGTTCCGTTCCCTGTTCGGCACCAACAACGGCATCGCCGGTCAGGTCATCGCCGGTTTCGGCACCGATGCCCAGAAGAAGCGGTGGCTGGAGCCGATGGCGGAGGGCGCGTGCCTGGCGTCCTTCGCCCTCACCGAGCCCGAGGCGGGCTCCGACCCCTCCGGGATGCGCACCACCGCCACCTGGTCGGAGCGCGGCTGGAGCCTCAGCGGTCAGAAGCGGTTCATCACCAACGCCCCCCTCGCGGACCTCTTCGTCACCTTCGCGCGCGTACGCGACCACGAGGCCGAAGGCAAGATCGCGGTGTTCCTGGTGCCCGCCGGCACCCAGGGCCTGACCGTCGGTCCCAAGGACCGCAAGATGGGCCAGGAGGGCGCCACCACCGCCGACGTCTACTTCGACGACGTACGCGTCGGGCACGATGCGCTGATCAGCGGCGAGGTGGAGACGGGCTTCCGGGCCGCCATGACCGTGCTGGCCCGCGGCCGGGTGCACATCTCCGCCCTGGCGACGGGCCTGGCCGAGCGCGCGCTGGACGAGTCGGTGCGCTACTCCGCGCAGAACCGGCAGGGCGGCGTGCCCACCGGCGACCGCCAGCTCGTGCAGGCCATGCTCGCCGAGCAGCAGTCGCTGGTGATGGCCGGCAAGGCGCTCGCCCGTGACGCCGCCCGGCACTACCTCGACGGCTCCGACCGCCGTATCGCGCCCTCCGCGGCGAAGCTGTTCTGCACCGAGGCGGCCGGCCGCGCCGCCGACCTCGCCGTCCAGGTGCACGGCGGCAGCGGCTATATGCGCGAGGTCGCGGTGGAACGCGTCTACCGGGACGCGCGCCTGCTGCGCCTGTACGAAGGCACCAGCGAGATCCAGAAGCTGATCATCGGGCGCGAACTCATGCGCCGCGAGCGGGCCCGTGGCGCATGACGGGCCGTGAGACGAACGAAGGGACGACATGAGCCGCTATGAGCGCTTCGCCCATCTGCGGGTGGACGGACCGGACGAGGGCGGAGTGATCGAACTCGTCCTCGACGCACCCAAGCTGAACGCGGTGAGCGAGGAAGCCCACGCCGACCTGGCCGAGATCTGGCGCGAGTTCGACGCCGATCCCGCGGTCAAGGCCGTACTGCTGCGCGGGGAGGGCAAGGGCTTCTCCGCGGGCGGGTCCTTCGACCTGGTGGAGAAGCTCACCAACGACTACGACACCCGTACCCGCACCATGCGCGAGGCGCGGGACCTGGTCTACAACGTCATCGACTGCACCAAGCCCATCGTCTCGGCGATGCACGGGCCCGCGGTCGGTGCCGGACTGGTGGCCGGTGTGCTCGCGGACGTGTCCGTGGTGAGCCGGACCGCGAAGATCATCGACGGTCACACCCGTCTCGGTGTCGCCGCCGGTGACCACGCGGCGGTGTGCTGGCCGCTGCTGTGCGGCATGGCGAAGGCCAAGTACTACCTGATGACCTGCCGCCCGCTGACCGGCGAGGAGGCGGAGCGGATCGGCCTCGTGTCGCTGTGCGTGGAGGAGGACGACCTGCTCAGCACCGCGCGTGAGATCGCGCGGGAGCTGGCGTCGGGCGCCCCGAACGCGATCCGCTGGACCAAGCAGTCGCTGAACAACTGGTACCGGCAGGTCGCCGGCGCCATCTTCGACGCCTCGCTCGCCCTGGAGTTCTACGGCTTCGGCGGGCCGGAGGTGCGCGAGGGGCTCGCCTCGCACCGCGAGCGCCGCAAGCCGAACTTCTGAGGGCGCCGCCCTTCCCTTCCCGCCCGACCTTTCCCCCATCCACAAGGAGACCTGTCCATGAAGCCGTACCGCTCCATGTTGTTCGTGCCGGGCCACAAGCCCACCTGGGCCGCGAAGGCGATCGCGGCGGGCGCCGACGCCGTCATCCTCGACCTGGAGGACTCCGTACCGGCGGCCGACAAGGCCGACGCCAGGAAGACGGTCCGCGAGACCATCGGGCGGCTGCGGGCCGAGAACGTCCGCGCCGACATCTGGGTGCGCCCGAACAGCGTCGACAGCGGTCTGTTCGGCGCCGATGTGGAGGAGGTCCTCACGGAGGGCCTGAGCGGCCTGTTCCTGCCCAAGGTGTTCAACGCCCAGGAGATCGTCCGCATCGACGCGATCGTGTCGCACATCGAGGAGCGCGACGGTCTGGAGACGGGGTCGACAGGCCTCATCGTCAGCTTCGAGACCGCGACGTCGATGGCGCACTGCGAGGAGATCGCCGCGGCGAGCCCCAGGGTCTCCAGCCTGCTCGGCGCGACCGGCCCCAACGCCGACGTCGGGCGCGAGCTCGGCTTCGAGTTCACGCCTGAGGGCCTGGAGACCCTGTACCTGCGCAGCCGGATCATCCTGGCCGCCCGCGCCGCCGGACTGCATCACCCGGTCAGCGGGGTGTGGCAGGACATCGCCGACCTCGACGGCTTCCGGCACTTCGCCGAGGACAACCGCCGGCTCGGCTACCGGGGCATCGTCCTCATCCACCCCTCGCACGTGGCGATCGCCAACGAGGTGTTCACGCCCTCCCCGGAGACCGTGGACCACTACCGCCGTATGATCGCCGCCTTCCGCGAGGCCGAGGCGAACGGCAGCGCGGCGGTCGACTTCGAGGGCCAGCACATCGACCTCGCACACGCCAGAACGGCGCAGGGCGTGCTCGACCTGGCCGACGCCATCGCACAGGGCCGGTGACGACAGGGCCGACCGAAACGGTGGGGCCGGCCGAAACGGTGGGGCCGCCACGGAACGTCCGTGGCGGCCCCACCGCCGTGCCGTCGGTGAGCGCCGGGTCAGACGGCGCCGGCCTCCTCGGCGACCGCCTCCGTCGCCGCCCCGCCCATCGCCGTGTGCCGGGTCTCCCGCAGCGCGAGCGTGCAGCCCAGGCTGACCAGGCACAGCACCACGAGGAACGCGCCGAAGGCGAGGCCGCCGTAGGACGCCACGATCGGGGCCGCGATCAGCGGGGGAACCGCGCCGCCGAGCACACCGGCGACGTTGTAGGCGAAGCCCGTCGCGGTGTACCGGTACCGCGTGTGGAACAGCTCCGGCATGAAGGCGCCCACCGGGCCGTAGGCGAAGCCGCTGACGAACGTGGTGACACATGACGCGAGTGCGAAGGCCGGGGTGCCGGCCGAGTCGAGGAGCGGGAACAGCACCAGCGCCCACACCACCGCGAGCGCATTGCCGATGACGATCACGCGGCGCCTGCCGATCCGGTCGGAGACCGCCGCGCCCAGCACGATCGCCAGGCCGAAGACAGCCCCCGCGAGGAGACCGATCGAGAGCACGGTGGTCTGGGACAGGTGCAGTTCGGTGGTGCCGAAGTGGATCAGGTAACCGACCGCCAGGTAGTAGAAGGCGAAGACCATCAGCAGCACGCCGGAGGCGAAGGTGATCTCCCGGGGCTGGCTCCGCAGCGCCTCGAAGAACGGCACGGCGGCCTGCCCGCGCTGGTCGACCTCCTTCTTGAACACCGAGGTCTCCTCGATCCTCAGCCGGACGAACAGACCCACCAGGACGAGCAGGAAGCTGGTCAGGAACGGTATCCGCCACCCGTAGGAGACGAAGTCCGCTTCGCTCATGGTCGCACCGATGAGCAGGAACGTGGCGTTGGCGAGGACCAGGCCGATCGACCCGCCCAGGGCGCCGAACATGGACCAGAACCCGCGCCGTGCCCTCGGCGCGTTCTCCGCCGCCATGAGCGTCGCGCCGGTCCATTCGCCGCCGACGGCCAGGCCCTGCAGGACGCGCAGGACGACCACGGCGATCGGGGCCGCCGCCCCGATCCGGTCCGCCGTCGGCATCAGGCCGACGGCGAACGTGGCCAGTCCCATGATGAGGAGCGTCGAGACCAGAGTCGTCCTGCGGCCGACGCGGTCACCGAAGTGCCCGAAGAGGACTGAACCGAGCGGGCGGGCCACGAAGGCGACCCCGAGGGTCGCGAACGAGGCGACGGTGCCGCCGGCGGAGCCGAGGGCCGGGAAGAACACCTTCGGGAAGACCAGCGCCGCCGCGGTCGCGAAGATGAAGAAGTCGTAGTACTCGATGACCGTGCCGGTACCGCTCGCGAGCGCGATACGGCGCATGGTACGAGGGGGCACGGGGCTGTCCGAGGCCGTCATGGGGCACCTCTTCTGAGCGGGGAGGTAAAGGGGACGTGGCGAGAATCATGTATCAAATGCAATATGTCGAGACCCTGGACTGAGGTAACGGCAACTGTCGGGCGTCGCGACCGTCGGGCGGGAGAGAAAAGATGCTGGTGACATGGAGCGAGCAAAGAAATATGATCCATCATGTATGGACGAGCCGTTGAACCTCCGTCCGGTTCCCGCTCGGGCTCTCTGTCACCGGAAGGCTCTCTGACATGCATGTATCACCGCTGGTGGACCCCGTGGGCATACCGCTGTCCGCCGCGTTCGCCCCTCCGGCCGAGGAGCGCTGGCTGGACGTGGCCGACGTGACGACGGGGCAGGTCCTGCTCCGCGTCGCCGACTGCGGGGAAAAGGATGTCGACGTCGCGGTCGCCGCTGCCGCCGAGGCCGCGGACCGCTGGCGGAGGCTGCCGTCCTTCGCGCGCACCGAGGCCATGCTGCGCTGGGCGGACGCGCTCGGCGCGCACCGCGGGCGGCTCGCCGAACTCGTCGCCCGCGAGACCGGCGCGCTGCGCTCGGAAGCCGCCGCGGACGTCGACCGGGCCATGGCCTGCGTCCGTCACTATGCCGGGCTCGTCGGCACGGTCGACGGCCGCACCCTGAACGGCATCCCGGGCCACCGCGGTCACACCGTGCGCGAACCCTACGGCGTCGTCGCGGGCCTCGCCCCCTGGACCTCGGCACTGTTCCTGTTCGCCCGGCAGGCCGCGCCGGCCCTGGCCTGCGGCAATGGTTACGTCCTGCGGGCCGACCCCACCGCCCCGCTGGGCCCGGTGCTCATGGCCCATCTGGCGCAGACCGCGGGCGTCGACGCCGTGACGGCCCTCACCGGACGGGACACGACCCGCGGCCATCTCGCCGGCCACCCGGCCGTCGGCATGATCGCCTTCGCCGGCACGGCCGAGGAGGGCCGGGAGGTCATCCGGGCGTCGGCCGAGCCCGTCGCCCCGCTCACCGTGCACCTGGCGACACGCAACAGCGCGTTCGTCCTGGCCGACGCCGACCTCGCCGCCGCCGTCCCGTGCGTGCTGCACTCACGCTTCTCCCACGCGGGCCAGAACCTCTTCGGCGCCTCCCACGTGTACGTCCACGCCTCCCTCTACGACGCGTTCGTCGAGGCCGCCGTGGCCCTGGTCCGGCGGATCAGGATGGCCGGCCCGCTCGACGCGGACGCGCAGCTCGGTCCGCTGATCTCGGCGCGGGCCCGCGACCGGGTCGAGGCGGCGGTGGCGGCCGGCGTCGCCGACGGCGCGCGGATCCGGGCCGGCGGCCGACGGGCACCGGGGCCGGACGCCGGGGCGTACTTCGAACCCACCGTGGTCACCGACGCCTCGCCGTCGAACCCGCTGCGGGCCGGGCAGGTGACCGGCCCGGTCCTGACCGTCTCGGCCTTCGAGGACGCGGCGAGGGCCGCGCGGGAGGCCGACACCACCCGGCCCGGCGGCATCGCCCAGATCTGGGGCCGCTCCGCGCCCGCCGTGCACGACCTGGCCGGACGGCTGGAGGCGGGCACCGTGTGGGTCAACACGCATGACGCCCTCGATCCCGAGATCCCCCTGACCCCCTGGCAGCGCGGCGGGTACGGCGCGTCCGGGGGCCTGGAGGCCCTCGACGAGCACACCCGTACCAAGGCGGTCGTATGGGACTTGACGCCCCTGGCCGAGCGCGCCGCGGCGCTCAAGAAGACCGTCGCCCGCTCCTCCTCCGGAAGGCCCGACCATGGCTGAGCAGCTGATCCGTGCCGAGGCGGTCGGCGCCGGCACCTACACCGGCGAGGGCCGTTGGCTGCCGCTGGAGAACCCCGCGACCGGCGAGACGTACGCGGAGGTGCGCGAGGCCGACGAGGCGCTCGTCGACGCGGTCGTCACCGACGCGGCCACCGTGTACCGGCGCGAGTGGCGCGGCGTCGAGCCGCTGGAGCGGGCCCGCCTGATGCACCGCTGGGCCGACGTCCTGCTGGAGCACCAGGAGGAACTGGCCCGCATCGAGTCCACCGACGTGGGACACCTGCACCGGGAGTCCGCCGCCGACGTGGCGAGCGCCGCACGGTGGCTGCGGTACTTCGCCGGACTCGCCGACAAGATCGAGGGCCGCAGCGTCCTCGGGCCCGACCGGCTCGCGCAGGTCACACGCGAGCCGTACGGGGTCGTGGCCGGTGTCAACAGCTTCAACGGCAACCTGCTCATGTTCGGGATGAAGGCGGCCCCCGCCCTCGCCACCGGCAACTGCTTCGTGCTCAAGGCGCCCGAACTCGGCCCCCTGTCGTCGTTCCGCATGGCGGAGCTGGCGGTGCGGGCCGGCCTCCCGCGCGGTGTCGTGAGCGTTGTCTCGGGCCGCGGCGAGGTCACCGGCCCCGCCCTCGTGCGCCATCCCGACGTGGGCATGGTCGTCTTCACCGGCGGTCTGCGGGGCGCCCGCAGCGTCATCCGGTCCGCGGCGGACAGCGCCAAGCCACTGTGCATGGAACTCGGCGGGAAGAACGCCGTGATCCTGCTCGACGACGTCGACCTGGACCGGGTCGTCCCCCACCTGCTGCACTCCAACTTCGTCAAGTGCGGCCAGAGTTGCGCCGCCGGATCGCGGATCTTCGTCCCGCGCCGCCGCGCCGACGAACTGGCCGGTCTCATGGCCGTCGCCACCCGGCGCATCAGGCCCGGCGACCCGTTCTCGCCGTCCTCCGACATGGGCGCCCTCGTCAGCGCGCGGCAGGTGGCCCGCGTGGAGGACCTGGTCCGGCGTGCCGTCGACACCGGGGCGACCCTGCTCGCGGGAGGCAGACGCGCCGACGTCGACGACGCCCACGCGGGCGGCCACTTCTTCGAGCCGACCGTCCTCGCCGGCCTGGACGACGCCAACATCGCGGCGCGCGAGGAGATCTTCGGCCCGGTCGTCGGGGTTCTCACCTACGACGACCTCGACGAGGTGCTCGCCCGTGCCAACGGCCTCAGTGTCGGACTGACCGCCCAGATCTGGGGCGGCGACCTGGCCGCCGTCCACCACCTGACCCGCGGTCTGGAGGCGGGAACCGTGTGGGTCAACACCTACCGGACCGTCCACCCGAGCGCACCGTACGGCGGCTACAAGCAGAGCGGATACGGGCGGGAGAACGGCGCGGAGGTCATCGGGACCTACACCCGCGCCCGCACCACCGTCTGGCACCACGGCACGGCGCCGCTGCCGTACACGGACACCGCACCACAGGCCTTCCGAGCCGCTCTCGCATGATCGAGAAAGAGGACTGAATCCATGACCCAGACCCTGGTCGAGCAACTCGCGGCCTTCACCACCGACGCCGACTACGACCGGCTGCCGCCCGATGTCGTCAAGGAGAGCAAGCGCATCGTGCTGGACTCGATCGGCTGCGCCCTCGGCGCGATCGACGAGCCGAAGGGCCGCATCGGCATCGAGTACGGCCGGATGACGGGCGGAACGGGCGGCGACGCGACCATCATCGGCACGGGGGACCGGGTCTCGGTCTTCGGCGCCGCCTTCGCCAACGGCGAACTGATCAACACCCTCGACGCGGACGCGGTGCTGCCTCCGGGACACGTCACCCCGTACGTGCTGCCGGGCGCCCTCGCGGTCGGCGAGAGCACCGGCGCGTCCGGCAAGGACCTCATCACGGCCGTCGCCGTCGCGCACGAGATGTCGTACCGCATCGGCAAGGCCATGGACTACCTGCGCGACTTCAAGGACGGCAAGGTCACCCCGCCGCCGGTCTACGGCTACAGCAGCACGGTCTTCGGCGCCACGGCGGCCGTCGGCCGGCTGAAGGGCCACGGGGCGGGCGTCCTCGCGCACGCCCTCGGCATCGCGGGAAGCATCGCCCCGGTCAACTCCTTCCGCTCCTGGAGCGAGCACGCTCCCACCTCCACCATCAAGTACCTGCTCGCCGGCGCGCTGACCCAGGCGGCGCTGACCGCCGCGCACATGGGCGAGCTGGGGCACCGGGGCGACCTGCGCGTGCTGGACGACCGGGAGTACGGCTTCCCCCGTTTCATCGGGACCCGCCGCTGGGAGCCGGACGTCATCACCGACGGCCTCGGCAGCGACTGGCGGTTCCCCGCAGAGCAGGCGTTCAAGCCGTATCCGCACTGCCGCATCCTGCACGCACTGCTCGACTCGCTGACCGAGATCGTGTCGGAGCACGACATCAAGCCGGCCGAGATCGACGGGATCAAGGCCTGGGTCGAGGGCTTCGTGATGCAGCCGTTGTGGGTCAACCGCACCATCGAGCATCCGCACGACGCCCAGTTCAGCATCGCCCACGGCCTCGCCGTCGGGGCGCACCGGGTGCCGCCGACCAAGGCATGGCAGGACCCCGAGCTGGTCTTCGGGGAATCCGTGACGGGCCTCATGGACAAGGTGGACTACGCGGTGCACCCGGACTACGTGAAGCTGCTCGCCGGCAACGCGGCCAGCCGGCCCGCGAAGATCGAGGTCACGGCGCGCGGTACGACGTTCGTGGGGGAGCGGCGCTACCCGAAGGGCAGCAAGTCGCCGGAGGCGGGCACCGCGATGACCGACGACGAACTGGTGGCCAAGTTCCGCGGGCACGCCCAGGGCGTCCTCGCGGAGGCGGACATCGAGCGGGTGGCGGACGCCGTGCTGCATCTGGAGAGGGTCGACGACATCCGCGGAGTGATGGGCCTCCTGCGGCGCACCGACGGCTGACCCCTCCGCCGGACCAGCGGCACCCGTCCTCAGGGGCGGGTGCCGCGGACCGTTTCCGAGGGCAGTACGCCGAACCGCTCCCGGTACTGCCGGGCGAAGCGGCTGGGATGGTAGAAACCCCAGCGCGCGGCGATCTCCGTCACCGAACCGCCCGTGCCGCAGGACAGCTCCGCGTGCGCGCGGTCCAGCCGGACGTTGCGCAGGTACACGCCGGGTGACACACCCGCGACCTCCCGGAATCCGAGCTGGAGGGCCCGCGCGCTGACACCGGCCAGGGCCGCGAGGTCCGCCGTGCTCGTCGCCGCCGCCGGGTGCTCGTCGATGAAGTCCATGACCTCGCGGACCTTCGACCCGCGCGTGGGCCGGGGGCTGCCGTGCAGGACGGGGCTGAGCTGGTGCGGCACCGCCATGAGCAACTGGGTCATCAAGGCCGCCTCCAGTTCCCGGCAGGCGGCGGGCATGACGGCGATGCCTCCGGGCCTGGCCAGTTCCGTGAACAGGAAGCCGGCGGTCGCGACGAGGGCCTGTCCCGTTCCGCCGGAGAGGTCGAAGACCAGGTCGAACCGGACCTCCTCCGGGGAACGCAGCCCGGCCAGCTTCGCGGCGTGGCCCTCCAGCAGTTCCCGGGGGAACCGCAGGACGTACTGCCGTGCGTCCGGACTCCAGCGCACCCGCAGCGGGGCGTCCGGGACGAACGCCGTCCCGGTGCGGCCGGCCGCCGACTCGCCCCGCGTCCCGTTCTGCTCGGCAGCGCTTCCTCCGCTCAGCGGCAGGTTCACGTGGTAGCACAACCGCATCGGCGGCACCGTGAGCTTCGCGTCGGCGCCGTAGCTCAACCGTCCCACCGTGACGTGCGGAGCCGCGGCGATGTCGAGGCGGAAGTCCAGCCGGTGGCCGGGTGCCAGCCGCATCTCGTGCCGCGCGAAGTTCCTGCTGCCCTGCTCGCGTGCCTCGGCGAGGTCCCGGGTGCTGATGTGCAGGGCGCGCCCGGGCGCGGTCCGTTGGTGGGTCTCGGGCACCTGTGCCTCCTCGCACCTGTCCGCCGACTGCCTGAGTGCGGTGTGACCCGCTTGTAAATATTAAATATCCAGAGGGTTGGGTGCGGAAGACCCGCACGGCACGTGACTGCTTCGCAATGCGGCTGTTCCCGGTCGGCCAACGGATAGTGACCTGCCTCACGCCGGCCGTACCGTCCCGACGACATCAGCCGAAGGAGCGCCCATGGCCCCGCAGGACCACCACGCACAGCTCTACATCGGCGGCACCTGGGCCGCCCCCGCCACCGACGAGAAGATCGAGGTGATCTCGCCCTACACCGAGGAGGTCCTGGCCCGGGTGCCCGCCGGTTCCCGCACCGACGTCGACCGGGCGGTGTCGGCGGCCCGGGAGGCGTTCGACCACGGCCCGTGGCCCCGCATGCCGCTCGCCGAGCGCATGGAGGTCCTGCGCCGCCTCGCCGACCACCTCGCGGCGCGCCACGAGGAGATGGCGGCCGTCATCTCCAAGGAGATGGGCTGCCCGATCTCACTGTCCCGGACGATGCAGACCACCGGGGCCCAGCTCCTGCTCGACAGCTTCCTCGACCTCGCCCCGCGCTACGAGTGGAGCACCGTGCGCCGCTCGAACACCGGCAACGCGCTGGTCACCCGGGAGCCGGTCGGCGTGGTGGCCGCCGTCGTACCGTGGAACGCGCCCCTGCTCGTGACCTTGCTCAAGCTCGTCCCGGCACTCCTGGCCGGCTGCACGGCCGTGCTCAAGCCCTCTCCCGAGGCCACGCTCGACAGTTACCTCTTCGCCGACCTGCTGCGGGACACCGGACTGCCCGCGGGCGTCGTCAACATCGTCCCCGCCGAGCGGGAGGTCAGCGAGTACCTCGTCACCCACCCCGGGGTGGACAAGGTGTCGTTCACCGGGTCCACGGCGGCCGGCCGGCGCATCGCCGCGCTGTGCGGCCAGGACCTGCGGCGGGTCACGCTGGAACTCGGCGGCAAGTCCGCGGCCGTAATCCTCGACGACGCCGACCTCGATGTCGTCCTCCCCTCCCTGAAGGCCCTCTCCCTGCGCAACAACGGGCAGGCGTGCAGCAACAAGACACGCATCGTCGTGGCCCGCTCCCGCCAGGCCGAACTCCTCGACCGGCTCACGGAGATGGTCGCCTCCCTCAGCGTCGGGGACCCGGCCGACCCGGACACCCAGATCGGGCCGGTGGTCAGCCGGGGCCAGCGGGAGCGCGTCGAGGGATACATCGAGATCGGCCGCCGGGAAGGGGCCAAGGTCCTCGTGGGCGGCGGCCGTCCCGCCGGGATCGACCGCGGCTGGTTCGTCGAACCGACGGTCTTCACCGACGTCCAGCCGGCCATGCGGATCGCGCGCGAGGAGATCTTCGGTCCGGTCCTCGGCGTTCTCGCCTTCGACGACGAGGACGAGGCCGTCGCCATCGCCAACGACTCCGACTACGGCCTCAACGGCTCGGTGTTCACGACCGACCCCGAGCACGCCCTGGCCGTCGCCCGCCGCATCCGCACCGGAACCGTGGAACTCAACGGCAACGTCGTCGGCTTCCACGCCCCGATCGGCGGCTTCAAGAACAGCGGCATCGGCCGCGAGTGCGGCCCGGAGGGCTTCGACGCCTACGTCGAGCCGAAGTCGTACGGCCTGCCCGCCTCGCTCGCCGACGCCCTGGCACCCCGGGCCTGAGCTTCCTCCCCCATCGAACGGCCCGGACACGGGCGAAGGAGACACCATGCGAGGAGTCGTGTTCCGCGGCGGCCGCGAGCTGGAGACCGTCGAGTTCGACGATCCGACGCCGGGCCCCGACGACGTCGTGCTGGAGGTCAAGGCCTCCGGGATGTGCGGCAGCGACCTGCGTCTCTACCGAGCCCCGGCCGGTGAGGCGCTGGCGGCGTTCGGACTGCGGGGTGACGGCAGCGGGGTCATCGCCGGCCACGAACCGTGCGGTGTCGTCGCGGCCGTCGGCACCGCCGTCGACCCGCACGCGGTGCGGGTCGGCGACCGGGTGATGGTCCACCACTACGACGGCTGTGGCTTCTGCCACCAGTGCCGGACCGGCTGGACCCAGCTGTGCGAGCGCGGCGCGGTCATCTTCGGCGCCACCGCGCACGGCGGCCACGCCGACTACCTGAGGGTCCCGGCGCGCACCCTGGTCCCGCTGCCGGACGAGGTGTCCTTCACCGCCGGTGCCGCGATCTCCTGCGGCACCGGAACCGCGTACGGCGCGCTGGTGCGGCTCGCGCTGACCGCCCGGGACACGATCGCCGTCTTCGGGCTCGGCCCGGTCGGCCAGTCCGCGGTGCAACTCGCCGCGGCGATGGGAGCCGAGGTGATCGCCGTCGACGTGGCACCCGAACGAGTCGCCCTGGCGAAGGAGTTCGGCGCGGCCCACGCCGTCGACTCGGGCACGGTCGACCCGGTGGAGGCCGTCCGCGACCTCACGGCCGGCCGGGGCGTGAGCACGGCGCTGGACTGCTCCGGCGCCGCGGCGGCGCGGCACTCCGCCGTACGCGCCGCCGCCGCGTGGGGCCGCGTCGCCTTCGTCGGCGAGGGCGGCGACGTCACGCTCGACGTCAGCCCCGACCTCATCCGCAAGCAGCTGACCGTCCTCGGCTCCTACACCTTCTCCCTCACCGGCCAGGCCGACTGCGCCCGCTTCGTCGCCCGGCACGCGGTCGACGTCGACCGCCTGTTCACCCACCACTGGGCGCTGGAGAACGCCGCGGAGGCCTACCGGGAGTTCGACCGGCAGACCGGCGGCAAGGCCGTCATCGAGTTCTGAGCGACGCGCCCGGCCCGGTCCCGACATCTCGTACGACCCCTGATTGGCGGTATCACTCATGGCAGTGGCCACTGCGGAGGCGAAACCGGACCTCTCCCCGCGCGACCGGTTCGCCCGCGTCGAACAGGGCTACCTGGTCCTCGCCCTGACCGTCCTGCTCTGCCTGGCCGGTGTCCTGACGACCGACGGCTTCCTCACCGGCGGCAACCTCGGGAACCTGCTCAGGCTCTCGGCCGCGTTCGGCATCCTCGCCGTGGGCGAGACCCTCGTGATCCTCGGCAAGGGCATCGACCTGTCCGTCGCCGGCGTCGCCCTCGGCTGTGCCCAGGCCACGCTCGCGTTCATGGCGGACGGCATGCCGGAGGGCGCCGCCATCGCCCTGCTCACCGGCCTCGCCCTGGCCGTCGGCCTGCTGAACGGCATCCTCGTGGCCTACCTCGAGGTGCCCGCGCTGTTCGCGACCCTCGCCACCGGCCTGCTGACCATCGGCGGCATCGACATGCTGCTGCTCGACCAGAACTTCTACTCCCTCCCCGACTCGGCGGCGATCTCCCGGCTCGGCGACGGCAGCGTCCTGGGCGTGCCCCGGGCGGTCGTCGTCGCCGGTGCCGTCTTCCTGCTCGCCTGGCTGTTCGTCTCCCGCACCTCCGCCGGCCGGCTCATCCGGGCGATGGGCGACAACTTCGCCACCGCACGCTCCAGCGGCGCGCCGGTGCGGCCGCTGCAGGTGCTGGGCTACGTCGTCTCCGCGGTGCTCGCCGTACTGGCCGGCTACACCACGGTGGCCGTGCAGGGCAGCGCGCAGACGACGGTGACGTCCTTCGACCCCCTGCTGTTCACCGCGCTGACCGTGGTCGTCATCGGCGGCGTCTCGCTGTCGGGCGGCCGGGGCACACTGCTCGGCGTCCTCGCCGGGGTGCTCTTCGTGGGCGTCCTGAACAACCTGCTGATCCTGCGCGGGCTGAGCGCGCCCCTGCAGGACCTGGTGCGCGGCGGTGTCCTCGTCGCGGCGATCGCGCTCGATGCCTGGCTGCACCCCCGGGACGAGGAGACGGCCCGGACGGACGAATTGTGAACACCCCCGAACGACGAGGAACCCCAGACGTGAGCAACAAGATCATGGCCGTGCTCGCGGCCGCCACCGCCACCGCCCTGCTGACGGTCGCCGGCTGCACGGTCGACCGCGGCGCCGTGCCGGCCGACGGACAGGGCGGCGGGAAGAAGCAGACGTTCGGCAGGAACGTCCAGCTCTTCGACGCCCACCGCAAGGTGCACGAGTCGATGAAGGGCAAGCGCATCGCCTTCGTGCCCATCCTCTACAAGGGCTACAACCTGACCCAGAACTGGGGCAGCACCATGGAGCGCGCCTTCGGGAACCTCGGCGCCGACTTCGAGGTCTACGACGCCAACTTCGACACCGACAAGATGGTCAAGATCATCAACGATCTGATCTCCCGGCGCGCCGTCGACGTGCTCATCCTGCACAATCCCGATGTCGGCGTCCTCACCCAGCAGATCGACGCCGCCGAGCGGGCGGGCATCTACACCATCGTCGTCAACATGGTCTCCGGCCGCCTCGGCGACGCCTTCATCGGGGTGGACGTGGTGCACGCCGCCGAGGACGTCACCCGGCGGGCCGTGCACGACTGCGCCGAGCGCGGCGGTCCCCGGCGCATGGCGGTCATCGACGGCCCCGGCAACGACGCCGCGTCCGTGCAGTGGTCCAGGGGCGTCCACAACGTCCTCGACCCCGCGGGGTACGAGGTCGTCACGACCGCGCACACCCAGTGGCAGAACGCGGTCGCCCAGCAGGCGGCCTCGTCCATCACGCAGCAGCGGAAGAACGGCGTCTGCGGCTACCTGGTGGCGTACGACCTCAACGCGATCGCCGTGGGCGACGCCGTCGCCGACGCCGTCAGGCGCCGGGTGATCCGGCCGGACTCCATCGGCGTCTACACCATGGCCGCCGACGCCCGCTGGTGCGACGCGCTGCGCAAGGGCAGGGTCACCGCGTCGGCGGCGTACGACGTGCAGGGCGTCGGTGAGGCGGCGGTCGTGACGGCGCAGCAGCTCGTCCAGGCAGGTGCCCCGGCCGGCACCTCCCACACCGTCGCCTACGTCTCCCACACGGTGGTGGACCGCGACAACGCCGACACCACCACCATCGCCTGCTACCAGGGCCGATGACCATGAGGATCACAGCACTGTCCCGCGGAGTCGACGCCCACACCTACACCGGTGGAAGGCGCCGCGAGCGGTCGGCCCCCTTCCGTACCGTGTCCGAGCTGCTCGGACAGCGCTGGATGGAGGGCGCCGTCCCGCTCGGCCTGGCGATCCTGCTCAGCCTGGTCGTCACGGTCCTCACCCCGGTCGGCGCGGGTGACACCCCGCTCATCCTCGACGAGACCACCGAGAAGGGACTGCTCGCCGTCGGGCTGACGATCGTGCTGGTGGGCGGCGGCATCGACCTCTCGGTCGGCTCGGTCGTCGGCTGCGCGTCGCTCGGCGCCATGGTGGCCTCCCGGGTCTGGCACTGGCCCACCGCCCTGGTGATCCCCGCGGCGGTCCTGGCCGGCGCCGCCCTCGGCGCCGTCAACGGTTTCCTGATCGCGCGGGCCGGCATGCGGCCCTTCATCACCACTCTCGTCACCCTCGTCGGTTTCGGTGGCGCCGCCGCGGCCCTGCAGAGCGCCTACAGCTTCCGGCTCGGCGCCGCGGAACCCGACCTCACCTGGGAGTTCCTCGGGGCCGGCGCGGTGGCCGGCGTCCCCACCGGCTGGTTCGTCTTCGCCGTCGTCCTGCTCGTCGCCCACGTCGGGCTGACCCGGACCCGGTGGGGCTGGTGGATCGCGGCCGTCGGCTCCGACCGGCGCTCGGCCCGCCGCAACGGCATTCCGGTCACCCGGGTCGTCTTCGGCACGTACGTCCTGTCCGGGGCCCTGGCCGGTACGGCCGGACTGCTCACCGCCGCGCGGCTGGGCCGCACCGACCCCGACGTCGGGCAGGGCTGGGAGCTGGTGGCGCTCACCGCGGTGGTCCTCGGGGGAGTGAGCCTCCAAGGGGGCCGCGGCTCGGTGCTGCGGGCGACCGTGGGCGTCGTCGTCGTGCAGGTGATCCAGCAGGCCACCATCGCCACGGGCGCGGAGGGCTCCGCCTACACCGTCATCCTCGCCGCCGCGCTGCTGCTGTTCGCCGTGCTCGACCTGAAGTGGGGCAAGTACCGGCAGCGCACGGCGGAGAAGCTGAAGATCGACCCCGGCCGGATCACGCTCGGTCCCCTCCTGGACGTCACCGAGCCGGGTTCGGTGTGGACGGTCAACAACCGGCTGACCGACGCGCCGCCCATCGGCCTCGGGAAGATCGAGGGCGCCGAGGACTGCGCCGTCGACCGGGACGGCACCCTGTACTGCGGCGACCGGCGCGGCTGGGTGTGGCGGTTCCACGGGCCCGAGGACACCGAGGGCGAGATCTTCGCCCGGACCGGAGGCTTCCCGCTGGGCCACGTCTGGGACCGCGAGGGCCGGCTGCTCGTAGCCGTCGGCGGCATGGGGGTGTACCGCGTCCACCCCGACGGCGAGCCCGAGCTCGTCGCCAACAAGGTCAGGCGCAGCCCCTTCTCCCTGCTCGACGACTCCGGACTGCGTGCCGTCGACGACCTGGACGTCGCGCCCGACGGCTCGATCTACGTCTCCGACTTCTCCACCCGCACCAACGCCGCCGAGTACATGGTGGAGTTGGTCGAGTCCCGGCCCAACGGGCGGGTGGTGCGGATCGACCCCGACGGCAGCACCGATGTCGTCATCTCCCACCACCTCTTCCCGAACGGCGTGTGCACCGCCCACGACGGGCAGTCGATCCTGGTCGCGAGCACCGGGCTGTGCCGCGTCGACCGGCTGTGGATCGCCGGCCCCCGGCAGGGGCGGATGGAACCGGTCCTGGAGAACCTTCCCGGCCACCCCGACAACATGAGCCGCTCCTCCGACGGCAACTACTGGCTGCCGTTCGTCTCCATGCGCACCCCGATGTCGGACCTGCTGGGCCGGTACCCGGCGGTGCGGCGGCGGATGACACGAGAGCTGCCCCTGGACAGCTGGGTGGTGCCCCAGCTCAACGTCTCGTGCGTGATGAAGTTCAACGACCGGGGCGAGGTACTGGACGTCCTGTGGGACGCCACGCTGCGGAACCACCCGATGGTGACGGCCGTCAAGGAACACGCCGGCCACCTGTACCTGTGCGGTGTCAGCAACAACCGCGTGGGGCGGCTCGCGCTCGACGCGAGCCAGGTCGGCGGTATCGACCCGTCCCACATCCCCGGCACCCCGGCGCCGGCCGGGTCCGCGGTGGTGGTGGGACGATGAGACGAGCCCTCGCGGTGATCAAGGAGTGGCTCAACCCCGACTGGGCGAGCCACCGCACGGTCCCGCCCATGGAGGCGGGCCTGCGCCCCAACCACCGGCTCGACGAGGCCGAGGCGCTGCTGCCCGCCGAGTCCTACGAGCCCGACGACGTGGCCGTGACGGACGACGGAACGGTCGTCTTCTCCGCCGGGGACACGGTCTGCGCGCTACGCGACGGCGAGGTCCGCACGATCGCGGTGCTGAGCGGCACGGTGACCGCCCTGACGGCCTGCGGCGGCGATGTCCTCGCGGCGGTCGAGGGCGTCGGGCTCGTCACCGTCGGCCCGGCCGGCGAGACCGCGGAGCGGTGCACCGACCCCGCCGTGTCCTCGTGTGTCACGGACCTGACCCTGACGGGCGACGGCTCGGTGCTGGTGACCGTCGGGTCGCGGCACGAGGGGCCGGACGGCTGGGCCCGCGCACTGCTGCGCGGCGACCGGTCCGGACGCATCGTCCGGGTGACCGGCGCGACGGCGTCGGTGGAGGCGGAGGGCCTCGGCTGGCCGGCCGGCATCGAGGCCGTCGGGAACGGCGAGGTCCTGGTGTCGCTGAGCCTCGACCACCGCATCGAGCGGCGGCGGACCACCGCGCTCGGTACCCCGGGCGCGGGCGCGCCGGCGAACCTGCCCGCCTACCCGGGACGACTGGCGGCGACGGAGGACGGCTGCTGGGTGGCGGCCCCCTACGTGCGCAACCGCTTCACGGAACTGCTCCTGGACGAGCCGGAGCTGGCAGCCGAGATGATGCGGACCATCGCCCCCGGGGAATGGTTCGTCCCCCGCCTGCGCTGCACGACTCCTTACACCGACACCCTCCAGCTGGGACAGCTGCGGGTGCTCGGTGTCATCAAACCCTGGGCACCCGCCCGGTCCTACGGCCTCGCCTTCCGGCTGGACGGCACCGGGCGCGTGCTGGAGAGCCTGCACTCCCGCGCCGACGGCGAGCGGCACGGGGTGACCGGCCTGGCCGTGCGCGGGCCACGCCCGGTCCTGGCGGTACGCGGCTGCCGGAACCTGTTCCAGCCACGGGAGACGAAGGAAGAGGCGGTGACACGGTGACCCACCAGACTCCGACCCCGGTGATCCGGCTCGCGGGTGTCAGCAAGCGGTACAGCGGCACCTACGCCCTGCGCGGCATCGACTTCGACGTACGGCCCGGCGAGATCCACGCCCTGCTGGGCGAGAACGGCGCCGGCAAGTCCACCCTCGTCAAGATCGTCTCGGGCGCGGTGGCCCACGACGGCGGCACGCTCGAGGTCGGCGGCAGGGAGCGTCTGTTCGCCACGCCGAAGGAATCCGCCGAGGCGGGCGTCGCGATGGTGTACCAGGAGGGCTCCCTGGTCGAGACGATGACGGTCGCGCAGAACCTCTTCCTCGGCCAGGAGAAGGCGTTCAACAACCTTTCCCGGCTCAACATCGCGGCACGGGAACTGCTGGAGTCGCACAACTTCCACATCCGGCCCGAGGTCCCGGCCGGATCGCTCGGCATAGCGCAGAAGCAGATGGTGGAGATCGCCCGCGCGGTGCACCGCAGGGCCCGACTCGTCATCCTGGACGAGCCGACATCGTCCGTCACTCCCGAGGAACGACTGCAACTCTTCCTGTCCATGCGGAGGCTGAAGCGCGAGGGCATCGGCGTCGTCTTCATCACCCACATGCTCGACGAGGCGCTGGCCGAGGCCGACCGGATCACCGTGCTGCGGGACGGCGAGGTGCAGGGCACCCTGACCAAGCCGGAGTTCGACCGGGCCGAAGTGGTGCGCATGATGGTCGGCCGGGATGTCGAGTACGGGCGCGTCCCGCCCGGCCGCGCAGCGGACCCGGCGCCCGTCCTCGAAGTGGAGGACGTGACGCTGCTGCCGGCCGTGCGGAACATGTCGTTCACCGTCCGGGGCGGTGAGATCGTCGGCATCTACGGGCTGGTGGGCGCCGGTCGCAGCGAGACCGCGATGATCATCAGCGGCATCACCAAACGGCGCCGGCTGCGCGGCGGCCGCATCCGCCTGAACGGCCGCGAGGTCCGCTTCCGCACCCCGCGGCACGCGCGCAGGGCCGGGGTGGTCCACATCACCGAGGACCGCAAGGCCTCCGGCTTCTTCGGCCATTTCAGCATCGCAGACAACATCCACCTGGGTCACCTCTGCTCGGCACCACGGCTGCCGCTGTGGGTGCGGTCCCGGGAGCGGGCCGCCGTCGCGCGGATCTTCGTCGAGCGGTTCCACGTACGCACCCTGCGCCCGCACCGGGCGAAGCTGGTCGAGCTGAGCGGAGGCAACCAGCAAAAGGTCGTACTCGCCAAGGGGCTCACCAGGAAGCCGCTTGTGGCGATCATCGACGAGCCCACGCGCGGCGTGGACGTCGGCACCGTCGTGGAGATCCACGCGATGATCCGCGCACTCGCCGACGAGGGCGTGGCGGTGGTCGTCATCTCCTCGTACCTGCCCGAGATCCGGGCGCTCTCCGACCGCGTCCTCGTCGCGAAGCAGGGCTCGGTCGTCGCGGAGTTCGACCCCGAGGAAGCGGACGAGGAGGCATTGATGTTCGCCGCGGTGCACTGATCTCGGCCCGTACCGCGAGGAGGCGGCCTTGCCCTCGATCCCTCAGATCAGATATTTTATTTTAAGTATTCACTGAGGAAGGGATGCCCAGCCATGCGGCGAGCAGCGATTGCCAGTCCGGTACGGACACCTGTCGGCGCCTTCGGCGGTGCCCTGCGGTCGGTGCCCGTCGAAGACCTCGCCGCCACCGTCATCCAGGCCGTGCTGGAACGCAGCGGCATCGATCCCGAACGGATCGACGACGTCGCGATGGCCCAGTCCTACGCCAACTCCGAGACGCCGTGCATCGGCCGCTGGGCCGCGCTGCACGCCGGCCTGCCGCTCGCGGTACCCGGCTTCCAGACCGACCGCCGCTGCGGCGGGGGCCTGCAGGCCCTGGTCACGGCCGCCATGATGGTGCAGACGGGCGCATGTGACGTCGTCCTGGCCGGCGGCGTGGAGAGCATGTCCAACATCGAGCACTACACCACGTCGATGCGGTGGGGGCGGCGCGCGGGCAACGTCGAGATGTACGACCGTCTCGACCGGGGTCGCGAGCGCGCCCAGCCCGAGCACCGCTTCGGCCGCATCTCCGGCATGGTCGAGACCGCCGAGACCCTCGCCCAGCGCTACGGCGTCTCGCGGGAGGCCGCCGACGAGTTCGCCGTCGCGAGCCACCGGCGCGCCGCCGCGGCCTGGGAGTCGGGCGTCTTCAAGGACGAGGTGGTGCCGGTGACGGTGCCGCAGCGGCGCGGCGAGCCCGTGGTCTTCGACCGGGACGAGGGCGTCCGCGCCGACTCCTCCGTCGAGACCCTCGCCAAGCTGCGCACCGTCGTGCCCGGCGGCACCGTCACGGCCGGCAACGCCAGCCAGCAGAACGACGCCGCCGCGGCCTGCCTGGTGGTCGCCGAGGACCGGCTGGAGGCGCTCGGCCTGGAGCCGATCGGGTTCCTGGAGGGCTGGGCGGCCGCCGGCTGCGACCCCGCGGTCATGGGTATCGGCCCGGTGCCGGCGGTGGCGAAACTGCTCGCCCGGACCGGCAAGACCCTGGACGAGATGGACCTCGTCGAGATCAACGAGGCGTTCGCCGCGCAGGTCCTCGCGGTTCTCGCCGAGTGGGACTGGCACGACACCGACCGCCTCAACGTCAACGGCTCGGGGATCTCCCTCGGGCACCCCATCGGCGCCACCGGCATGCGCATCATGACCACGATGCTGCACGAGCTGCGCCGCCGGGGCGGCCGGTATGCCCTGGAGACCATGTGCATCGGCGGCGGCCAGGGCATGGCCGCGCTGTTCTCCGCCGCGTGACGGCCGAAACCGGAGCAGGACATCTCATGACCAAGGTCTTCCCTTCCCCCGCCGCGCTCGCCGCAGCCGTCGGCACGCACGTCGGCAGCAGCGACTGGATCGTCGTCGACCAGGGCCGTATCGACCTCTTCGCCGACTCGACCGGCGACCACCAGTGGATCCACGTGGATGCCGGCCGCGCCGCCTCCGGTCCTTTCGGCACCACCATCGCACACGGCTTCCTGACGCTGTCGCTGATCCCCGTGCTGGTCAAGCAGGTCTACCGGACCGAAGGCGTGGCCATGGCCGTCAACTACGGCCTGAACAAGGTCCGTTTCATGCACCCCGTCCGGGCCGGCGCCAAGGTCAGGGCGGTGGTGGACGTCGTCGCCGCCGACGAGGTGCCCGGCGGCCACCAGGTCGTCCTCAAGGTGACCGTCGAGATCGACGGCGCCGACAAGCCGGCCTGCGTCGCGGAGACGGTCACCCGCCTGTATGCCTCTTCCACCCACTCCTAGGAGTACGCACGTGTCCGAAACCTCCACCCCCGCCCAGCGCGTCGCGATCGTGACCGGTGCCGCCCGCGGCATCGGCGCGGCCACCGCCCGGCGGCTGGCCAGGGACGGCTTCTCCGTCGCCGTCCTCGACCTCGACGAGGCGGCCTGCGCCGACACCGTCGAGGCCGTCGAGAAGGAGGGCGTCCGAGCCCTCGCCGTCGGCGTGGACGTGGCCGACGCCGGGAGCGTCGAGACGGCCGTGGCCCGCGTGGCCGCCGAACTCGGCCCGCCCGCCGTGCTGGTGAACAACGCCGGCATCACCCGGGACAATCTGCTGTTCAAGATGGACGTCGCCGACTGGGACGCCGTCATCGGCGTGCACCTGCGAGGTGCGTTCCTCATGACCCGGGCCGCCCAGACACACATGACCAAGGCCGGCTGGGGCCGCGTCGTCAACCTGTCGTCCGTTTCGGCGCTGGGCAACCGCGGCCAGGCCAACTACTCGGCCGCCAAGGCGGGCCTCCAGGGCTTCACCAAGACCCTCGCGATCGAGCTGGGCAAGTTCGGCATCACGGTCAACGCGGTCGCTCCCGGTTTCGTCGTCACGGAGATGACCGCCGCCACCGCGGAACGGCTCGGTGTGCCCTTCGAGGAGTTCAAGGCCCGGCGCGCGGCCGCCACCCCCGTACCGCGCGTGGGCGTTCCCGACGACATCGCGCACGCCATCTCCTTCTTCGCCGGCGAGGGCGCCGGATTCGTGACGGGGCAGGTCCTGTACGTCGCGGGCGGCCCGCGCGGCTGACGGCGTACGACCACGCTCACCACCGCGACACGGGAGAAGGAAAAGATCATGACGAGGCGGTTCGACCAGGGGGCGTGGGCCGAGGCCGGTGCGCAGACGATCCTGCCGGGGGTGCACCGGGTGCCGCTCCCGCTGCCCAATGACGGGCTGCACGCGGTGAACGTCTACCTCCTGGAGGGGCTGGCCGAAGACGGTGGCCTCGTCATGATCGACGGAGGCTGGGCCGTCCCCGAGGCCCGCAAGACGCTGGAGGAGGCGCTGGCCTCCCTCGGCCGTGACCTTGGCGACATCCGGGACATCCTGGTCACCCATGTCCACCGCGACCACTACACGCAGGCGGTGGACCTGCGCCGGCTGCTGGGCTGCCGCGTTCACCTGGGCGCGGGGGAGCGCCGCGGCCTGGAACTGCTCAACGAGATGCGGGGCGGACTGGGCAGCGCGCTGCGCACCCTGCGCGAGGCGGGGGCCGCCGACCTGGCCGAGTTGGTGGAGAAGGTGTACCCGGACCTGTACCTCCGGGACGACTGGGAGGCGCCGGACCACTGGCTGACGGCACAGACACTGTCCTTCGGCGGCGGTGAGCTGAGGGTGATCCCGACCCCCGGGCACACCCGGGGGCACGTCGTCTTCCTGGACGAAGGGCGCGGGCTGCTGTTCTCCGGTGACCACGTCCTGCCGCGGATCACCCCGTCGATCGGCTTCGAGGCGGCCGATCCCGGGGGCCGGCCCCTCGCCGCGTACCTGGACTCCCTGCACCTGATGACCCGGTACGCCGATGCCCGCCTGTTGCCGGCGCACGGCCCGGTCACCGCCAGCGCGCACACCCGCGTGAGTGAGCTGATCGCGCACCACGAGGAGCGGCTGCGCAGGACCCTCGCCGTCCTCGGTGACGCCACCCACGACGCGTACACCGTGGCCCGCCGCCTCACCTGGACCCGCCGCGAGGTGCCGTTCGACGAGCTGACCCCGATGAACCGGATGCTCGCGGTGAACGAGACGGTCGCCCACCTGGACGTTCTCGTGCTGCGTGGCCGTGCGTCGATGACCTCCGCCGACGGAGTGCACCGCTACGCACGGCCACGCTGACGTCCCTGCGGACTTCGCTACACGGCGATGTCCATCTCCGGCCCGATGTACTCCTCGGCGGAGACGACCTCGCCGTTCTCGACCACGGCGATCTGGACGAGGTGCACGTTCGTCCCCTGCAGTGTCGTCGAGGTCTGCACCACGAAGCCCTTGTCGGTCAGCGTGTAGCGGGAGTCACGGAACGGCGGGAGACCGCCGCGCCCGTGCACCGCGTCAATGGCCTCCTTGAGGGTCATCACCTTGTCGTCGGAGCTGTGCCATACCTTGCAGTGCGGGGCACAGAACTCATAGAAGAGGTCCACATCTTCCAGGGCTCGCAGCCACTGTTCGGCGATGTGCTCTCGGGTCTTCTCGGGCATCTGACGCAACGCCTTTCCGTTTGAGGAACCTGTATAATATAAAATATCATGGACGGTTTGGAAGGTGATCGTCAACAACACCTTCGGGATGTGGCGGCCGACCAGGGAGCCGCAAGGCCGTCAGCGGGTGGTGTCGGGCTCCGGTGTGACGTGGGTGGCGGCCCAGGAGGCGAGGATGCGCAGCCCGTCGTGGGAGGCGCTGCCGGGCTCAGCCGTCCAGGCGATGAGCTGCTGGTCGGGGTTGGCGGCGCAGGTGAGGGCGTCCCAGTCCAGGGTGAGGTCGCCGGCCACGGGGTGGCGCATCGTCTTGGTGCCCATTCCGCGCAGGGCGACATGGTGGGCACCCCACCAGCGGCGGAAATCGTCGTCCCGCACCGACAACTCGCCGACGAGGGCGGTCAGCCGTGGATCCGCCGGGTCCCGGGCGGCCTCCATGCGGAGCTGGGCCACACAGGTGTGGGCGACGCTCTCCCAGTCCGGATACAGGGCGCGGACCGCGGCGTCGGTGAAGACGAGGCGCACGTAGTTGCGCTGCTTGTCCGGGATCCGCGCGAAGTCCGTGATCAGGGCGGCGGCCATGGGGTTCCAGGCGAGCACGTCCATCCGGCGGCCGAGGACCACGGCGGGGACGGTGGCCAGGTCGTCCAGCAGTCGGCGCAGCTGCGGGTGCACCTTGCGCACGGCCTGGCGCCGGGGCCTGGGGGAGTCCTTGCCGGCGAGTTCGAACAGGTACTTCCGCTCGTCCTCGCCGAGCCGGAGGACCCGGGCCAGACCATCGAGCACCGGCTGTGACGCCTGCCGGCGGCCCTGCTCCAGGCGCGTGTAGTACTCGGTGCTGATCGATGCCAGCAGCGCCACCTCCTCCCGGCGCAGCCCCTTGACCCTGCGTCGTCCGGTGTCGGGCAGCCCGGCCTCCGCGGGGCTGATCGCCATGCGGCGGGCCTTGAGGAAAGCGCCGAGTTCACCGGGGTGCGCGCGTTCGTTCATGTGTCCATTCTGTCGGCAGAAGCCCCGTCTGTGAGGGGGCCGGTTCTGTCCCGGGTCCCTCCTGTCCCGGGTCTGCCACGGCCCTTGCCGAGCCGACGCGGAACATGTGAGCGTCGCCGGACACGCATCTCTGTTCAAAGCCTTTCAAATAAAATATATTCCTGTTACTTCTTGTAGACGTTCCGGAAGCGAGGCTTACGTGGTACAGGTCACTCCTCCCGTCGAAGCAGCGGTCGCCCGTCTGGTCACCGAGCTCCGACATGACGCGCTTCCCCCCGCCGCGCTCCACGGGGCGCGGCGGCTGATGCAGGACCAGCTGGCCGTGCAGATCGGCTGCGCCGGCCTGCCGTGGAGTCAGGCGGTGCTGACGCTGACGCGTGCCCGGCATGCACCCGGCGGCGCACACGTGACCGTTTCCGGAGACGCGATGAGCGCGGCCGACGCCGCCTTCGTCAACGCCACGTTCGGCCATGGCTTCGAGTACGACGACGCTCATCGTGCCAGTTCCAGCCACCCCGGCAGCTGCGTCGTGTCCACCGCCCTGGCGGTGGGCGAGGAGACCGGCGCGACCCTGCGGGACGTACTGCTCGGCATCGTCGCGGGCTACGAGGTCTACACCCGCATCGGCGTGCTCGCCGCGCCGGACCTCCTGGAGCGGGGCTTCCACCCGCACGCCGTCCTGTCGGCCTTCGGCGCCGCCGCGGTGGTCGCCAAGATGCGGGACCTGGACCCGGAGCAGACCACCCACGCCCTGGCCATCGCCATGAGCCACTGCTCGGGAACCACCGAGTACACCTCGTCGGGCGGTTCCGTGAAGCGCGTGCACGCCGGCATCGGCACCCGCGGCGGCATCCGGGCGGCCGAGATGGCCGAGGCGGGCGTTACCGGCCCGGTCGCCTACCTCACCGGCGGCAAGGGCTTCTTCCGCACCTTCGTCGGGCGCGAGCCGGGCAAGGACGCCGCCGACGCGTTCGCCGCCGACGCGCCGTTCGAGATCACCCGCGTCTGGATCAAGCCGTACTGCTGTTGCGGCATCAACCACGCCTACATCGACGGCGCGCGGCAGCTGGCCGACCGCCGGGAACTGATCGAGAGCGTGGAGCTTGGCATCCAGACCGGCGGGAACATCATCGTCGGCAACCGCAACGTCAACGCCTACGCGCCGCAGAGCATCGAGAACCTCCAGTACAGCCTGCCGTTCCAGTTCGCCCTCGCGCTGCTGGAGCGCGGCAACGGCTTCACCACCCACCGCGACTACATGGACGGCACGCTCGACCTGTCGGCCGGCAGCGAGGCCGCCGTGCTCGCCGGCCGGATCACCATCACCCCGAGGCCCGAACTCGACACCGCCCACCCCGGCAAGTGGGTCGGCGACATCACCGTCACCTACCGGGACGGCACCCGGGAGCACCTCTTCGTCGACAGCCCGCTCGGCACCGCGGAGAACCCGATGCCGCAAGCCGCGCTGGACACCAAGTTCCGCGACCTGACGCTGGCGCGCATGGGCGAGGAACGCAGTGAGGAACTGCTGCGCGCCATCGACGGCGACGACGCACTGCCCGCCGCGAAGCTGGCCGCGCTGCTCGTCGTCTGACCCCCGACCACCGCTCACCGAGCCGCTTGCGCATCTGTTCACGGACGAGACAGAGAAGAGACCACCCATGCTCACCACACCGGGTATCCCGGCCATGACCCCCGCGCTTCCCGACTTCGTCAACGGCCCCAAGAAGCTGCTGATCGACGGCGCCTGGGTCGACGCGGCCTCCGGTGCCCAGATCGACGTCGTCAACCCCGCGACGGGCAGGACGCTCGGCAGTATCGCCCAGGGCGGCGCCGCGGACATCGACCGTGCGGTCAAGGCCGCACGGCGCGCGTTCGAGGGCGAGTGGAGCCGCTGGACGCCGCACCAGCGCCGCAAACTCCTGCTCAAGGTCCACGACGTCGTCCTCGACCACTTCGAGGAACTGGCCATGATCGAGACCCTCGACATGGGGGCGCCGCTGTCGCGGACGAGAGCGCTCGCCGAGTGGACCTCCCAGGTCCTGCACTTCTTCGCCGCGCAATGCGACGCCCCGGGCGTCTCCGCCCCGCAGAACTCGCTCCCCGGCAGCTTCCTCACCCTCAAGCACCAGGCGCCCGTCGGCGTCGTCGGCGGCATCATCCCGTGGAACGGCCCGCTGATCGGCCTGTGGTGGATCTTCGGCCCGGCGCTGGCCACCGGCTGCACGGCCGTGCTCAAGCCGGCCGAGGACGCCTCGCTGTCGGTGCTGCGCGTGGCCGAGCTGCTGACGGAGGCCGGTGTGCCCGACGGTGTCGTCAACGTCGTGACAGGCTACGGCGCCGAGGCCGGCCAGGCCCTGGCGGAGCACCAGGACGTCGACCGCGTCGCCTTCACGGGGTCCGTCGGCACAGCCCGCTCGATCGTGCGGGCGTCGGCCGGCAACCTCAAGCGGCTCCAGCTGGAGCTGGGCGGCAAGTCTCCCGACATCGTCTTCGCCGACGCCGACCTGGACAAGGCCGTGCCGGGTGCGGCCATGGGCGTCTACACCAACAGCGGTCAGGTGTGCGTCGCCGGTACCCGCATCCTGGTGCAGCGGTCGGTCCACGACGAGTTCGTGGACCGGATGAGCGCGTTCGCCAAGTCGATCCGGGTGGGTGACGGGCTGGACCCGAACACCCAGCTCGGCCCGCTGGTCTCCCAGCGGCAGCTCGAACGTGTCATGCACTACATCGGCGTGGGCGGCGACGAGGCCCGGCTGGCCGGCGGCGGCAACCGCCTGGGCGGCGACCTGGCCTCCGGCTTCTTCGTCGAGCCCACCGTCTTCGCCGGGGCGACGAACGACATGACGATCTCCCAGGAGGAGATCTTCGGCCCCGTGGCCTCCGTGATCCCCTTCGACGACCTGGACGAGGCACTGCGCATCGCCAACGACACGCCGTACGGACTGGCGGGCGGAGTGTGGACGCGCAGCCTGTCGACCGCGCACAAGGTTTCCCAGGGCATCACGGCCGGGACGATCTGGGTCAACTGCTACGGCGTCCTCGACCCGGCCATCGGCTTCGGCGGCACGAAGATGAGCGGCTACGGATGGAAGGGTGCCAAGGAGCACGTCGAGAGCTTCCTGTATCCGAAGGCCGTGTACATCAACCTCGACTAGGACCTGTCGCCGGTCCGCGTTCGTCGGACAGACGGGGGAACCGGACAGACGGGGGAACCGCCGCTGTCGCGGTGCCGGGGAAGACGCGACCGGGCATGTCGTCGCGGTTTCTCGCGGCGGGCGTTCCCCACCGAAGCCCGGTGGCCGTCCGCCGCGTGAGCCCTCGCGCAGGCGGACGGCCCGGGGCCGTTTCTCCATGTGGGCGTGCGGGCACCCGCGGTTCCCTTCCGGTGCTCCCCGCTGTTGCCGACGGGCTCCGGGCCCTCGCACCAGGCTCTGACGCCGGCGCGGACGACCTTCTTCGGAGCGTGTGATCCGTCATCCCCGGACGGAGGCGCTGTCACAGAGGCGCACATCAGGCCGGCAGGCCACCTTGGAGAGGCCGAAGGGGCGGACCAGTTGTGGTGTGAGGCCGAAGGTCCGCCGGATCCGCGCGGCGGCCCGCCAGGCGAGGGCCCACCTCCCCGGCCGTGGACCGCGCCGGCCAGGGTGTGGCGTGCTTCGGCGTGATTCCGAAACCTTCGGGCTCAGAGGGGGCGGAGCACCGGCAGGGACAGGGCCGGGAACATCGAAGACGCCCAGGCAGCACGCGGTTGGCGGGCGTGGGCCATGCAGGGGCTGCCCAGGGCGGCGGGGGAGTCGGACATCGAACGGCGGAGCAGTCGGCTTTCGGGCGGCGGGGAGCCGGACGGCGATGCCAGGGGAACAGTGACGCGCCACGCCGTCGCGGCTCACTGCCGGCACCACATGGCGATGCCACGGGCCGGTCGTCCTCCGACCAAGACGACCGGCCCGTGGCCTCCCGCGGGGCGGCGTACGGGACCCGCACGCCGCCCCGCCGTTCTTTCCGGCAGTGTCAGACCTGGGCCCCCCGGAGGGTCTGTCCGCCGTCGACGATGACCTGGGTGCCGGTCATGAACGCGGCGAGGTCGGAGGCGAGGAACAGGACGACCCGGCCGATGTCGTCCGGCAGCCCGATCCGCCCGAGCGGAATCCGCTTCTCCAGTTCCTTGATGCCTTCGTCGTCCATGAAGGGAGCGAGCCCGGGGGTCTTCGTGCCGCCGGGGCAGACGTTGTTGACGGTGATGCCGTGCTGCGCCAGTTCCAGCGCCATCGTCTTGATGGCGCCGGCGACGCCGTGCTTGGAGGCGGCGTAGTGGCTCAACCCGATCACGGACGGATTCACCGACTCCACGGAGTTGACCGTGATGATACGGCCACCGCTGCCCTGTTCGATCATCTGGCGGGCGGCTGCCTGCGAACAGAGCATCACGCCGAGCAGGTTGACCTCGAGCGTGCGGCGTGCGACCTCCAGGTCCAGGTCGAGGAAGAGGGAGCCCTGATAGATGCCCGCGTTGTTCACCAGGATGTCGAGTGTGCCGAACGCGTCGACGGCGGTGCGCACCATCGCCTCGGCGTCCTGGGGCTTGCTCACGTCGGTGACGACCGTGCGTACCCGGGCGGTGTCCTCGAACTCCGCTGCGGCCGCCTCTGCGGCCTCCTTGTTGACATCCGCGATGACGATGTTGGCGCCGGCCTCGTGGAGGCGGCTGGCGACGCCGAGGCCGATGCCCATGGCCGCGCCCGTGACGGCCGCGGTCTTGCCGCTCAGGTCCATGAGTTCACGGATGGACGCCGAGTCGGGAGAAGCGAAGAAGTTGGTCATAGGAATGAAATATCATGTAGAAAATATTCGGTCCAGGGTCTTGGAAGAGGCACTGTGCCCGGGACCCGGAGTACGTCCACCGCGCGGGGAGCCCACGGGGCGCGGCCGCGCTCCCTTCCCCGGCATGGCGGGCATGCCCCAGCCACCGCGTGACACGTTCCACGACAGGCCCTGATCCCCTCGGTCATAGGAGTTCACCCATGGCACCCACTTACGACTACTCGGGCAAGACCGCCCTGGTGACCGGCGCGGCTTCCGGCATCGGCCGTGCCACGGCACGGGCCTTCGCCCGGGCCGGGGCCGGCGTCGGGCTCGTGGACCTCGATGCCGAGGGCCTCAAGGAGACCGCGACCCTCATCGCCGGCCAGGGCGGCACGACCGAGGTCTTCGAGGCCGACGTCTGTGTCCCCTCGGACGTCGAACGCGTCGTCGCGGCGACCGTCGACACCTTCGGCGGTCTCGACATCGCTTTCAACAACGCGGCGACGTTCGATCCCCCCGGCACCATCGACACGCTCGACGTGGAGACGTGGAACCGCGTCATCGCGGTCAACCTGTCCGGGGTGTTCCACTGCCTGAAGTACCAGGCCGCGGCCATGCTCGTCCGCGGCGGCGGGGTAATCGTCAACACGGGCTCCGTCGCCAGCGAGATCGCCTCCCTCGGCCTCACGGCCTACACCGCCTCCAAGCACGGCGTGGTAGGCCTGACCAAGAAGGCGGCGCTCGACTACGCGACCCGTGGCATACGCGTCAACGCCGTGCTGCCCGGCGCCATCGACACCCCCATGGCCGCACGGTTCAGCGGGGGCACCGAAGAAGGCCGTGCGGCGATGACGGCGCTCGAACCCATGGGCCGGCTCGGCCGGCCCGAGGAGGTCGCCGAAGCGGTGCTGTGGCTCGCCTCGGACAGCGCGTCGTTCGTGACCGGCCACTGCCTCGCGGTCGAGGGCGGCTGGCTGGCGCGCTGATCACCGACGGCCGGCGGGCCGCCGGCCGCGCGACGGACCACCGTCCGCCGCGGTCGCGGATCAGCCGGGCATGCTTCACCGATCCGGTGGGGCCGGCTGGAACCGACGCCCCGGGCGGTGGCACGGACTGCGTCTGCCCCGACGCCCCGCGCCCACCCGGCGCCGCACGTCTGCGCACCGTGCGCCGACGACTTCAAGGGGGCGCAAGCCACACGGGAACAGCGACCACATCGGCCCGCCTGCCGGGGTGCCTCTGTCCTCTTGCCCTCGGTCGCCGCGGACCGGTACGGAGTACGGGTCTGGCAGGGACCGCGGCCGCTGACACGTGGCGCCGATGCCTCCGCACATCTCGATGGGGAAGCTCCACGACTGTCCAGGTTCCTGGACAGCGTTCGAAGGTCATCTCGGATACACAAGAGGGGTGCCTCACCGCGGGTTTCGCCGCACCGCGCGGCCGCCCGTGATGGCCGGCGGCGCGTCGGCCGGCCACATCTCAGCCGGGGTCTTGTCGACCTCCGAGAAAGGAGAAGCGTATGTCCGGGTTTCCGAGGGATCGCTCACGGGGGCGGCGTATCGCACTCGCGGTGTCGGCCCTGTCACTGGTCGGCTCCGTGCCGGTTGCGGCTCCCACGGCAGCCGCCGAAGTCCCGCCGTCCGCGGGCTCGGGCTTGGCGGCGCCTTCGCACCGGCACCTCTACGTCGGTGGCTTCGCCTCACCGGCGATCGCGGGAGCCGCCGTGACGAGAAGCGGTCAGATGCGCCTGGTCTCCGGGTCGCCTTTCCCCTCCGGTCCGAACTCGTTGGGGATGGCCATCACACCGAATGGCCGGACGCTCTACTCGGTGAGCGCGGGCTTGCAGCTGAGTACGCTCCCGGTCGTCCCCGGGACCATAACCAGCTATCACATAGGCGCCGACGGCCTGCTCACCGAGACAGGCGAGACGACTGCCCCCGGGCCGGTGATCGGCGCCGCGGTCACACCGGATGGTGCGCGGCTGTTCGTGACCGTCGCCACGGGCTCGACGGGCGAGGCGCTGTCCTACTCCATCTCGCCTTCGGGAGCGCTGACGCCGACCGGCGCGCCGCCGGTCGCGATCCCCAGCGGGATCAGCCAGGTGGTGATCAGCCCGGACGCGCGTCACCTGTTCGTGAGCAACTTCCTCACGAACAGCATGTCGAGCTTCGCGATCGGCCCCGACGCCGGACTCACCCCCGTCGGTGAACCCGTCCCGACGGGCGAGCGGCCGGCGATTCCGACGATCTCGCCCGACGGCCGTCATCTGTACGTCGGCAACGAGGGAAGCGGTGACCTTTCGGGCTACGCCATCGGAAAGGACGGGAGGCTCAGTCCCGTTCCGGGGTCCCCCTACGCCAGCGGTGGCACACCGCACGGTCCGGTCTTCACCCCGGACTCCCGGCGCGTCTACGTCGCCAACGCCTCGGGCAACACGGTCACCGGCTGGCAGGTCGGCCGGGACGGCCGACTGACCCCGCTCCCCGGCTCGCCCTACCCGAGCCCGGACGTCGCCCGTGTCGTTCCCAGCCCCGACGGGAAGGTCCTGTACGCGATGACGGGCGCCCCGCGCCGCTCTGGTCAGGTCTCCAGTCACACGGTGCGTCCCGACGGCAGTCTGACGGCGACCGGGTTCCCTCCCCTCGGCACCGGCCTGTTCTGGCACGACGGTTCGAACGCGTTCCTCACACCGAATCAGGGTCCGATCGCGGCCGTCCGTGCCGAAGACGGAGGCCACGGAGGGACCCGGACGTTCTCGGCCGCCGGCTCCTCGGACCCGGACGGGCGTGTCGTCCGCTACAGGTGGGACTTCGGGGACGGAACCGAACAGACCACGAGGACACCCCGCGTCACGCACCACTACGCCACTCCCGGCCGGCGGGCCGTGACGGTGACCGTGACCGACGACGAGGGCTGTTCGACCGAGCTGGTCTACAACGGCACCACGGTCGAATGCCGCGGCGGCGAGGCGGCCCAGGCGACAGAGCAGATGGTCGTGGACCGTTCCTAGCACCGGACTTCGTGGACCGTTCCTAGCACCGGACTTCGGGGAGGTGGCAGCCACTCATCGACGGCTGCCACCGGCACGGTCGCTCGGTAGCTGCAGAGGTCCTGGCCCAAGCGGGCACGTGGCAGCCCCAGACACATCGCCGCCAGGCTCGCCGAGGCCCACGACGGGGCCGACCGGAACCGGGCGGGAAGCGGCGACGCGCTCGCGGAACCCTGGTGCCGCCGGTCCGGCCGGTGCCTACGTCGGCGGGCGGGACGAACGGGCGGTGTCCGAGGGGAGGACCCCGAACCTGTCGCGATACTGCTGCGCGAACCGTCCGGGATGGAAGAAACCCCAGCGTGCCGCGATGTCCGTGACCGACTCGGGTGCTCCGGAGCAAAGCTCCAGATGCACTCGGTCCAGCCGGACCCCGCGCACGTAGGCGCGTGGGGACATCCCCGCCACGTCCCGGAAACCGGCTTGCAGCGTCCGCTCGCTGATCCCGGCCAGGGCGGCGAGATCCGCCGTGCTCAACTCCTGGCCGGGATGTTCGTCGACGTAATCCATGATCTCGCGGATCTTCGAGCGCCGGGTGCGCGCCGGCCGGCCGTGCAGGAGTTCCGTGCTGACCTGGCTGGGCACGGTCATGAGCAACTGGGTCATGAGCGCCGCTTCGAGTTCGTGCCGGACGGCGGGCATCGTGACCAGACCGCCCGGCCGGGTCAGCTCCGCGTACAGGAAGCTCACCGTTGCCCTGAGCGACTGGCCCGGTGAGGCTCCCAGGTCGAACTCCAGGGCGAACCGGATGCTGCCGTCGACGGGGTGGCCGGTCAGCTTGGCGACGTGCGCTTCGAGCAGTTCCCTGGGGAGCTTGAGGGCGTACTGGACGCCGTCCGGGCTCCACCACATGGTCACGGGGTCGCCCGGGACCATGGCGATGCCGCTCCGGCCGGCCCTGGACGTGCGGGTCGAGCCACTCTGCTGCACCGTGCTGGTGCCGGAGATAGGCAGGTTGACGTGATAGACGGACCTCATCGGCGGGCCGAGGATCGTGACGTCGGTGCCGTATCCCAGCCGGGCGAGCGTCAGACGGCCCGAGGGGGGCAGATCGAGACGGCACTCCAAGGTGCCCTTGTCGCCGACTGACATCCGGTGTTCGGCGAACGTCTTCGTGACCTGCGCGCGGGCGATGTCGGGGTCGGTGGTGCGAAAGCGCAGCGGGGACTCCGGCAGCGTCATGAGCCGATCGGTATCCATGCTCCCTCGCAGATCCACGCCGGTTGTCCCGGGCACCAAGCGGTACGCAGCACAAATATATTATCCACCGTGCGCCTGTCGGGAAGAGGCGTGAACTCGACGTGCGCAGTGCGGTTCGCGGATGTCCGCCTGCGTCCTGCGGATGGTGACGCACTTCACTCCGGACCTAGCGTCTGCCTCCGACGCGCAACACCTGCGCCGTCCGATGAGCCGAGAAGCGGAGTTGTGCGACATGAGCGAGGACTCGCGCACCGCGAACACACCGCCCTTTCTGGAGCGGAATCCGGTCGGAGGCACCTGTCCGCGCTGCGGCGCGGAGGAGCTGCGCGGCTATCCCGTCAATTCCGAGGGGGGCTGGTTCGACGTCGTCAAGTGCCAGCGCTGCCTGCTGTCGGTCAGCCGCGAGCGCGGCCCGCGCCTCGGACCGATCCGACTCCTGTCCGACCTGCTGTAGCGAAGGACCAACGATGATTGCAGTGGATGTAGGGGGCACTTTCACCGATGTGGTCGCCCTGCGGGACGGGGCCATCCACACCGCCAAGGTGTCCACGGACTACACCGACGTGACGAAGCCGGTCCTGCGGGGCGCCGCGCTGCTGGGCGCGGAGGGGGCCCGCGTCTTCAACCACGCGAGCACGCACGGACTCAACGCGGTGATCACCCGCCGTCTCCCGAAGATCGGCTTTCTGGCCACCGAAGGACACCGGGACATCCTTGACATGGGACGCGTCTGGCGCCCCGCGGAAGCGATCCTCGACCCGCACTGGCGGCGCAGCTTCGGTGACGCCGCGCGCCCGCTGGTGCCGCGCTACCTGCGACGCGGCATCCGCGAGCGGATCATGGCCGACGGGGAAACGCTGTTCGCCCTCAACGAGGCGCAGGCCCGGGCGGAACTGGAAGTCCTGCGCGGTTGTGGGGTTGCCGGCATCGCGATCTGCCTGATCAACGCCTACGTCAACCCGGCCCACGAGCAGCGGCTGCGCGAGCTCGTACATGAGGTTCTCGGCGATGTGCCGTGCTCCATTTCGAGCGAGGTCTCCCCGCTTGCCAAGGAGTACACGCGCGCCTCGACGACGGTGGTGGACACGTTGATGAAACTCATCTACGCCGACTACACCGCCACGCTGGAGAAGGGCCTCGCGGACATCGGCTTCACCGGGCGGCTCAACTTCGCCGACTGCGCCGCCACCCTGGTGCCGTCGAACCGGGCTATGGAACAGCCGTTCCGCATCGTGTTCTCGGGCCCCGCCGCCGGCACGGTCGCCAGCGCGCACTTCGGTTCCCTCATCGGCGAGCACGATCTGCTGTGCGCCGATGTCGGCGGCACGTCCTGTGACATCAGCGTCGTCACCGGCGGCGAGCCGTTCGTCAACACGACCTTCGAGCTGGAGCACGATCTGGTTGTCAACGCGCTCGCCAATGAGGTCACCGCCATCGGCGCCGGCGGCGGCAGCCTTGTGACGATAGGTCAGTCGGGTGAGATACAGGTGGGCCCCGGCAGCGCCGGCTCGACTCCCGGGCCGGCATGCTACGGGCGCGGCGGCACCCAGCCGACGACCACCGACACGTGCCTGATGATCGGCATCATCGATCCGGACACGTTCGCCGGCGGAAACCTGAACCTCGACACCGGCCGGGCCCGCGAGGCGTTCGAGGCCCTGGAGACGGACTTCACCCTCGCACAGCGGGTGCGTTACGCCTATGAGATGGCCGTGCACAACATCGCCGAGGGCGTGTTCAACGTGGCGATCAAGAACGGTGTCGACCCTCGGGACTACACGCTGATCGCGTACGGCGCTGCGGGCCCCATGCTCCTGCCCGCCGCCATGGACGCCGTCCACTGCAAGCAGGTCGTCGTCCCGCCGAACCCGGGGCTGTTCTCGGCGCTGGGACTCCTCTCGGCCGATCAGGTGTTCACCGCTGACCGCAGCGCCTACACCCTCCTCACCCCCGAGGCGGCGCCGCGGATCGACGCGCTGTTCACCGAGATGGAGAACCAGCTGCGCGAGCGTATCGAGCCCGGGGCAAAGGTGACGTTCGAGCGCAGTTATGACGGCCATCTCGTCGGTCAGAGCTGGGAGACCCCGTTCGTGCCGGTCCCGGGCGGTGCCATCGGCGCCGACGCCGTCGCCGTCATGATCGCCTCGTTCCACGACACGTACGCCGAGCGCTCGGGCAACCGCTTCGACACGATGCCGGTCGAGGGAGTCACCTTCCGGGTCCGCGCGGTACTGCACACGGAGAAGGTCGAGTATCCCGAGGTCCCGCGCCGCGGTGCCGACGAGCCGCTCACGCCGGTCCGCACCGCCACCCTCCGCTTCCTCGGTGACCTGGGCGTGGCCGACGAGGAGACGGGCCGTCCGGCAGCCGTCTACGACCGTGCGGCACTGCGCGCCGGCGACGAGATCGAGGGTCCCGTCATCGTCGACGAGGGCCTGTGCACCACCCATGCCGGCGTCGGCCAACGCCTGACCGTCGGCCGCTACGGCGAACTCGTCATCCGAAGGAAGGAAGCGCTGTGAGTGCCCTCGACACCCCCGCGCCCGCGTCAACGCGCATCCGGGACCTCACCGACGGGTCCTTCCGGGCGGCTTACGGCTGTGACCGCTTCACCGCGTCCGTGATCGTGAACCGGCTGAAGTGCGCGGTGGGCCACATGAGCACCGCGTTCCTGCGGGAGGCGTTCTCGCCGATCATCCGCGACTGGTACGACTTCGCGTGCACCATCAGCGGACCGCCGGAACAGGACTACCGGATGGCCGTGGTCAGCAACAGCCTTACCCCCTTCCTCGGTACGATGGCAGACGCGGTGCGCAACACCGTCGAGGAGTTCGGACCGGACCGCCTCGCTCCAGGCGACGTGCTGATCTGCAACGACCCCTACCGCGGTGGGACCCACGTCAACGACGTCCTGTTCACCCGCCCCGTCTTCGTCGACGGCCGGATCGTGTCCTTCGTCAGCATGCGTGCCCACCAGCTCGACATGGGCGGCACCGTGCCCGGTGGCTTCTCGGCGACGAAGAAAGACGTCTACGAGAACGGAGTGGTGATCCCGCCCGTCCTGCTGTGGTCCGAGGACCGGCCGGTGCGCTCGACGTTCAGCCTGATCTTCGACAACACGCGCTGGGGGGCGATGCTGCTGCCCGACTTCAAGAGCGTGCGTCAGCAGCTCCAGCTGGGTGAGCGACTCGTGCGCGAGACGATCGAGCGCTACGGACTCGCGGCCCACCTCGGCGCCCTCGCGTACGCCTGCGACACCTCGGCGGAGCTGATGCGCGAGGCCATCGCACGCATCCCGGACGGTGACTACGCGGGAAGCGCCAGGATCGACGCGGACGGCTTCGACGACACGGTCGACTACACCGTCCACGTCACCCTTCGCAAGCGTGGCCACGATATCGAGGCCGATCTCTCCGGGACCTCGGCGCAGGCCAGGACCTGCATCAACTGCGGCATCTCGGATGCGAAGACCGCGCTGGGGGTCGCCCTGACGATGCTGCTCGATCCCGCCATCCCGTTCACCTCCGGAACCTGGCGCCACCTCGACCTGGTGGCACCCCCGGGAACCCTGTTGACGGCATTGCCTCCAGAGGGAGCGCCCATGATGTTCTGGGAGGCGTCCGGAGCCCTGATCGCCGCGATCTTCAGCGCTCTGAACCCGGTCCTCGGCGCGAACGCGGTGGGGGGCGACTACGGCTCCACCAACACCCACAACGCCAACGGGCTGCGGCCGGACGGCACCCGGTGGACGAGCGCGACCCAGTGCGGCGGCGAACACGGACCGTGGGGAGCGACCAAGGCGGGTGACGGCGACAGCTACACCGTCCTGTTCAACCTGAACAACCTGGACCCCGCGACCGAGACCATCGAGCACGACTCGCCGGTCGTCATGCTCCGCAAGGAGCACGCGATCGACACCGGGGGCCCGGGCACCCACCGTGGCGGCGCGGCCAACCTGAAGGACACCCTCTGGCTCACCGACGCCGACCACTACCTCTCGCCCTTCCGGACCAGGGAGCCGAGCGGTGTGGGAGCGGGCGGCGGCCAGGCGGGACCGAACGGGGCCATGTGGATCTTCCCGCTGGAGGAAGGGACCGAGCGCCCGGCCGGCCTCGTCGCGACCTCCCCGGAGGTCTACGCCCGCAGTCTTCCGGTCGCGGGGGTCCTCGACCCGCGGACGAGGACGCTCGACCCGGTCAACGGCACCTACCACTACTTCGCCAGCCGCAAGAAGTGGTGCACGAAGGCCGGCGCCGTGCTGCGCTGCCTGACCAACGGCGGCGGCGGATGGGGGCCGCCTTTCGAACGTGACCCGCAAAAGGTCCTCGCCGACGTACGGGACGAATACGTGAGCATCGAGGGCGCGGCCCGTGACTACGGCGTCGTCGTGGTCGGCGATCCGCACTTCGACCCCGAAGGGCTGCGCATCGACGACGAGGGTACGAAGGCTCTCCGCGCGCGCCGCTGACCACCTGCCCGAATCCTGGCGCCCTCGCCCGTCGTGCGGCGCGGGGGCGCCAGGAAAGCGAAGGAGCATGTATGAAGGCGATCGTTTTCCCCGGTGACCGGACAGCCGTCCTCAAGGAGTTCCCGGACCCCGTCCCCGGCCCGGGTGAGGTTGTGCTGCGGATGCGCGCCTCAGGGATGTGCGGCAGTGACCTCCACTTCTACCGGGGGTCCGTCGGCTTCGCCGCCGGTGACAAGGTCATCCAGGGCCATGAGCCGTGCGGCGACGTTCACGCGGTCGGTCCCGGTGTCAGCGAAGCCATGGCCGAAGTGGGGCAGCGGGTCATGGTCCATCACTACTGGGGCTGTCAGGCGTGCCGCCGGTGCCGGTCCGGGTGGCCCCAGATGTGTGAAACGGTTCCCGCGAAAACCATGAGCGTCACCGCGCACGGCGGGCACGCGCCGTACGCGGTGCTGCCGGCGCACGCGCTGCTGCCGCTTCCCGAAGGGCTGAGCCACAAAGCGGGCGCTGCGATCGGCTGCGGGACCGGGACGGCCTGGGGTGGCATCAAGCGCCTCGGCGACATCGCGGGCACGACCATGGTGGTGTTCGGCCAGGGCCCGGTCGGTCTGTCGGCGACGATGTTCGCGGCGGCCATGGGCGCCCGGGTGATCGCGGTGGACATCGAAGTGTCGCGGCTGCGGCGAGCCCGTGCTTTCGGCGCGCACGAGGTCCTCGATCCGAGCGAAGCCGGTCTCGCGGACGCCGTCGGCGACCTGACGGGAGGCCGGGGCGCGGACGTCGTTCTCGAAACCTCCGGCCAGGCCGGACAGGACGCGCTGAGTGTCCTCGGTACCTTCGGCCGCGCCTGTTTCCTCGGTCTGCCGGGAGAGGTGCGGTTTTCCGCGGAGGAGCATTACAAGAAGCAGTGGACGCTGATGACGTCGTGGACCATGTCGACGATCGAGCAGGCGCGGTGTGCGGACTTCGTTGTCGCCCACAGTCTCCCCGTGGATGACCTCTATACCCATTCGTGGTCGCTGGACCAGGCGGCCGAGGCCTACGAGTGGTTCGACGAACAGTCCGCCGGCAAGGGTGTGTTCGAGTTCGCCGACTGATCCACCACCAGGTGGGGACGACTGAGGAGACCATTGCGCGCGCGGCCGGACGGTACGGCCGACAGGGCCGGCGGCTTGGCGAGGGCCGACAACCGCGGTCTGCGCACCGCCGCGTCGGTCCGGCACCGTCAGGGGCGCACAGGTGCTGGCGGTCGTGGCGCGGTGACCCGTGCCCGGCGGCCTGTGACGCCTCGCTGCGTCCAGGCATGTGTGCTGTGTTGTCAAGGACGCGGGGCGGAGCAGCTCGGTAGCTCGCTGGGCCCATAACCCAGCGGGCGCAGGTCGCCCTTTCCTCGCCACGACCGTGGAAGAGGGCCCGGAGGCGATGCGGACCCTCTTCCTGGTGCTGCCCGGACCACTGGGCCCGGAGGCGGTGCCGCGTCACCGGCGCGGGAGGGCACCGTCCCACCGGGACCGGGCATGGCCGCCCCGGCGTGCCCGGGCGAGTCTTCCCATCGACGCGCCGACCAGCTCGGGCACCAAGGACCACAGGAGATCGCGGTCGGGGCCGTCGAAGCCGTGGCAGTACCCGGAGAGCAGATCCTCGATTTCATGCCCGTCGGCGGCACCGGCACCGGCACCGGACACATCAGCACGTTCGGCGTCTCCCTCGACGCCGGCTTCTCCATCGTCGTCACCCCCGACGGCAAGAAGGCGTACGTCGTCGTTCAACGGCCACGCCTACGCCAACAACTCACCGATCACCTTTAGCGCCCCCACCGGCCAATGCCTCTCCCTCCCCGGCGGCATGTGCGGAGGCAAGGGATCGATCGAAGAAGCCGAGAAAAGGTACAAAAAACGGTTCCCGCCGAAGGAATTCGATATTGGGCACCGGTCACCCGGCAGCCGGCCGGGGCGACTGCGTCCACTCGAGGAGGCCGAGGGCGGTGTCGGGTCGGCAGCGGTCGCAGGCCGGGACGTGCCGGTGGGCGTCGCGTGTCTGCTGCCGGGTGGCGGGGCGGTACCGGCCGGTCTTGGCGGCGGCCCCGCAGTCACCGGTGTGCACGGCGTCGAGGTGGGAGCGGTTCAGACCGTACTGGATCAGCCACTGCGCCGACTGCCGCCGTCGCTCCTGACCGCGGCGCCGCTCGGCTTGGCGCTCTTCCTCGTCGGCGATCCGCCGGTCGATGAGGGCCGGCTGCCGTGCCGCCCGCTGCTCAATGACGCGCCGGGTGAAGCGCCAGCCGGGGGACTGCCGTCGGCCGGATCCTGAGAGCGCCGCCGGTCGGGGACATCTGCGGCCGAACCGGTGGCCGAGGGCCCGGTCATCACCGCTGTGCCTGGTCATGGCGAGAATCGTCCAGCACCGCTCCGGCCGCAGGCAGCGCCGAACCCAGACGCCGGCCCCCCGGGCCCGATCTCCGATGTCTTCGCGGGGCTGATCCGGCCCTGCGTTGCTCATGTTCGGCTGCTGCTCCCGCGTAGCGGCACGTGCGGCCGGTCGGTCTTCTATTCCAGGTCAGGACCGTGCGGTGTGGTCCCCATGATGAATATCGTGCTGATCACCGCGGGGCAGATGTTCCGCTACTTCCTGCGTCAGGTCGTCGTTGGTGAGGGCCGTCGAACGGCCCGCACGCCCCTTGCCCAGACGCAGGAAGAGGCCGGCGTCCTGGCCGGGCGATGGTTGGGCCGGGGCCGTGCCGTCCTCGGCCTGACGGTGGGCGACGTCGTTCACCCAGGCGCAGCTGAGCGACCCCTTCGGTGAAGGCCGGCACCCGCGTGCCGACCGGATCAAGGCTTCCGGCTGCAAGCCAGTCCTTCCCCGGAGCACCTCTGTGTATCTCTGAGGCCGGGTGGGTTCGTTCGTTTTCGGTCATCCCTCAGGGGCCGGGAGGCATGGGACGGGCAGGGGGTAGGCGCGTAGGTATGGATGGCACACGATTGCGGCAGGGCAAGCGGAGTCCCCAGGAAGCGCGTGCCCGGGGAACTATGGGAATCTGGCGGTGGGCAAGGTGGGTGGCGCTTGTCCTTGCGATCAGCTGGGCGGTGAACTGGGCCGTCAGTCTCGCCCGGGGTGAGGGAGGGCGGGATTTGTGGTGGCCTCTGGTCAGTACCGTCATCTGGGCGGGACTGAGTGCGTACGGCTTCAGGACCTACCGCCGGATCAGGACAACGACTTTGCCGGCCGTCACCGGCCGTCCGCCTGCCTGACTGCGCCCCTTTGCCCGGCGTCGGCCTCGACTGGCCTCTCCCGCCGCTGGAGTCGGTCGGCCCGGTCCGGATCGCCGGGGTACTGCCTCCAGCCCGTCGGCCAGGTCGTGGCCAAGCCTTAGGAACTGCTGGTCAAGGCCCTGCCCCGCTCGGCGAAGGTGGCCGTCGCGAAGTAGGTTCGGTCCGGCCGCGAACGCCTCGGGCTGCTGCGGGTAGGCGACGACGTCCTGGTCCTGCACGCCACGCGCCGGCCCGACGAGATCCGCGACCCCACCCAGTTCCTGCCCCCACCCACCTAGGTCTGCCGGAAGGAGATCGCCGGCGCCCTCGCCCTCATGGACACCATGACCGTCGACCGGCTGGAAGGGCCCGGAGTTCACCGACCGCTACACCGGGGCGATCGCTCAGATCATCGAGGCGAAACGGGAGGAGAAGCCACAGTGCTGTTCCCCTCGCCGAAGCCGCCATCGGTCCGGCGCCGCTTACGGCAGTACCCCGGCGCCCAAGCGCACTCGTGGTAGTCCGTACGCACGCGCGCGCCGCAGCAGCCGGAGGTGAACGGACCCGGCGGACTCCGCCGCGCCGTGCGTCCGGGGCCTGCTCGGGCCCGAGCGGCAAGCCGGCGGCGGCCAGGTCCGGCAGGTGTGCACCCGGTGCGCCCGAACGACCAGCAGGCGCGCCGCCCGCAGGAGCCCGGACCGTACCGCGGCCGAGAGCCCGGCCATTGAGCGCATGCGGTGCTGCGTTTCGCACCGGCGATGTCGCGCATCCACTCCACTCGGTGGGCTCCTCTGTCCCACCTCGTCCGATGGCCTTCACCGAGTGGCCCTTACCCACCACCTGGTGGCATCCACTCCCTGGGAGAGCAGACGGTCACCGGCACCGGCCCTGCGGCTGACCCGGGGCCATCCCCGCGGGCGCGGGGAGCAGGCGGCGAGCGTCGCCTTCACGTCCGTGCGAGACCATCCCCGCGGGCGCGGGGAGCAGCTTGAGAGGACAGCCGGCGCGTAGTCGGTCCGCGGCGGCGAGGTGGGAGCGGTTCCCCCTCGCGCCACCTCGCCCAGCCTGTCGTGTCCGCGCAGCGGCACCGGTCAGGTCGCTCGTGCCTGCTGGGCGGAATGCAGTACCGCGGTCAGGAAGCTACGCGCCGTCTCCAGTTCGCCCGTGTCGAAGCCTTCCGCGACCGCCACCACCTCGGCGATCACCGGCCCGAAGAAGGACCAGCCGAGCTCCGTCGCCTTCTCCTCCACCTCCAGCAGCACGCGTCGCCGATCGACGGTGTCCTTAGTGCGCCGGACCAGTTCGAGCCGCTCCAGCCGGTCGACCAGGGCGGTGGTACCGGCCGAGTTGAGGCGCATCTGACGACCGAGCCATCCCGGCGTGGCAGGGATGTCCTCCCGCGCCGCGTCCAGCAGGTGGATCAACGCGCGTACGTCGGTGGGGTGCAGACCGTGACGTGCGGCGAACTCGGCGCCGAGCAGGTCGAACTCCACGGTCACCGCACGCAGCACGTGGACCAGCTCCATCACCGGACTCTGGTCGTTCATTCACACTCCCTGGGACCCATGCGTAATATCTCGCTCACCGAGATTATCGCTCGACGAGAGGAAAGCCCAGTGTCCCGGACCGCTTTCGACCTCGCCTACGACGAACTCCGCGGCCACTGGCCGCACTCCACCGAGGAGCGCGACATCGTCACCCCCTACGGGCGCACCCGGGTCCATGTGTACGGTCCGGCCGACGGCGCCCCGCTGGTGCTGCTGCACGGCGGCTCCGCCACCGGTCTGGTCTGGTTCGCCAACGCACCGGCTCTGGGCCGGCGTCACCGCATCTATGCCGTGGATCTCCTGGGCGACGCCGGCCGCACCGACCGGAGCGGCGGCACACCTCTGACGACCGCCGACGACCTGACCGCGTGGCTGGACTCCCTGCTGGATGGGCTGGGCCTCACCCGTACGCACATGTGCGGCCACTCGTACGGCGCCTGGCTGGCCGTCAGGTACGCCCTCCACGCACCCCAGCGGGTCAACCGCCTGGCCCTCCTCGACCCCACCCAGGTCTTCGCCGGTTTCAGGCCTGGCTATCTGCTGCGCGCCCTGCCCCTTCTCCTCCGCCCCAGTCAGGCCCGCGCTGCCGCTTTTCTGGCATGGGAGACGGCGGGGACCCACCCGGACAGGTCCTGGCAGCGCCTGTACGCTCTGGCCGCCACCGTTCCCGGCCGCAAGCTGATCACAGGCTCCCGCCCCCGGGCGGCCGACCTTCGTATGCCCGTCCTGGTCCTGCTCGCGGAGCACAGCCGCGCCCACCATGCCGGGAAGGTCGCCGACCGAGCCTGCCGGGAGCTCCCGCAGGGCAAGGTGGTGGTACTGCCCGGAGCCACCCACCACTCGCTGCCCCTTACCGCGCCGCAGCGACTGAACGAACACCTGACGGCGTTCCTGGGCTGATGCGGATCCACTCGGACCGGTGTCGTCCATCAGCCATCTGCTGGATGGTCTTGAGTGTCTGACCTGCTCCGTTCTCGGCCGTCAGATGTTTCGCCGCTCTTGCGGCGGCTCGGTTGTGTGCCCGCTGCTTCACTACGCGGTCAAGCGAGTCGGCAAGCCGTTCGGTGGTGAGGGACCGGAAGGGGATCGGGTGGGTGGCGGCGCCGAGGGCGGCAAGCCGCATTGCCCAAGACGGCTGGTCCGCGGTCATGGGGACGGTGACCGCGGGCACTCCGGCACGCAGGCGGCGGAGGAGGTGCCGGCCCCGGCATGGTGGACCACCGCAGCCAGGCGCGGGAACAGCAGTGCGTGCGGTACGTCCCCAATGGTGAGCACGTCGTCCCCGTCGGCGGCGAGTCCGGCGCTGCCGGCCTGGAGGACGCCGCGCAGCCCGGCGCGGCGCAATGCTCGCACAGCGATCTCGCTCAGCCGTTCCCCGTCGCCGGACGCCATGCTCCCGAAGCCGATGAAGACAGGCGGGGGACCGGCACCCAGGAAGTTCTCGAGCTCAGCAGGAAGCCGCTGGCCCGCATCGTGATGGCGCCACCAGTTGCCTACGACCTCCAGGCCGGAGCGCCAGTCGGAGGGGCGGGCACCAGGGCTGTACTGAAGCCGTGCAGGATCGGCCAGTGCGCTCGGTCCTGTCGTCGACACACCTCGGCAGGGGAGGCCGCAGGGGGTGCAAGGCGCCGGCGCAGCTGTGCGACCGCCTGTTTATAGACGCGGTCGGCCATGTGAAGCGCGAAGCGTCCCGTGGCCCGGTCGGCGAGACGGCCCAGTGAGCGGGAGCCTGTGACGACGGGTGGGAAGTCGCCGGTCGGTGCGGTGGGCTGGAGGTGAACCCCGATGCTCGGTGTGCCCGTGGCCTCGGTGAGGTGCCAGCTGAGCGGGGCGGTAGTGGTCGACAGCAGGAGCAGGTCCGTGCCCTTGTCCACCGTGTCGGCGAAGCCCTGACCCAGTACGGTGATGAACGCGGCAGCCGTGCGCATCAGTTCACGTCTGCCTGTGTCGCCGCCACGCCCACGGGTGTCGGCGGGCAGACTGCGGAACTCCAGCCCTGCGTCGCGTGCGAGGGGTGCGAAGGTGTCTGTGGCGGCGGGGGCGGCGTAGTGCCTGGCCCGGCGCAGCTCGGCGCCCGGGCCGTGTAAGGCGCGACGTCTCCACGCGATCCGGCCGCAGCCTTTGTGGGCGATGCGCACGTCGATGCGCCTGCCTCGTAGCCATTTCCGCAGGTGGGGGATGTCATACGCCTTGTCGGCATGCAGGCGCTGGGGCTTGAAGTGGCGGCCGCGGTGGGGGTCGTGTCTCGTTTGGTGACCGGCGACCATGGGCTTCAGTGCTTCGCTGTCGTGGGTGTTGCCGGCCGAGACGCCGACGACCAGGGGCAGTCCGTTCGCGTCCGACAGGACGTGCGTCTTGGAACCCGGCCAGTAGGTGTAGAAGTTGTTCAGGGCGTTGCCGCCCTGGCTGTTCTGCTCTGCTCACCCGCGAGTGTCGGGCGGCATCAGGATGGCAGTGGGTTCCGACGTCTGGTGTCAGTGGTGCCGACGTGAGGTGTGTCTAAGGGCTGTCCCGCAAAGATCTTGAAGCCGCCTCGGGCATAGTGGCCGCCGTGCGGCCCGCTTGCCTATCCGGCGAGGGCGAGGTTGTGCATCCGAGCGATGCCGAGCACGGCGTGGTGGACACCGTCGCCTTTGAGGCGACAGTCACGGAGGATCTTCCAGGTCTTCATGCGGGCGAAGACGTGCTCGACCCGGGCCCGGACCTGCTTGTGGGACTTGTTGTGCTCCTCTTTCCAGGCTGAGAGCTCGACCTGGCCGCGCTGTCGGCGGTGCGGGATGACAAGGCCGGTGCCCGGGTAGCCACCGTCGGCGATCGTGAGGGTCTTGCCGACGGCGGCCTTGGCGCCGGATTCCTCCCATGCCCTGCAGCCGTTGCGGTTCCCGGCGAGCGGCCGGCCGACCACGACGACCAGGCGGGTGCCGGCGTCGATGACGACCTGGTGGTTGGTGGAGTACCGGTAGTTCTTCGACCGCTCGGCGATGGTGTGATCGCGGGTGGGGACCAAAGTGCCGTCCACGATGAGCACGGTGTCTTTGGCGAACCGTTCGCGGGGCTGGAGTGCGAGCAGGGGTCCGAGGTGGTTGATGACTCGGCCGGCCGTGGACTTCGAGACGCCGAACAGCGGAGCGAGCTGCCGCAATGGCAGGTTCGTTCGCCAGTAGGCCGTGACCAGCAACACCCTGTCCTCCAGCGGCAGACTCCACGGTCGGCCTCGGTGGATCACATCTGCTCCATCGCGCCGCAGCACGGTCAGCAGCTTGCCGAAGCAGCGCGGGCTCAGCCCGGTGAACGGGGTTATCCAGGACGGCTCCGACGCCGTGATCACACTCGCCACACCGTGATCATCACTCAGGCCGACCTCACCCCGAGACAATCCCACAGCTACGCTGATCGAGGCAGTCCACAGTGAGCAAACCCGGGGGATACCGTGAACCGACCACTGTTGTTCCTCGACGTGGACGGGCCGCTCAACCCCTACGCAGCCAAGCCGGAGAGACGTCCCGACGGCTACACCACGCTCCGGGTCCCCCGGAACGATGCCCATCAGGACGACAGGGGCCCGTCGTCCCGACGACGCACCCTGCGGGTCTGGCTCAACCCGGAGCACGGACGCGCCCTGCTCCGGCTCGGCTTCGAGCTGTGCTGGGCCACCACATGGATGGATGACGCCAACCGGTGGATCGCACCGGTCCTCGGCCTTCCGGAACTTCCCTTTGTGAACTTCGGCGACGCCCTGCTCCGAGAACGCCCCGATGGAGTCCACTGGAAGACCGGACCGCTGGTGGACTACGCAGGCGGCCGTCCTTTCGCCTGGGTGGACGACGAGCAGAGCGCGCTGGATCAGACCTACGTGACCGCACACCACCAAGGGCCTGGGCTCCTCCACCACGTCAACCCACGGATCGGCCTCCGGGAGAACGACTTCCACACGCTCGCCGGCTTCGCCCAGTCCCTGGACACCTCACGAACCACCGGCTGAGCACCTCGTCGACTCTGCAAGCGGCTCCGCGCTCGTGAGCCGAGGCCCAGTAGTTGTCACCAACGGGGTCGGGCGAGCCGCCAGAAAGGGTCGGTCGAAGCGTTCTGGTTGTCATGGGCGAGGCATCCGATCTGCCGCACAACCTCATTCAGCGGCCCGGCTGTCACCAAAAGCCCCGCCCCGATGCCTGCACGACGCTAGCGTCAGGTCCATGATCGTATGGCTCAACGGCACCCACGGCGCGGGCAAGACAACGACCAGCGCGCTCGTACAGCGGCTGATCCCCGATTCACGGGTGTTCGACGCCGAGAAGGTCGGCGAGACGCTCATGGGCATCACGCCGGGGCTACCCACGACGGACAACTTCCAGCACTGGCCACCGTGGCGGCCCCTCGTGGTCGAGACCGCCCGCCGCGTACTCGACTACACCGGAGGCACCCTGGTGATCCCCATGACAGTGCTGGTCGAACGGTACTGGCGTGAGATCAGCTCAGGCCTCGCCCAGCACGCCATTCCCATCCGGCACTTCGTCCTCCACGCCGACCAGGACACCCTCCGCGGGCGCATCGCCGGTGACACCGTCCTCGGCCCCGACTCCCCGTTCCGCCTCCGGTACCTCGAGCCTTACGCCGAGGCGGCCCGCATGTGGCTGCACGCCGAGGCCGAGGTCGTCGACACCACGCACCTCACACCGGCCCAGGCCGCCCAGCAGATCGCGGATGCCCTCAAGAGCTGAGAGAACGACCCTCCGGCGCCAGACCTCGAAGGTGGCAACAAGACTGCCTACGTGACAACCATCGTGCCTCGGCTCAGCTCGGAGTCAAGATCGTTGCGGGACAACCCTTAGGTACTGACGCCTTCGGCGTCGGTGAGGCGGAGGCCGTACCGGACGTCGTCGGCCAGGACGGCGGTGCCGTCGTCGGCGCGGGCCAAGAGCCCGGCGTCGAGCAGGCCCGCGACGGTGGCCGCGGTCGGCTCCTCGGGGTCGGTGGGGACGGAGCCTTCGTAGGACGCCTGGAACAGCACGGCCGCGTCCTGTCGGCTGAGGACGTCGCGGTGGAGCGGCCGGTAGTGCGAGTCATCCGGGTGACGCCACGGCTCGGTGGTTGGCGGGGTGGACCCAGTTCATCTGCCGTTCGGTGATCCCCGTCGCCAGGGCCGGGCGATTCACTGCCTGTTCGTCACGGCGGTGATCGCCGCGGCAGCGGTCGCCTGCAGCTGCTGGGGCTCCGCGCCGGCGCGGGAGCGCAGGTTCACACCGTGCGCGAGAAGGGCCAGGATGTCGGCCGCGGACCCGGGGTCGACGCCTTCGGCGAGTTGCCGCCGGCGTTGAGCTGCGCGGAGCGCGGTGAGCAGCGCGTTGCGCAGCCGCTGGTGCTGGCGGTCGAGAAGGGCCTGCACCTCGGGGTCGCCGTTCTCGGTGCCGGCGTGCGCATTGGAGACCATGCAGCCCCACCGGGCGTACTCGCCGGTGCAGCGGGTCTCGATGAGGGTGGTGAAGAAGTCGGTGACGGCCGGCAGTCCGCGGTCGTCCTCTTCGAGACGGCCGAGGGCCGGCCGGGATCGTTCCTCGACATAGCGGTTGAGGGCGGCGCGGTACAGCTCCTGTTTGCCGCCGTAGGTCGAGTACAGGCTGGAGCGGTTGAGCCCCGTGGCGTTGACGATGTCCTGGATCCCGGTGGTGGCCACGCCCTGCCGCCAGAACAGCCGCATGACGGTGTCCAGAGTCGCGTCCGGATCGAAGTGTTTGACGTCCGCCATGTCGCCTCCCGCCGTCATCTTGAACTCCTGGTTCCAAGATATCGCCTCGTCCGTTGACGTGGAGCGCACTCCGATCGCTATCTTGAAACGGTCATTCCGAGATGCTTCTTCGTGAGGAGACCCGTGAGCGTCAACGCCGAACTGCGCGCCTTCTTCGACAGCCGCCAGCAGCAGATCCCCGCCGACGTCCGCGCCGTGATGCAGCGCGCGGCCCGCGAGCTGGCCGCCTCCGGCCAGGCCGGCCAGGCCGGCCAGGCTCTGACAGCCGGCGCCAAGGCCCCGTCCTTCACACTGCCCTCGGCCACCGGGCGGACCGTCACACTGGACGAACTGCTCGCCGACGGCCCGCTGGTGCTGACTTTCTACCGTGGCGCCTGGTGCCCCTACTGCAACATCGCCCTGCGCTCCCTGCAGCAGCACCACGACGCCATCACAGCCCGCGGCGCCCGCCTGGTCGCCGTCTCACCGCAGACCCCCGACGAGTCCTTGTCGCACGCGGAGAGGAACGAGCTGGCCTTCGACGTGCTCAGCGACATCGGCTGCGAAGCCGCCAGGCAGTTCGGCCTCGCCTTCGACCTGCCGGACGACCTCGCCACCGTCTACGGGCGCCTCGGCATCGACCTCCACCGCTCCAATGCCGGCCACGCCCGCACCCTTCCGATCCCCGCCACCTACGTCATCGACCGCGACGGCACGATCGGCTGGGCCTTCGTCGACTCCGACTACACCACCCGAGCCGAACCGGCCGACGTCCTCACCGCACTCGACAAGCTCAGCTGAGAGCGGGAGCGCCCACGCGTGGTCGCCGCCTCGGTGGAGGCCCCGCCCGCCCATACCGATAAACACGGTTCCGTTGATCTCTGAGGCTGGACCCCTGCGGACGCCCCGGATGCGATTGCTGCGGCCGACCTACCCCACCCGCCACGGAGGACTCCGGTGCCGAACCCGGAGTCTCTCAATGTCTGCGGAGGACCGGCGTGCCAGTCAGGCCGACCCGGGGCTTGCAACCGGTACCTGGGTACAGGTTCACCGCCGGAGGTGTTCCCGCCCGGTTCGTGATGGTGGGAGCGAGCGCGATGAGTGATCTGGCGTGGGCGCCGCAGTCCTGCATGCTGCCCATCGAGGAGCAGCCCCTGCGGGTCACGAAGTGGGACGCGCTGTTTTCCGAGCTGGTCTGGGACATCGGGCTGCGTCAGTGCCGCGCGGCCTCCCGTTCGGCCGGCCGGGGATGGTGTCGCCGATGATGCCGGCGAGGCGCTCGAGCTGCGCGGCGAGTTCGCGGCGTTCCTGGGGGGTGAAGTGCGACAGTGCCTCGGCCTGGCGGGCCCGCAGTTCCGCCCGCATCGACGCGAGCCGGCCGGCGCCGTCCTCGGTGAGGCGGATGAGGATCTGGCGCTCGTCGTGCGGGGAACGCTGCCGCGTGACCACGCCCACCGCTTCGAGCTGCTTGAGCATGCGGGTGGCGGTGGGGACGCTGACCTCGGCGGTGACGGCGAGCCTGCCGACCGGCAGCCCCTCGCCCCCCGTGTCCGCGGCCAGGGGCTCCAGCAGCGTGAGCTGCGCCATGGACAGCCCGGCTCCGGAGCGGCCCATGGTGGCCGCCCGAGAGCGGCGCATGGCATAGAACAGCCGGTCGGCGGCCTGCGCCAGCTCCGGCACGCCCGCCTCGTCCCCGGCCGAGTCATGGAGATCGTTCTCTTCGTGCAGTCATTAGCAAGCTAACTTTTAGGAGGCTTGGAGTCATGGGTTTCCCCGCACGTATCGATGTCCACAACCACATCGTCCCGTCTGTCTGGGCCGACACCCTGGCCGCGCGTGGCCTGAACTCCGGCGGCTGGGCCATCCCGGCCTGGAGCCCGCAGAGCGCGATCGCGATGATGGACGAGCAGGGCATCGCCACCAGCGTCATGTCCGTCACCGCGCCCGGCGTCCACCTCGGCGACGACGCGGCCGCCCGCGAGCTGGCCCGCGCCGTCAATGAGTACGGCGCCGAGGTCGTCAAGGACAATCCCGACCGGTTCGGCCACTTCGCCGGCATCCCGCTGCCCGACGTCGACGCCGCGGTCGCCGAGGCCGTTCACGCGCTTGACGTCCTGGGGGCCGACGGCGTGGTCCTGATGTCCAACGCCCACGGCAAGTACCTCGGCGACGCGGACTTCGAGCCGCTGTGGGCCGAACTGAACCGCCGCGCCGCGAACGTCTTCGTCCACCCCGCGCAGCCCCCGATGACGCTGCTGCCTGGCACCCCCGCCCCGCTCGCGGACTACGTTTTCGACACCACCCGCACCGCATTGAACATGGTGCTGAACGGCGTCATGGACCGCTACCGCGACGTCCGCGTCATCCTCTCCCACGGCGGCGGATTCCTGCCGTATGCCGCCTACCGCTTCTCCGGCCTGACCTCCACCGTCGTGGACCGGGACCGCAAGGCGGACGACATCCTGCGCGACCTGAAGCGGTTCTACTTCGACACCGCCCTGTCCGCGAGCCCCTCCGCCCTGCCGGCCCTGCTCGCCTTCGCGGAGCCCGGCCACGTGCTGTACGGCAGCGACTGGCCCTTCGCCCCGCAGGAGGCCGGCTCCTACTACAACCACTTCCTGGAGACCTACCCGGACTTCACTCCGGGCCAGGCCGAAGCCATCGACCGCGGCAACGCCGAGGCACTCTTCCCCCGCCTCGCCCGCTGATCGCCCCGTCCCCGCGCGCCCGCCCTCGTCAGGACAGGCGCGCTAAGATCTTCCTCGCGTTGCCGTGGTCAAAGGCGATCTTCTGCTCGTCCGTCAGGCCGCTATGTGTGCCCAGGGGCCGGGTGAACGTCGCCGCGACGGGCGCGGGCGCGTAGGGGAAGTCGCTTCCGAAGAGAATGCGTTCGTGATCGGCGAAGGCCAGGAAGCTGGGGAAGGCATCCGGCCCGGAGGACAGGGCGGTGTCCCAGCAGAAGAGTTTGAACTTCGCCGGCAACTGCTCGGCGGTGGGCCCGTCGGGATCGAGCGCCGGCTGCAACGCACAGAAGCTCATCACGGCGTAGGGGACCAACCCGCCCGCGTGCGACAGGATGATCTTCGCGTCCGGATACCTGTCCGGCACTCCGGTGAACACCATCTGCACGGCGTTGCGAGTGGTGTCGAACGGATAGTCCACGAGCGGGCCGGGCACGTCCGGCAGGAGCGGGACCAGGGGGTAGCCCGGATGGATGACCACCACGGCCGACCGCCGGTTCAGCGCTTCCCAGAGCGGCGCGTACTTCGGGTCCCCCCAGGTACACCCCCTCGCAGTTGCTCAGGAGTACGACGCCGTCGGCACCCAGCTCGTCCAGCGCGTACTCGGCCTCGGCCACGGCGCCCTCGACGTCCGGCACCGGGACGGTGGCGAAGTTGCCGAACCGGTCCGGATGCCGAGTGACCAGCTCCGCCACGTACTCGTTGACCCTGCGGGCCACGCCCCGGCGCTCCTGGCCCTGCCAGCCGACAACACTGGGCGCGGTCAGCGACAGGACGCTGGTGGCGACCTGGTCGTCGTCCATGAACGCCAGATGTTCCTCCGGGCTCCATGCCATGCGGGCGCCTGGCGATGACCTGAGCCGCCGACGGGTATCGCGGTGGCGGTGGCACCGGCCACGCAAAAGTCTGGTGATCGTCGGCTCTGCGGCCGGCACCGCCGACCGAATTCCCCCTTCCCATGAAATGTCTCTGTTCCCCCGTCGCTGTGAGACGGGGGAACAGAGACATTCTCTTCTCCGGAAAGGGTGTCAGCCCAGGGTGACCTGCGTCGTGGCGTTCGCCTTCGGCCCGCCGTTGCAGGTGACGACCTGTCCGGTGAAGACCGGTGTGTCCGCGCACCCTTCGTCGTCGACGACGGTGACGCCGACGGTCCGCGTGCCGCCCTGGGCGAAGGTGTGGGTCACCTCGGGCGTCGTGGTGGTCGTCGTGGTGCCGTCGCCGAAGGTCCACCGGTACTCGGTGACCGAGCCGTCCGGGTCGGTCGAGCCGGACGCGGTGAACACGCCCGTCAGGCCACTGCTGTAGACGGTGCTCACCTTGGCGGTCGGCCCCTGGTCGGGGGTCATCACGGTGTTGGGGCCGTCCGAGAACAGAGCGCCGGAATCCGTGGAGGGAAGTCCGGTGGGGGCGAGTCCGCCGTCGCCCGCGACGTTGTAGCTGTGCACCTTCGACGTCAGGTTCGTCGTCAGGACGTCGACCAGGAAGAGCCGCTTGGCATCGGGGCTGAGCAGGACCAGTCCGGGCATCGTGTTGGCCGGGGCGGCCACGGGCACGTTCGCCAGCGGGGTGAGCTCACCGTCGTCGGCGATCTGGAAACCGTCGACCTTGCCGCTGCCCGCCTCGGGGAAGTAGAGCCGCTTGGAGTCGGGGGTCACGGCGATGCCGTGCGGCAGATTGCCGGTCGCATAGGGGGATCCCGGGGTCGGCGACAGCGAGCCGTCGTCCCCCACCGCGAAGCCGGTGATGGTGTTGCCCTGCTCGTTGGTGAGGTACAGGAAGCGGCCGTCGGGTGTGATCCCGGGGATGGCCGGCCCCTTTCCGGCGTCGACCGGCTGGCCGACCTGGGTCAGACCGCCGGAGCCGATCGCGTAGGCGGTCACGGTGTTCCCCGAGAAGCTGCTCGCGAACACGTGCCGACCGTCGGGGGTGACCACGGGCTGACTGAGGAAGCTGTTGCCGGGGATGGTGAGCGGTGCTCCGAGAGGAGTGAGAGTACCGGACGAAGACACCGACAGGGCCCGGATGGTGCCGCTGTCCTGGCCGCCGACCGTGGCGAAGAGCTTCTTGCCGTCGGGGGAGAACGCCAGACCGATCACGGCCGCGTCGTACTGGGCGACAGCGCCGGCGATCGGCGTCAGGGACCCGTCGGAACCGATGGAGTAACCCTTGATCGTCTTCTTCGACAGGCTGCCGACGTATGCCTTCTTGCCGTCGGGCGTGACGACGATGGAGAAGCCGGCATCCGCGGCGAAGGGCGAGCCGGCCTTGGTCAGTCTGCCGTCGCGGGCGACGCCGAACACTCCGATGTGTCCGGTGCCGGTACTGCCGACGAGCATGAAGCGACCCGGTGCGGCATCGGCGATGGTCGACGCTGCCGTGTCGGCGGCCGTCGCACCGACCGCGCTGGACGGCACGAGACCGAGAGCGGCGGACAGCGCCACCACGGCCGACGCGGCCAGCGCGGTGCGGGCCGCGCGGCGGGGGGTGCGCGGCAGGACCTGGCGACGCTCGGCAGGAGGATTGCGGAAGGGGCTCACTGCTGATTCCACCTCAGGGGGAAGACGTGCCCCGGAACCATTCCGGCGGCTGCACACATTAAGAAAGCTTCCGAGACGCGGCGGAAGAGGAGTCCGGCAGCATGTGCAGGAAGTTGGACACTAAAAGTGGTGGCCCGGGCAAATCGTGTGAAAGCACCCATGCAGGGAAAGAGCAGCCCCTGACCGGGAGTTCAGCGGTACGGCGCCGGCCGTCCGGCACTGCTTGAACGGCACCGGCCTCTCACTCCTCCGCCCGGCACGTCGCAGTCGAGCGCCGTCGTCGACGCACCCACCGCGCAGCCCTCGCCGGCGGCCAGGACGCGGCCTGTCACCTCGGAGGCGTCGCCGGAGGGGGCGGACGACGGCCCCGGTGCTCCCGCAAGTAAGGACGCTCATGTGTGCCCATGTATAAAATATTGTGCGCCGTCATGGTGCTCGCCCGGGCGCCCGTGGCAGTATCGCCATCCGTGACAGGACGAGTCCGTCGCCCCGGACGACGATCGCCTGTCGCGTGTCTTCACCAGTGGTCCGCGGCCTGATCCGTGAGGCATGAAGCGTCTCAAGCCCGCTGTCGGGTCGCGCATGGTGCGCACCCGCCAACAGAGCCGTCGCAGGAGGCAGTTGTGCCTAGGTACACCTACGTCGTACTGACGAACCTGTCGAGGGGAAGGAGGAGGAGTTCAACGACTGGTACACGAACACGCATGTGCACAACGCTCTCCGGATACCCGGTTTCGTCTCCGCCCAGCGATTCGAGCTGGCTCCCGCGCAGCGCGCCGACGCACCCTTCCCATGGGGTTACCTCGCGATCTACGAGCTGGAGATCGACGACCTGCAGCAATCGATCGACGCCCTCGCCGCGCGGTACAACACGCCGGAGATGGTGATCAGCGAGGCGCTCCACCCGCAGCGGCTCGGCCTGATCTTCGAGGCCGTGGGACCCCGAGTCGAGGCGAAGGCCTGAGCACCGCCCACGCTTCCGGCTGAGAGGTCGCTACAGTCATGGGCCTGAGCCCGTCCGGCCTCCACGACATCCGATGAACCGGCCCGCGCCACGTTCGCTTCTTGCCCCCGAGCCGTGGCCCTCATCCGTACCCCGAAGCCGTTCCGCGCTCCCCGCGGAACCCCTGAACGCGGCACCGGAAGGCGGAGAACACGGACACCCGGGAACCGACGACCGCGAATACAGCCGATCCGAGCTGCGCGGATACGCAACCGTCGGCGCGGCTGCGCCCGTCCTTGCGGTGGTCCTCCACATCACCCAGGGAATCTCGGCGGGCGGGCCACTTCGGCGGTGTGACCTGTTCGGAAGACCGGGCTCGGCTCGCCGTGACCATGCGACGGCACCCGGTCGGGAATCGACGAGGCGCTCGCAGGGTCCGGTGTCGTCGGCCCGGCCGGCGCCAACGCTGGTAGGCGGGACGGACGGGCCGTGTCCGAGGAGAGGACCCCGAACCTGTCGCGGTACTGCTGGGCGAACCGCCAGGGAGGGAAGAAACCCCAGCGTGCCGCGATGTCGATGACTGAACCGGGTGCTCCGGAAGAGGGCCTCGACCCGACAACCGCGGTTTTCCCACCCCCGCATCGCCCGGTACCACCGGCGGTCAGACCTTGGTCTGTCCCGCCTTGCTCCCGGCCGCGGCAGACCACCCGTTGAGCGGGGCCCACAACTGGAGGTCGAATGCGCGGTGCCGGAACTTCCAGACACCGTCGCGCCGCTCGAACCGGTCGGTGTACACGCCGGTGACCTGTGTGGGGCCGTCCTCACGGGAGACGACGAAGCAGTCCAGTGCGCTCTTGGCCCTCGCCGTGTCCCCGTCGATGTTCACGATCAGGTTGGCCATCCAGTGGTACATCACGGGCACCGCCGCCCACAGGTCCTCGGCTTTGGCCATGATCGCCTCGATGCCCTGGACAGGGCCGCCGAAGCGGGGGCCCAGGTCGAAGACGGCGTCGTCCGTCCACAAGGACCGCAGGAGCTCGCGGTCCGGGCCGTCGAAGCCGTGACAGTACCCGGAGAGCAGGTCCTCGATCGCGATGCGACTCTCGAGCCCCTCGATACGTTCTTCGATGCTGTGCACGTCACATTCCCTGGTCGCACGGATACCGACGGCTTTCAGGCTCACACGCGCGCTGGACCGCCAAACAGGGGACAGATTTGTACCCCTCTGCGAGCCTTGATCGACAGGGGGACTGGGGGGTGGGGAGCAACGGCTGGAGGAGGGCGAGGGCGCAGCTGGCGAGTCGTCCGCCGGTGGCGTCGATGACGTAGGCCCGGGCGTCGCCCCCCGGGGTGCAGCCGGGCGGCGAGCTGGTCGCGGCATACGGCGAGCCAGGATGCGTTCAGGGGTTCGGACAGGATCAGCTCGGATCATAGGCGCGCGACCTAGAAGGTGTCGAAGGTGTCGTCGGGGCGTGCCGGCCGGGGTTCAGTCACGTGCGGTCCTCTCGTTCGTAAGGCCATGGGGATGAGTGCTGTCAGCACTCAGCACAAACACCGTTGCAGTACTAGGACGTCGACCGGATCGCGGAGATGTCGAACTGCAGCCGGACCTTCTCGCTCACCATGGTGCCCCCTGCCTTGAGGCGCTGGTTGTAGACCAGGCCCCACTCGGTGCGGTCGATGGTGGTGGTGCCGTCGAAGCCGGCCCGCTCGAAGCCGAATGGGTCGAGAACCGAGCCGAGGTAGACGATCTGCAGGTCGACGGGCCGGGTGACGTCGCGGATGGTCAGGTCCCCGGTCATGCGGAAGGTCTCTCCGCCTTCGTGGACGGTGGAGGTGCTGTGGAAGGTCATTTCCGGGTACTGGCGCGCGTCGAAGAAGTCGGCGCCGATGATGTGCGCGTCCCTTTGCTCCACGCCCGTGTCGACGCTGGCGACCCGGATGACGAGGTCGGCCCGCGACGCGGAGGGCTGGGCTCCGTCGAAGTACAACGTGCTGTCGTAATCGGTGAAGGCCCCCCGGACCGTCGTGACCATGGCGTGCCGTACGGAGAATCCGATGTGGCTGTGCGGGCGGTCGATCGTCCACCGCCCGGTCAGCGCTTGAAGTGCCGGGCCGAGTGCCACACCTCGGGACGTGGCCCCCGCGAGCGCCGGGGTCGGCTCGCTGACGGCGGTCTGGCGTCGGCCGAAGATACCCATGATCGTGAGCCCTTTCCCATCTGATTGCTCTGTGCTGCCAAGGTGTCGCCGGGGCGCTGCCCCGCTCGGTGACCCCGCCCGAGGGCGATGCGGTCGACGATGAACCCGTTACGCAGAGTTACTTCGGTGGCGTGGGCGTGTCGTGGGTGCGGTACATCGCCTGTACGTCCAATTCCAGTTGGACGGTCGGCCCGACGACGGCGATGCCGCGGGCGAGCATGGAGCGCCAGTTGAGGGTGAAGTCCTCCCGATGGAGTTCGGCCTTCGCGAGGGCCGCGCAGCGCAGTTCCTGTTCGTAGCCCCCGTTGATCGACCCGAGGTACGTGGTGTCGAGGCCGACGGAGCGGCTGGTGCCGTGCATGGTGAGGGTGCCGTGCACGGTCCATTTGGAGCCGCCGCGGTGGGCGAACCGGGTACTGGTGAAGTCGATGTACGGGTAGCGTTCGACGTCCAGGAAGTCGGCCGAACGCAGGTGGTTGTCGCGGGTGTTGTTGCCCGTGGTGACACTGGAGGCGTCGATGCGCACCGCCACCTGTGAGTCGGCCATGTCCGGAGCGATGCGGATGCTGCCCTGGAAGCGGGAGAACCGCCCGTGGACATGGGCCATGCCGACATGCTTGGCGATGAACCGGATCGCGGTGTGCGGAGGGTCGAACAGCCAGGTACCGGCTGTCGGGAGCTCCAACTGGCGGGCGGGCTGGAGCGCGACTTGTGCGGTGGGCCTTGCCACCCCGGCCGCGATGTCGAGGTCCTCGCGGGCGGGTGACAGGCCCTCGGCCACGATCATCACGCTGTAGGAGCCGGGTGGCAGCGTGGCTATGAAGTAGCCGTGGGGGTCCGTGGCGCCACGCGTCGCGATCCGGTGGCTGTCCAGCGCGGTCACGGTGACCTCGGCTCCGCCCATGGGCTGCCCCATGGGATCGAGCACCTCGAAGCCGAACGCCCCGGCGCCGGGCGGCAGCGGGACCGAAATGCTCGACACGGCACCGGAGGCACCACGGGAACGCCGACGACGGAGCAGCCCGAGAGCCATGGAGTTCACCCTTCTTCCCCTGCGCCTCGGCCACGCGACTCGCTCGGAGTTCTTGCATTCCCGGTCGCCAGGAAACGTCGACGGCAGGGGGACGGACGCAAAGCCAGTAGTTCGCCGACGATCATAAAGCGCTCTGCGAGTAGGCCGTTCGAGCCGGTGGGGAAGCTGCTCAACCTACTTGGGGGCGGATGCGGGCCGCATATCGGTACATCGGCCGACCATATCGCCACAGCTCGATTCGTTGCTTTGCGGCAGTGCTGTGGTGAAGGGCGCAGAAAAGGGACCGGATATTCACAACCGATCTGCGGTTTCATCACGGGCCTGACACAGAACTCGCCGTGCTGCCGTCCTTCCGTGGGGCGGCGAGAAGGAGGCGCTGCCAGACGGCGACGAGTATCTCGATGCCCACACTGCCCGTCGATCGACCCGCTGCGCGCCGGTCTCACGCGCGCCGAGTCACCTGACGGGGATTCGCCTGCCCCAGGTTCCGCTCCTCGCGTCTCAGGGGAGGGGCACGCCGCGCGCGTACCACGCCTCGCGGGTGAGGTCCGGCTCGCGCAGGGCCGTGTCCCGGCAGGCGGCGATGCGTTCGGGTCGCGCCGTACCGATGACCGACGAACAACCCCCGCTCGCACGGAGGTTGCTCTCGGACGGTGTTCGCCCGGATCTCGATCTTGTCGTGGGCTGCGTGGGCAAGGCGCGGGTCGTTTCCGGGCAGGCCGAGTTCGGCGCACACCAGCGAGGTCAGTTCGGTGAGGTACTCGTTGACGGTGAGGACAGGTCCGACACCATGACGGCGGGCACAGGCAGTGATCTGTTTCCATGACTCGGTCGGGCCGGGTGAAGTCTGTGATGACTTGCCCGGGGAGCTTCACCGTCGGCTCGCGTCCGGCGGCTTCGGGGGTCACGGCGGGGACCTGGTGACCGGGCGCGGCGGCCGCGGGGGTTGCTCCGCCGCATCGCACTTTCAAGTCAACCCACAGTGGCCGTCCCCACGCCCGCCGGGTTTGCCCGGCGGGCGGCCCGGCCGTCGCCGTCCGCTCGGACCTGGACGACTCCGGCGACGTCGCCCGGCTCACCGACCGGTGCCAGGCCGGCATCCAGACCCTGCTCACCAAGGCCAGCCAGCAGGACGACAGCCGACCGGAGCTTCAGTCCCTCACCGAACGGGAAGTGGCCGGCCGCATTCTGCCGGCACATAGCCGGGGCGAGCCCGGGACGAGTCGGAACGGCCAGCGCGCTCGGCCGACCCCGTCGACGCTGGGGAGGCCGCCCAGCAGACCAGTCTGTCCAGGCAGCGGCCTCCCGTGTGTCGGCCGATGGCATCAGGCCGGGGGCTCGCGGGTGAACATGGTTTTTCGGTCGTTCGTAGCGCGCCTTGGGCAGGGCCGTTGCTCGGCGAACAGGCCACTGTGACGTCGTGATGTCGCGGTTGGTCCGTATTGGCGGCCTCGAAGGGGAGGGGCGGATTCCGGCCCGTATGTGAAGGGAATCGGCGGGAACGGCGCGGATCTTTGTGCGAATCCCGTGACAGCGTGTGCGGGCCCGGTGGCCACTGGGGTTGCTGGGGTCTGTCTTGCTGTGGGGGAAGTCATGCACTCGCGTGCCTTCGGCACGTCTCTTCGGCGTGCCCGGAAAAGATCAGTATCGGCCGCGGCGGTGGTGGCGGCGGCGGCGCTGGCCGCGGCCGTCCTGCCGGCCGCGGACGCGACCGCCGCTGGCGAACCGGTGTCGGCGTGGGGCAAGGACAGCCCCCGCTTCACGATGCCGGCGGTGAAGGTGGGGGCGAACCGGCCGGTGAAATCGCAGCCGTCGAAGAACCCGACGGACGAGGTGTACGTGCCCTGGCTGCGCGAGCAGCGCGCGCACGCCCAGAATCCCGCGTCCGGCAAGACGGCGAGAACCGGCGTCGCGGCGGATGCGTCGGTCCTGAACCTGGTGCCGGAGGGACAGGGCGACGTGCCCTGGCACCGCTACACCAGCTTCGCGATCACGGACACGCTGACCGCGAAGATCGATTTCTCGACCGGCAACCTGATGCTCACGGCCACGGACTTCGACATCGCCGGCGTCGGCCAGCGCCTGCGGCTCGCGCGGACGTACAACTCGCTGGACGCCCCGTGGGGCCGCGTCTCACAGCGCTGGTGGCAGCAGTACGAGCGCTACCTGTCCATCTCCGGCAGTGAGGTCGTCTTCTACGACGCCTCCGGCGCCACGGTCCGCTTCAAGAAGAACAGCGACGGCTCCTTCACCACCCCGAAGGGCTACTCCGAGGACCTGAAGAAGAACTCCGACGGCACCTACACCCTCACGAAGTGGAAGTCGGGTTCGAAGGAGACCTACGACGCCAACGGCTGCCTGACCAAGGTCACCGACCGCAACCACGGCACCATCACCGTCACCCAGCACGACGAGAACGGCCAGAACAAGGGCTTCAAACTCGCCGAAACCCGCTCAGGACGGTGGATCGACCTCTACAAGACCTACCCGTCGCAGTGGCAGGCCAAGGACAACACCGGCCGCACCGCCGTCTACAACCTCGACGCGGACGGCAACCTGGCCACCACCACCGACACCGAGGGCAAGACGGTCACCTTCGGCTACGACACCTCCGGCCGCATCAACAAGATCACCACGGCAGAGGGCCGGGTGACGGTCCTCACCTACGACGACGTCAACCGGATCACCTCGATGCTGCGCGCCACCGGCTTCAACGCCTCCGGCGGCACGGGCCCGACCTGGACCTACGCTTACACCAGCGACTCGGCGACGGCGGCGGGCAAGACCACCGCCACCGACCCCGAACTGCACACGACGCAGTACGAGCACGACGGTGACGGCCAGGTCACCGACGTGACCGACCATCTCCAGCGCAAGCGGTCCACCAAGTTCGACGCCAACCACAACATCGACACCGCCACCGATGCTATGGGTACGGGCACCACCCCCGGAAACGTCACCGACTACGGCTTCGACAACCGCAACAACCTCGAGTCCGTGAAGGCTCCTACCGGTGGTACCACGGTCAACCACTGGCAGACCGTAGCCGGTGGCGACGTACCCTCCGATTCCACCAACCCGGACGGCGAGAAGACCGCCTTCACCTATGACACGGCCGGCAACACCAAGACGGTCGCGCAAACCGGCACCGGCGGGGGCAGCGTCTCCTACGACTACAACCCCGCCACGCCCACCTGCGGCGGCTTCGAGGGCCAGCGCTGCGCGGCCAGGACGAAGATGACGTCCAGCAAGACGGTGCAGACCGACTTCCACTACGACGCCAAGGGCAACCTGGAGTGGGCCAAGGCCCCGGCGCCCCTGGGCAGGACGACGTACACCTACGACGATCTCGGCCGCACCGCGAGCGTCACCGACGCCCGCGGCGTGAAGGTCGCCTACACGTACGACAACCTGGACCGCATCCGCACCGTCACCTCGCCGAACACGGTGAAGGTCGAGTACTGGTACGACGGCGACGGCAACCTCGTCCAGCGCTCCGACGGCACGGGAACGGTGAAGTACGAGTTCGACCCGCTGCAGCGCGAGACGGTCCGCCATCTCCAGGACGGCTCCCAGACCCTGCTCGCCTACACGGCGGCGGGCAACGTCGACTACTACCAGGACCCGGCCGGCAAGACCGACTACACCTGGAACGAGGTCAACAAGCTCACCGAACTGAAGGACCCCCAGGGCCGGGTGACGACGTACCAGTACAACAACAACGACGTGCGTACCACGACCGCCTACCCCGGCGGCACGGTCCAGAAGGTCGACCCGGACAATTCCAGCCGGCCGAAGAACATCAAGGTGACCTCCGACCAGGGAACCCTGGTCGACCTGGACTACACCTACGGTTACGGCACGGACAACGCCACCGACGGTAGCAAGATCCGCACCATGACGGACAACGTCACCGGCCGCAAGCGCACCTACACCTACGACGGCGCGGGCCGCTTCTCCTACGCCGACGAGGTCAAGGCCGCAAGCGTCGTCGACTCCTGGCAGTACTGCTACGACCTCGCCGGCAACCTCACCTCCCAGGGCACCGACCAAGGCTGCCCCCGCACCACCACCTACACCTACAACGACGCCCAGCAGCTCACGTCGAAGTCCGGCACCAGCGGCACCTGGTCCTACGACCCGGTCGGCAACGAGACCGCCGGCGCCTCCACCGACGACTACCTGCGCACCGGCGAGACGTGGACCGACCACTCCCAGATGTCGTCCATCACCGTCAACGGCAAGACCTACGCGGGCCAGTACGGTTCCACCGACCAGAGCGAACGCATCCGGCTCGGCGACACGTACTTCCACAACGGCCCGCTCGGCCTGTCGGCGAAGTCGACGGGCGGGGTCGACATGGGCTTCAACCGCGAACCCGGGGGCACATTGAACTCCATGACGACCGGGGGCAAGAGCTACTACTACCTCACCGACGCGATCGGCTCGGTGATCGG
>NZ_JBEZUP010000039.1:0-75576 GCF_040636485.1 Streptomyces sp. NPDC038707
GAACGCGGCAGAGCCAACCCCACCAACGACTCCGGACCCACCCCACGCCCCACCAGCACACGCGCCAAACGGTTCGCCCGAGCGTTCAACTCCCCGTACGACAACACCACATCCCCGCACACCACCGCCACCGCCCCCGGATCCACCGCCACCCGCTCCTCCACCAGAGCCGCCAACGACACCCCCGGCACCGGCACACCCGTCTCATTCACCCCCCGCACCAACCACGCACGCTCACCGGCCCCCAGCACCTCCACCCCACCCACACGACACCCCGGATCCGCCACCACCTGACGCAACACCCGAACGAACCGGCCCACCAGAGCCTCCACACTGCCCCGGTCGAACAGATCCGTCGCGTACTCGAGGGTGGCGGACAGGCCGTGGCCGGAGGCGTCCAGGCCGAAACTGAAGTCCAGGTCGAACTTGGCGGTGTGGGTGGGTACCGGCTCCAGTTCGGCCCGTACGCCGGGCAGTTCGAAGGGGATGCGGGAGGTGTCCTGCCAGGCGAACATCACCTGGAACAGCGGGTGGTAGGCGCTGGACCGTTCCGGGTTCAGGGCCTCGACGAGCAGGTCGAAGGGTGCGTCCTGGTGGTCGTAGGCGGCCAGGGCCTTGCTCCGCACCCGGCCCAGCACCTCGCGGAACGTCGGGTTTCCCGACAGGTCGACGCGCAGCACCCAGGTGTTGACGAAGAAGCCGACCAGATCGGCCAGTTCCTCGTCGGTGCGCCCGGCGATCGGGGACCCGATGGAGATGTCCTCACCGCAGCCCAGCCGGCCCAGCAGCACGGCGAGCACCGCCTGGAGCACCATCGGCGCCGACGCGTCATGGGCCCGGGCCAGCTCCTGCACGGCGGCCCAGTCCGCGGGCTCGACGCCGAACTCCACCAGGCCGCCGTCGTGGGTGGGGACGGGCGGCCGGGGCCGGTCGGCAGGCAGGTTCAGGGGCTGTGGCGCTCCTGCCAGTTCCTGTGTCCAGTAGGCGAGTTGCGCCGACAGTTCGCTCTCGGGGTCGTTCTCGTCGCCCAGTACTTCCCGCTGCCAGAGGGTGTAGTCGGCGTACTGGACCGGCAGTTCGTCCCAGGCCGGCTCGCGGCCCGCCAGCCGCGCGGCGTAGGCGGTCGACAGGTCCCGCACGAGGGGTCCCATGGACTCGCCGTCGGCGGCGCTGTGGTGCAGGGTCAGCGCGAGTACGTGCTCCTCGGCGCCGCAGCGCAGGAGCTCCGCGCGGACCGGTGCCTCGGCGGACAGGTCGAAGCGGTGGCCCGCCGCCCGGGCCACCGCTTCGGGCAGGTCGTCCGGCGCCACGTCGGCGATCGGTATGCCGAAGGCCAGTTCGCCGGCCGGTATCACCCGCTGGAACGCCTCGCCGCCGGCCTCCTCCACGAACACCGTCCGCAGGCTCTCGTGCCGCACCAGTACATCCCGTACGGCCGTCACCAACGCATTCACATCCAGCGGGCCCGCGAACCGGAGCGCCACGGGAATGTTGTACGTCGCGGACGGACCCTCGAACCGGTACAGGAACCACAGGCGACGCTGCGCAAACGACAACGGGATCATTTCGTCTCTACTCCCCTGCTCAAATCTTCGCGGGCGAGTCACTTCGGGAATTCACCCCGAGACCCGTTCGATATCCGCTGCTGTATCAGGAAAACAGAATTGTTCCGCCCGGTATTTTCGGCTTCGGTTCCGGTGCGGGGCCGTCCTGTCGACGGGACACGTTATGGGCCGGGGTCACACCCTCCATTGGCCGCTGTCGAACACTACGGTATAACGATCTGCGTATCCATAGCGGACGTCCTTTCCCGCGCCGTCTTCCAGGGGATCTCCCGGTATATCGAAGAGCGCGATCCGGTCGACGTCGGCCCACTGGCGTGTGTTCCGTTCGTGAGAGGAGCAGGAAAGTGAACCGTGCCCCCTGCCGGGACACCTCGGAACCGGAGGTCGCGCCGGTGCTGATGCCGACGGACCGACCGCGGGGGCCGGGGCTGCCGCCCCGGCGCCCCGCGGTGGAGCGCGCCGGACCCGCGGGCGAGACCGCGGCTTCCGGCGCCCGCCGGGAGGACCTGCTCCTCGCCGCTTTCGCGGCGCTGCTGCACCGCTGCACCGGTCACGAGCGCGTCGTCGTCGACCGGACGGACCGGGCCGGCCGCACCGAGCGGACCCGTCTCGTCGTCACCGGCGGGTCGACGCTGCGCGAGGTGGCGGACAGCGCGGAATCCACGGATACCGGCGGGGCCCCGCCGGTCGGCGTGCGCTTCGCGGGCCCCGGTGCGGCGCCGGGCGGTGACGGGACGTCACCGTACGAACTCCTGCTGGTCGTGGGGTCCGAGAGCCGCGGACGCCGGTCCCTGGAACTCCACTACGACGCCGCCCTGTTCGACCGCGCCACGGCCGCGCGGCTGCTCGCACACTATGGGACGCTGGTCGAGGACGCGACCCGGTTCCCGGACCGTCCGGTGGGCCGGCTGCGGCTGCTGACCGACGCGCAGCAGCGGCGCATGCTCGTGGAGTGGAACAGGACCGAGGCCGATCTGCCGCACGGCACCTGTCTGCACGAGGCGTTCGAGGACCGTGCGCGCCGCGCCCCCGACGCCATCGCCGTCGTACACGGCGCCGAACGGTGGAGCTACGGCCGGATCGACACGGCCGCCAACCGCGTCGCCCACCACCTGCGGGCGCTCGGGGTCGGCCCGGACGTGCGGGTCGGGCTGTGCCTCGACCGCTCGCCCGCCCTGCTGGTGGCCGTGCTCGGCATCCTGAAGGCCGGTGGCGCCTATGTGCCGATCGACCCGGACTATCCGGCGGAGCGGATCGCCGCGATGGTCGACGGGACCTCCTGCGCCCTGATGATCAGCCGTCGGGCGCTGACCGCCAACCTGCCCGCGGCGGGCGCCGGGATCCCGTCGCTGCTGCTCGACCGGGACGCCGGTGTGCTCGCCGCCCGGCCCGGGCACGCCCCGGACGGCACCGCGGGGCCCGACAACCTGTGCTATGTCATCCACACCTCCGGCTCCACCGGTGCGCCCAAGCCGATCGCCCTGCGTCACCGCGGGGTCATGAACAACCTCGCGGACCTCAACGGCCGGTTCGGGGTGGGCCCGGGGGACGCGGTGCTCGCGCTGTCCTCGCCGAGCTTCGACATGTCCGTCTACGAGTTCCTCGGCATGACCCTCGCGGGCGGCACCGTGGTGGTCCCCGAGGCGGAGCGCGCCAAGGATCCCGCCCACTGGACGGATCTGCTCACCGGCCACGGTGTCACGGTGTGGAACTCCGCCCCGGCCCTGCTGGGTCTGCTGACCGACCATCTGGAGCAGTCCGGTGTCCGGGAACTGCCCGGTCTGCGGCTCGCGATGCTCGGCGGCGACTGGGTGCCGGTGACGCTGCCCGACCGGGTGCGGGCGTTCGCGCCGGGGCTGCGTTTCATCGTCATGGGCGGGGCCACCGAGGCATCCATCCACTCGACCGTCTACGAGGTCGGCGCGGTCGACCCCGGCTGGGCGAGCATCCCGTACGGCCGCCCGATGGCCAACCAGCGCGCGTACATCCTCGACGAGGCGCGCCGGCCGGTGCCGCCCGGTGTGCCGGGCGAGCTGTATCTCGCGGGGATCGGTCTCGCCCGCGGCTACCTCGGCCGGCCCGAGCACACCGCGGAGCGGTTCGTGGACTGGTCGTACGGCGAGGTACGGGGCGAGCGCCTGTACCGCACGGGGGACCTGGCCCGGTTCGGCGAGGACGGTCTGATCGAGCTGCTGGGCCGGATGGACTTCCAGGTCAAGATCAACGGGCTGCGGGTGGAGCTCGGGGAGGTCGAGGCCGCCGTGCGCGCGCATCCCGGCGTGCGGGAGACGGTGGTGGCGGCCCGCGACGGGCGCCTGATCGCCTACGTCGTTCCCGTCGGGCCGGGCCGGGTGGCCGAAGGAGAGCTGCGCGCCGTTGTGGCCGGGCGGCTGCCGGAGTACATGGTGCCGCGGGCGTTCGTGACGCTCGACGAGCTGCCGCTCACCCCGAACGGCAAGCTGGACCGCGCGCACCTGCCCGAACCCGACTTCACCGGCGCCCCCTACCGGGCGCCGCGGTCGGCGGCGGAACGGTTGCTCGCCGAGGTCGTCGCGGAGGTGCTGGGCCGGGAGCGGGTCGGGGTGGACGACGACTTCCTGACGGTGGGTGGTGACAGCGTGCGCGCCGTCCAGGTGGTGACGCGGGCCCGGTCCCGGGGGTGGGAGATCACCGCCCGGCAGGTGCTCGAGCACCGGACCGTCGCCGCGCTCGCCCCGCTCGCGACCGGCACGGACACGGCCGGGGACGGCTCCGAGGACGCCCCCGGGCCGCTGCCGGCCGCGGACCGGGCCGATGTCGAGGCGTGGCGGCGGCGCCTGCCCGGGCTGTCGGACGTATGGCCGCTGACGCCGATGCAGTCGGGGATGCTGGTCGAGTCGATGCGCAACGACACCGGCGACGACACGTACCTGGTGCAGACGGTCTACCACCTGTCCGGCCGGGTCGACGCCGCCCGGCTGCGCGCGGCCGGCCAGGCCCTGCTGGAGCGGTACGCCAGTCTGCGCGTGGCCTTCGTCCCGGACGCCGCCGACAACGTGGCGCAGGTCGTGGTGGACGGCGTGGAGCTGCCGTGGCGGGAGTTCGACCTCGGCGGGGCGGCGGAAGGAGAGCGGGCTGTGGCGCTGCGGCGGTTCCTCGCCGCGGACCGGGCCGTGCGTTTCGACCCGGCCACCCCGCCGCTGCTGCGGATGGCTTTGGTGCGGCTGGGTCCCGACCGCGCCGACCTGGTCCTCACCGCGCACCACGCGCTCATCGACGGCTGGTCGGAGCAGGTGCTCGCGCGGGACCTGCTCCGGCTGTACGCCGCCGGCGGGGACGCGTCGGCGCTGGAACCGGTGCGCGGCTTCCGGGACTTCCTGGTGTGGCTGTCGCGGCGCGACCACGAGGAGAGCGCCCGGGCCTGGTCCGAGGAACTGGCCGGGCTGGACGGGCCCACCCTGGTGACCCCGCCCGGGGCGGCGCCGGATGCGGCCGCGGGGGTGGGTGAGATCGCCGTGCCGCTGTCGTCGGCGCAGGTGCGGCGCCTGGCCGGGTCCTGCGCCCGGCTGGGTGTGACGGTCAACTCGTTGGTGCAGGGGGCGTGGGCGGTGCTGCTCTCCGCGCTGACCGGCCGCACGGACGTCGTGTTCGGCGCCACCGTCTCCGGGCGGCCCGGCGCGCTGCGGGACGTGGAGTCGATGGTCGGGCTGTTCATCAACACCGTCCCGGTGCGCGTGCGTTGCGCGCCGGGCGAGACGGCGGCCGGGCTGCTGACCGGGCTGCGGGACCGGCAGACCGCGCTGCTGGACCATCACCACCTCGGGCTGGCCGAGATCCACCGGGCCACCGGACTGGACGCGCTGTTCGACACGCTGGTGGTGTTCCAGTCGTACCCGGCGGGCCGCGCCGGCGCCGGGACGGGCGCGGCGGCCGGGGTCGAGGTCACCGGCGTCGATTCACTGGGAACCGTGAACTATCCGCTGGCCCTGTTCGTGGAACCGGACCGGTTGGCCTTGCAGTACCACCGGGGCGTGTACGACGAGGAGACGGCCGGTGCCCTCATGGCCCGGTTCCGTTCGGTCATGGACCAGCTGGCCTCGGCACCCGGCGGGCGGCTGGCCGCGGTGGAGCTGCTGCTGGACACCGAACGCCGGGAGTACCCGGACCGGCCGGATGACATCACGAGGGCGGTCGCGCACCCCGGCGGCACCGTGCCCGAGCTGTTCGAGCGGCAGACGGCGGCCCGGCCGGACGCGGTCGCCGTGGTCGGTGGCGGGCACACGACGACGTACGGAGAGCTTCGGGCCCGGGCCGAGCGGCTGGCCCGCGCGCTGGCCGGCGAGGGCATCGGCCCCGAGTCGCTGGTCGCGCTCGCGGTGCCGCGCTCCGCGCAGCTGGCGGTGGCGCTGCTCGGGACGCTGATGTCCGGCGCCGCGTACGTGCCGGCCGGCACCGGCGGTGCCGGCCGGGAAGCGGAGCCCAGGGCGTCGCGAACGCTCACCCTGACGGACGTCGACACCCTGACGGACGTCGACACTCGGACGGGCATCGATGCTCTGCCGGACATCGGCACTCCGACGGACGGGGACCGAGCCGATCGGTTCGGCGGGGGGCACCTCCGGCCCCCGCGGGACGGGCACCTGGCGTGCCTGCGTCGTCCGCCCGGATCCCGGGCCGGCACGGCCGGCGCGGCGGTCGGGCACGGCGCGCTCGCGGAGGGCGTGCTGCGCTTCGCGTCCGGCGCGGGCCTGACCCGGGGGACGCGGATGCTGGCCGCCTCGCCGCACCCGGACGCGGCCGCCTTCGAGATCCTCGCCGCGCTGTGCGCGGGCGCCGGCGTCGAGTTGGCCGACGACCTCGGGGCGCTCGGCCGGCGAGGCGGCTGGAAGGGGGAGGTGATCAGCACGGCCGCGCCGCTCTTCGCCGGAGTGCTGGACCGCGCCCCGGGCACGTTCGAGGCGGGCACGGTGGTGTTCACCGGGGACGCGCTGTCCGGTCCTTTCGTGCGGCGCGTCCGCGAGGCGATGCCGGGGGCGCGGGTCGTCGGTGTGTACGGGCCCGCCGAAACGGCCGGCGCCACCGTGTCCGCCGCCCCCGCGGACGGGACCGGCGCCGGCGGCCCCGTGCTCGGCGCCCCGCTCGGCGGCGTACGGTGCCATGTGCTGAGCCCCGCGCTGCGGCCCCTCCCCGTGGGCATGACGGGGGAGCTGTACGTGGCGGGAGCGGTGGCGCACGGCTACCCGGACGACCCCGCTCTGACGGCACGGCGGTTCGTCGCCGACCCCTGCGGCCCGCCCGGCGCCCGGATGTACCGCACCGGCGACCTGGCCCGGTGGAACGCCGACGGACTGCTGGAGTACGCGGGGCCCGCCGACGCCCCGGCGACGGTGCGCGGCCGCCCGGTCCGCACGGGCGACGTCGAGCGCGTCCTGGCCGCGCATCCCGGGGTGGCGCGGGCGGTGGTCGTCGCGTACGGGCCCGCGGAGACCGGCGGTGACGACCGGCTCGTCGGCTATGTCGTGCCCCTGCCGGGCGACGGCGGCGCGACGCCCGGCGAGCTGCGCGAGTTCGTGGCCCGGCGGCTGCCGGACCACATGGTGCCCCCGGTCGTGGTGACGGTGGCCGAGCCGCCGGTGACGGCGGAGGGGACCGTGGACCGCGACGCCCTGCCCGACCCGGGGGCCGAGGCCGCCGGCGTCGCGTACCGGGCGGGGCGCACCCCGCGGGAGGAGGCGCTCTGCGCGATGCTGGCCGAGCTGACCGGCGCGGACCGGGTGGGGATCGACGACAACTTCCTCGCCCTCGGCGTCAATTCGCTGCTGGCCGCCAAGATCGTCGGCCGGCTGCACAGGACGCTCGGCGTCAAGGCGTCGATACGGCTGATCTACCGGTACCCGACGGTCGCGAAGCTCGCCGGCCGGCTCGACACGGCACCCGCCAAGGACCGTCCCCGTCTGCGCAGGATGCCCGGGCGGCAGGCGTGACGCCTGCCGCCCCGCGGACGGGGACGCGGAGCGGCCCCGGTGACCGTGGTCACCGGGGCCGCTCCCGTTCCGTCTCCCCGCCCGCTAGGGCCCGTCTCAGACGAGGAGCGAGGCGTCCTGGTAGAGCGTGGGGAAGCGCCCGCAGACCTCGGCGACCCGCTCGCGGATCTCCGCGCGGGTCCGCGGTGCCAGGACGTAGTCCCGGTCTCCGGCGGGCTCCACCGCGCCGAGGACCCGGTCGAGCAGGTCGGCGCAGGTCTCCATGTCCTCCTCCCGCATGCCCCGCTGGGCGGCGATGTTGGTGCCCAGCCGCAGGCCGCTGGTGACCAGGGCGGGCTTGCGGTCCCCGGGGATCCGGTTGCGGTTGGCGAGGATGCCGCAGCTCTCCAGGGCGGATTCGGCGACCGCACCGGTGATGCCGCGCCGGTAGGTGTCCAGCAGCACCATGTGGTTGTCGGTGCCGCCCGTCAGCACCGGCCATCCCCGCTTGTCCAGGGCGACGGCCAGCGCCGCCGCGTCCGCCGCGATGGTGCGGGCGGTCTCGGTGAACTCCGGCTGCGCCACGAGGGCCAGTGCCCGGGCCTTCGCGGCGATGCCGACCGGGTTGGGGGTGCCCTGCGACTGGGGGAACACACCGCGCTGCATCAGCTTGGCGAGGGGCGTGCCGTCGGGGCCCGGCCGCTCGAATTCCTCGCCGCTGAGGATGAGCCCGCCGCGCGGCCCCCCGAGCTGCTTGTAGGTACTGGCCGTGGTGAGGTGGGCCAGGTCGATCGGGCTGGGGTGCACGCCCGCGGCCACGAGTCCCGCGATGTGCGAGATGTCGGCGAGCAGATACGCCCCGACGGAGTCGCTGATCGTACGGAACCGCGCGTAGTCGGGTGTCCGGGGGTAGGCGCTGGCGCCGACGATGACCAGCCGGGGCCGGTGCTTCTCGGCGAGCCTGGCGACGGCGCTCTCGTCGATGTACCCGTCCCGGTCCAGGCCGTAGTGCACCACGTCGAAGTAGCGTCCCGTGACCGACGCCCGGGCGCCGTGGGTGAGGTGGCCGCCCGAGTCCAGGTCCAGGCTCAGGATGGTGTCGCCCGGGGAGAGCAGCGCGAAGATGACGGCCAGGTTGGCCGACGAGCACGAGTGCGGCTGGACGTTGGCGTAGCGCGCGCCGAACGCCGTCTTGGCGCGCTCCACCGCCAGCCGCTCCACGTCGTCGAACTGCGCGGCCCCCGGGTGGTAGCGGGCGCCCGGGTAGCCCTCGGCGGTGGTGTTGGCGAGCGCGGACCCCGCGGCGGACAGCACCGAGGGCGCGGCCAGGCTCGCGTGGGCGACGAGTTGCAGGGTGTCGTTCTGGTACGACACCTCGCGGTCGAGCAGGAAGGACAGTGCGGGGTCCTCGTTGCGGAGCTCCTCGCTGCCCCGGGCCAGCAGGTCCGCGTGGTGTGCGGCCGGGCCGTGGTTCCCCGCCCGGTTCCTGGTCAGAGCCACGTGTACTCCTCACGGTGGTGATGGGGTTCGGCCGGCGCCGGGGCGGCGGCCGGCCCGCTGAGGCGCCCCGGCTCACGCGACGGGGACAAGGGCCTCCGCCGATGCCACCTGGATGGTGGGCAGGATCTCCCGTGAGCGCAGCACCATGCCGTGGCAGTAGTTGGCGTTGTGCTCCAGGCTGCGCTGCGGCATGTACGGCATCTTCTGCCGGCCGCGGTGGTCGATGTGCAGGGTGACCCGCTCCGCTCCCGTGTCGTCGGCCTGCAGCATCTCCCGTCCCACCAGCAGGCGCAGCAGCTCCGCCGACACCTCGGCCGCGAAGCCCTGCGGGTGCGGCTGGTCGCGCAGGACGATCTCGGTGAACGCGTAGTCCGGAGTGCGCACCGGTTCCCGGTAGATGTAGGCCCGCGTGAGGAGGTCCATCTCGAACGCCTGGCGGGCCATCGGGTCGGCCCACCAGTCCTGGGCGGTGACGAAGTCGGCCAGCAGCCGGTCGAACTCGTCGCGGTGCGAGCTGAGGATCATGTGGGCGGTCTTGCCGGTGTTCAGCAGGTCGTAGTTGGCGAGGTCCTGCGTCTGCTGCACGAGGAACCGGCCCACTTCCGTGTCGGTCCTGGTGCGGAAGTAGCGGGACACCTGGGAGAACAGCTCGCCGTAGGAGACGATCCCCGCCGTGTCGAGGTATCCGGAGAGCACGAACAGGGCCCGCATGTTGTACAGCGTGTAGAGCGCGTGGTTGACCCAGTAGCCGTCGCGGCAGTCGTCCTCGGTCACCCACTTGGTGCCGAGCACCACCTCGGCCTCGGAGACGTCGCTGGGCACCTCGGCGGTCACGATGCCGAGGGCCTCCCGCTGCCCGTACATGGGCGTGTTGTGCAGGAACAGCTGCGGGTAGACGATGATGGTGTCCGCGTAGGAGCGGCAGAGCCGGGTCAGTCCGTCCTTGAACGACTCCAGGGTCTCACCGGGCAGCGGCCAGATCATCTCCACGTACGAGCTGATGCGCTTCTCGCGCAGCAGCCGCTGCAGTCCGATGTAGGTCTCCTCCCGGATGTTCTTGCGGTCCACCATCTCCAGCGTGGATTCGTTCATGGTCTGCAGCGAGATGGGCTGGCTGACCATCAGTCCGCCGCGCACGAAGATCTCGGTGATCTCCGCCATGCGCTCGGGGCGGTTCTTGGCGGCGGCCATGTGGATGATCAGCGGGTAGCCGTTCTCCTCGCTGCACTGGACGATGTACTCGCTCAGCGTGACATCGCGGGGTGACAGGCCCCAGTTGGCGTCGGCGATCATCAGCGCCGAGTACTGGTGCTCGCTGATCCACTTGAGTTCGGCCTTGATGCGGTCCTCTTCGAACTTGTTGACCTTGGAGTTGGTGGCCGCGCCCCAGTAGCAGAAGGTGCAGCGGAACGGGCAGCCGCGGTTGGTCTCCATGATGGCGAAACTGAACTCGTGGCCCTCGAAGACGCCGTTGAGGAACGGCGACGGGATGTCCATCAGGTTCTGGATCCTGGGTGCCGGCGCGGTGGTGACCAGCTCGCCCCCGGACCGGAAGCTGAGCCCGGGGACCTGCCGCAGGTCGGGGGTGTCCGAGGCGAGCTGCCGGATCAGCTCCAGGGACGTACGCTCCCCCTCGCCGTTGCACACGTAGACGTTCTCGGCGCCTTCGTCGAGGTACGTCGCCGCGTGGTTCATCACCTGCGGCCCGCCCAGCAGGTAGTGCGCGTCGGGGCGCAGGGCGCGCAGCTCCGCCAGTACCCAGCGGACCAGCTTCATGTTCCAGATGTAGCAGCTGAACGTGTAGAGGTGCGCGTCCTTGGCGGCGAGCTCCCGGACCATCCGGTGCCGGTCCTCGGAGATCGGGTAGGACACGATCTCGAAGGTGTGGGCCGCGCCGACGGCCGGGTCGTCCTGCGCGTACGCCTGGATGTACCCGGAAGCCAGCGGCAGGATGTTCTCGTAGGTGGGAAGTTCCACCAGAACGATCTTTCTGCGTTCCGGTACGGCGGTCCGGGCATCGGTTGCGACGGCGGATTCGGGACTGGACATGCTCGCGGTCTCCTATTCCTTCTGCTCGCTGTGAACGCGCGCGAGATACGTGGACAGGACGGCCGAGAAGGCGGCCGTGTCGCCGTGGTAGTAGAAGTGCTCGCCCGCCATGAGATGCGTGGCGCACTCCGCCGCGCCCAGCTCGCGCCAGCGGTCGATCTCGGCGCCCGGGACCAGTGCGTCACGGTCACCGCCGAACGCCACGATCGGAATGCGCAGCCTGCGCCCGGGCGCGCCGTACGCGTAGTTGTTGACGAGTTCCAGGTCGGCCCGCAGCGTTTCCAGGGCCAGCACCATGAGATCCGGGGAATCGAGAAGGCTCTGCGGGATTCCGTTGCAGATGTCCATCAGTTCCAGCAGGTGCTCGTCCGATATCTCCACACCGGGCGCCGGGTACGGCTGGAGCCGGTGCGGGGGGACGGCACCCGAGGCGAAGAGGACGGCGGGCGGGCGTCCCGCCGACTGCCGCCGCCAGCACAGCTCGAACCCGATGTAGGCGCCCATGCTGTGGCCGAAGACGTGCAGCGGTCCTTCGTGATCGTCCAGCGCGTCGAGGAGTTCGTCGACGATGCGGTGGAGGTCCGCCTGCGCGGGCTCGCGGGCGCGTGAGGCCCGGCCGGGGTACTGGGCCGCGAGGATGCGCGGGCCGTCGGGGAACCAGTGCGCCCACCCGGCGTAGTTCTGTGCCGAGCCGCCGGCGTGGGGCAGCAGGAGCAGCGTCTCCGGTGCGGTGTCGGGCGTCGCCTGCCGCACCTCCCACAGGCACGCTCCGGCCTTGTTCACGCGCTTTCCCGCGCGGGCGGCCGTCCCTGCCCGGCCACCAGGCGGTCGATGCGCGCGGCCAGGTCGGCGAGGACCGGTGCGTCCAGCAGGACCCGGACCGTGAACTTGACCTGCCAGGCCCGGCACGCCTTCAGGACCACCGTGGTGGCGAGCAGGCTGTCCCCGCCGATCTCGAAGAAGTCCTGGTCGCGCTTGACCTTGTCCAGCCGCAGCACCTCGGCCCAGATCTCCGCGAGCCGCCGCTCGGTCGGTGTGCTGTACTCGTTGTCTTCCATGGGGCACCCCTGTTCGGGTCGATACGGTTGTGTGCACTTCTCCGGGGACGGACGTCCCCGCCGGCCGGGTGGCGGGCGGGCGTCACGACGGCGCGAGCACGGCGGCGATGGCGTCCCGGTCGACCTTTCCGCTGGGGGTGCGCGGCAGTTCCGGCAGCACGGTGATCGACACCGGCAGGGACCGCTCGGGCAGCAGCTCGGCGAGTGCCTTGAGCACCCGGTCGCCGTCGAACTCGTCCGCGGCCACGTCCGATGTGACGGCGGTGCGCAGCTGGCGTGAGCCCTGGACGGCCTCCACCGCCACGGTGACCGCCTCCACCACGCCCGGCTGCTCCAGCAGGCAGGCGTCCACCTCGAGGGGGTTCACCCGGACCCCGCGGATCTTCACCTCGTGGTCGAGCCGGCTCAGCAGGTGCACGGTGCCGCCGTCGACGCGCACCAGGTCCCCGGTCCGGAAGAGGCGGTGGTGGCCGTACGGGGTCGGTTCGTCCAGGGTGATGTACCGCTCGGCGTTGAGCGCGGGCTGGTTCAGGTAGCCGACCGACACCGGCGCGCCCGCGACCAGCAGTTCGCCCACCGACGGCTCCTCGGGCCGGGTCGGGGCGACCAGGATCTCGCAGCCCGGCAGCGGGAGCCCGATCGGGGGGAGGGCGGGCCACTCGTCGCTGGGGCCCGTGAGCGTGTGCACCGTCACCATCGCGGACTCGCTCTGCCCGTAGTGGTTGTTCAGCCGGCAGCCGGGCAGCCGGCGGAACAGTTCCCGCACGGCCGGGGTGCACACGAGTTGCTCGCCCGCGGTGTTCACCTCCACGAGGGCGAGCCGCTCCAGCGTGTCCGCGGCCTCGGCGGCCACGGCGACCATGTGCAGGGCGACGTACGGCAGGAAGAGACGCTCGATGCGGTGGTCGGCGAGCCAGTCCAGGAGGGCGATGGGGTCGCGTCGCAGGAGTTCGGGCATGACGACGAGCGTCCCGCCGCCGCACAGCGTCCCGAGCACCTCCTGGAACCACACGTCGAAGTTGAGCGGCGTGAACTGGGCCGTGCGCAGGTCGGGCCGTACCGAGTGCCGCCACTGCCACGCCGCCATGTTGTCGACGCAGCGGTGCGGCAGGGCGACCCCCTTGGGCAGGCCGGTGGAGCCGGACGTGTAGATGACGTACACGGGCAGGTCGGGCCGGCAGGGCAGCCGGGTCAGCGCGTCGGCCGCCGCGTCGTCGGCCAGGTCCGGTGCCGCGGGGACGCGGACCGCGGGCGTCCCCGGGTCGAAGGCGGGTTCGGCACCGCTGTACAGCAGCAGGCGGGCCCGGCTGTCGGCGGCCATGTGCTCCAGCCGTCTGACCGGGTAGGCGGCGTCGAGGGGCACGTAGGCCGCTCCCACGCTCACCGCGGCCAGCATCGCCGCGACGACCGGGGCGCCGCGGGGTCCCGTGACGGCCACCCGGTCGCCCGGGCGTACGCCGTGCCGGACCAGGACCTCGGCGATCCCGGCGGCCCAGGTCGCGAGCCTGCCGTAGGTCAGCTCGTCCGCGCCGTCCCGCACCGCGACGGTGTCCGCCCGCGTTCGCGCGGTGTCGGCGAACGCGGCGAGCAGGCACCGCGTCTCGGCCTCACCGCCCCAGAGGCGGTGCGGGTCCCGGCCCGCCTCGGACGTCCTTGGTTCCTTGCTCATCGCTGCCCCCTGGGCGTGGTCACGTGGCCGGGTCCTGACCCTCGTACTGGGCGTGCTCGGGTCCGGGCCCGGTGCGGCGAGAGTGTGTGCATGGCGTCGCGAGGCAGGCGGGAGTCTGACGACAGGGCCTGGGTATTGCGCGTCGCGCACCGCGGGTCCGCCGTCCCGTCGGCGGGACAGCGGGCGCGCGCACGGGCCGGTCAGCCGGTCCGGGTGGCCGTGCCGAGGGGCGCCGCCGGTACGAGGTCCAGCCCGGCGCGCCTGCGGACGATGGAGTCGGCGATCTCCCCGCTGCGCACGGCGAGGTTGGACAGCAGCGACGACGTCAGGCCGTGGGTGTGCTCGGTGCCGCCCTGGAGGTAGATCCCGCACGGCAGCCCCGGCTCGGTGACGAGCCGGTAGTCGCGTTCCGCCCGGTACCGGCCCGCCTCGTCGCGCAGGCAGTAGGGGTCGAGGTCGCGCAGCAGCCCGGTCGGCTGCATCGCGTCGTACCCGGTGGCGAAGACGAGCGCGTCCACGTCCAGCGGCTGGGGCTCGCTGTCGAGCAGCGAGCGCAGACCGACGCGCAGCTCGCTGCCGATCCGCTGCACCTCGCCCACCCGGGTCAGGTTGAGGAAGTGCAGCCGCCTGTCGTTGCGCACGTCCTCGTCGTAGGAGCGCCGGTGCAGGTCCCTGATGATCTCGTCGTCGACCACCGAGTAGTTGGTGTTCTTGTGGTAGCGCCAGAACGCCTCGCGCGTCTGCTCGGTGCCGAAGTAGTACTGGTCCACTGCACCGGGGTCGAACACCTGGTTGGCGAAGGGCGTGTCGTCCGCGACGGAGTACCCGTACGACGGGATGACCGCGTAGACCTGTGCGTGCGGCAAGGCGTCGTGCAGGAACCTGGTCACCTCGGCCGCGCTCTGTCCGGCCCCGACGACCGCGACCTTCTTCAGATCGTGCGGATCGGTCCGGCCGTACTTCTCCAGGAACTCCGAGCTGTGCCACACCCGGTCGTCGCGCTCCACCCCGGCCGGCATGCGCGGCACCAGCCCCGTCGAGATGACCACGTTGCGGGCGCCGACCGTCCTGCGGCCGCCTCCGGCGCGGTCCCGGACCTCCACCCTGAGGTGGGCCGGCTCCGCCGGACCGGAGTCCGGTGCCAGCCGGATCGCGGTGACCTCCGAGCCGTAGGAGATCCGGTCGCTGAAGTTCGACTCCGCCCATTCGAGATACTGGTGGAATTCCTGACGCGTCGGGAAGAAGGTCTGGTTGTTGACGAACTGGACCAGCCTGCCCGATGTGTGCAGGTAGGAGATGAAGCTGTACCGCGACACCGGATTGCGGAAGGTGGCCAGGTCCTTCAGGAAAGAGATCTGCATGGTGGCCGAGGGCAGCAGCATGTTGCGGTGCCAGCCGAAGGACGGCTGCCGCTCGAAGAACGCGACGCTGATCGGACGGGCCGAAACATTCGCCTCGTGTTCTTCCAGCGCAATGGCGAGCGACAGGTTGGACGGGCCGAACCCGATTCCCACCACGTCGTAGGTCTCGCGTGCATAAGCATCCATAGACGACTCTCACCCTAGCGTCGTTGTCACAGGGGATTGTGCGGAAACCGCCGACTCTCTCCGACCGTACTCTTTGCTAGTCTCGGAATCTCTCGGCCGATGATCCGTTACGCAAATTCAGCATTACGCTGGATAACACGTGCAGCCAACGTAGAGCGTTCGGCCACTCCATTCAAGAGGCCTCGTGCCTCACCCGCTGGAGCTGTCCTGCCGACAGGACAGCAGGGAAAGGGTGAATGCCAGATGTTCGTTCCCGGCCACTACCGCGAACCGGACGGTTCCTGGATGATCGATCTGATACGGTCCAATCCGCTGGCGCTGATGACAATCAACGGCGACTCCGACCGCGGCCCGTTCGCCACGCACCTTCCAGTAATTCCGGATCCGGAGATGACCGGTGAGTGGTCCGCCGACCTGTCGGATGCCGTACTGCTGGGACACATGAACCGGGCGAATCCGCAGTGGACCGCCCTGGAAACGGGCGGTGTCGCCCTGCTGGTATTCACCGGCCCGCACGGCTACGTCTCACCGACGGTGTACGAGACGACGCCGGCGGCTCCGACGTGGAACTTCACATCGGTGCACGTGCACGGCGTGATCGAGAAATTCGATTCGATCGAGGAGACGCTGGGCGTCGTGCAGTCCACCGTGGCCGCCTTCGAGGGCGCGTTCGGCGCCGACTGGGACATGACCGATTCGATCGGCTACTTCCGCAAGATCGTGCCCGCCGTGGGCGCGTTCCGGGTGCGGGTGACCGGCGCCGAGGGCATGTTCAAGCTCAGCCAGGAGCAGCCGGCCGAGGTGCGGGACCGCGTGCGGCGGTCGTTCAGCGAGCGCGAGCAGGGGCACTACCGGGAGACGGCCGAGCTCATGCGCCGGCTGCCGGGCTGACCACCGGCCGGCGGGGCGGGTCCGGGCGGTGCCCGGTGGTGTCCCGGCGCCGCCCGCCCCGCCCCGCCGCGATGCCGCTACTCCAGTTCGGCGAGGATCTGTTCGGCCGCGCTGTCCAGGGTGGTGAGCACCCACTGTTCCAGGTCGGTGCCCGCCTGCTGCGCGGCCTTGTGCCAGCAGCGCACCCGGCTGTCCGGCACCGACAGCTGCCGCTTCGCCTCGACCTCTTTGCCGTCGTCCGGTTTCCCGCCGTCGCGGGCGAGGCTGATGGCGTTGCGCAACTGCTTGGTGGTCCATCCGTTCTGCTCGGCGCGATCGAGCCAGACGTCCTGCTCGTCGGCCCGGAGCGACGCCACTTCGGCGTGGTGCTGGAAACTCAGCGCGGGACGCCGCCGGTCGAACGCGAACCGCCGGGACACCCATGCGTAGTTCCGTAGCGTCTGGTACTGGAGTCCGGCGGACCGGATCCCGCGCTGGTAACGGTCGGTGTAGTGCTCCTTCCCGTACACCAGCCAGTCCCCCAGCCACCAGGTGGACGAATTCACCAGGCCCGATATCTGGCGCCCGGCCCGTTCCCAGTCCTCGAAGGACAGTCCGGTCGGCATGTGCAGGCCGATCCGGGTGGTGAGCACCTGTTCCTGGCCCTGTCGCTCGCCCTGGGACACCCGCTGCGCGGGAATCGCCTCGCGATGTCCGCGGAACAGTGGCTTGGTGGCCTCTAATTCGATGGCCGCAACCGCCATTACACCTCCACGTGAATGCGCGTGCGTTCTCGTATCCCCCTCCACGGCGACGGAATCACCGCTCCCCCAATGCCCCGCCCCGACTCGCCGGCCCGGGTACCGGGCCGGGCGGGCGACGGACGGGATCACAGTCCAATGCAGAGGCAGGCCGTTTTGAAGGAGCCCCGCGGGTCAGCTTGGTCAACTTGGTCAGCTCGGCCGGTCAGTGCCGTCAGCGCGCCCCGTTTCCATGAGCGGCCCCTTCACGAACCCTTCACGGACCCATTGTTGCTTTTCACTGAGTCGTCCTCGCCGGCGGAACCGACCGAGGACCGGAATTCGATCATCCGTTTTTCCTCGGACTGCCCGCGCACTGCCTCGACCGCCGGAAAGGTCTCGGGAGAGTCCCGCCGCGATCATGCCGGGAGTTCCGGCGAGCGGGTAAGCGAGTTGCGGCAGACCGTCCCCGCGCCTAGTGTTGAGCCGATCATGCCGGGAAAGTCAGCGATCCTCGCCTTCTGAAGGAGGAAAAGTGACCGCCGGATGGCTTGACAAGCGGAGCATCGGGGGCGTTCGGCCCATCACCCGCATCCCGGACGCGGAATCCACCGGGCGTGAATCCAGACGTGTTCCCGCCAGTACTCGACATGCCTCAACATCCGCGTTGATCCCCCCCACTGTCGAGGCTCCCCTTTTATGACCTGGACATCTTCACTGCTGGCCTCCTGTCTGGCCCGGCTCGGATGGTCGCCGGAGCAGCTGGCTCGCGAAATCAACAAAAGATACGGCACCGGCACGATCAGCAACAAAGCCCCCTACAACTGGTTGCAGGGCTCCCTGCCCCGGCGTCAACTGCCCCATCTGGTCGCGGAGATACTCACCGACCAGCTCGGCGAGACCATCACGGCGGAGGCTCTCTGGCCCCAGCACTTCTCCGGCGGTGACTCCCCGGAGCAGCTCCGCACCGCCCCGTCGGCCCTCCCCGCCCCCGATGTCCCCCAGACCGCGGCCGGCCCCGTCGACGCCGCTGTGGACTGGCTGGTGGACACGGGCTCCTGCTCACCGGCCCGGTCCGGCGGATCCGAGGTACCCGACTTCGCGCTCGACATGCTCGCCACCCGCATCGGCCAGCTCCGCAGAGTGGACGACATCGCCAGCACCAGGCTCGCGATGGACTGGGCCCTGCAGGACCTCCAGTCGGCCCGGAAGCTGGCCGCCGAACACTCCTACGACACCCGGACCGGCCTGCGGCTGCATCGCAGCATCGCGGAACTCGCCCAGCTCGCCGGATGGCTGGCCGCCGACCTCGGGCTGCGCCGGCGCAGCCAGTCCTGCTTCCTCTACGCGCTGGCCACCGCCCGGACCGCCCAGGACCGCCCCCTGGCCGCGTACATCATCTCCTGCATGAGCTACTGCGCCACCTGGGAGACCCGGCAGGAGGAGGGGCTGCGGCTGATCCGCATCGCGCGCAAGGGCTCGTGCAAGGAGGACTTCGGCATCGGACACGCCCTGCTGGCGACGCGCGAGGCCCGCGCCCGTGCCCGGCTCGGCGACGAGGTCGGCTGCGTGCGCGCCCTCAACGAGGCCGCCGACCTCAGCAAGGACAACGATTCCCTGGCCGCCGCGCCCTGGCTCTCCTGGGTGTCGCCCCCCGTGATGGTGGCGGACGCCGGGCGGGCCTGGCTGGAGCTGGGCTACTTCAGGCGGGCCGAGCAGTGCCTGGTGCGCGGACTGGAACTGTTCGGGCAGAGCCAGCCCCGCAACAGGATGCTGCACTGGGCGTCGCTGGCGGAGGCGCGGCTGGGCCGCGAAGAGGTCGACGGCGCCGTGGAGGCCGCCGGGGAGGCACTGTCGCTGGCGCATGTGATGACGTCGCAGCGCGCCCGGATCCGCCTCGCGGACCTGCGGCGCAAACTGAAGCGGTACGACAGTGCCGCGGCGCGCGAGGTCGTGGAACGCGTCGACGCGTTCCTGGGGACCGGGCGGCTGCGGGTCGCGAGCTGAGGATCCGGCCGCGGCGCAGGCGTGGGCGCGCCGGCCGGAACCCGCCCCGGCGGTGCCGGCTGCCCGGGCCGGGGAAGGAGGGCCGGCCGACGGCTCCGGCCGCGTGCGGGCGTGGGTACGGGCCGGGACCCGGGGCGCATGTCACGCCGGACGCGGGCGGGACGGGCCCGCCCGGGACGCGGCGCCCGCACCGCGCGGGCCGGCCCGTCAGTACTCCAGGAGGGTGCAGCCCCAGTGCATGCCGCGCCCCATCCCGGCCAGCGCGATCAGGTCGCCGTCGCGGAAGTCCCCCGAGGCGCGGTGGTGCTGGAGGTTGAGGATGTGGTCCGCGGCACCGAAGTGACCGCGCTCCAGGGAGATGTCCGCGTTCGTGCGCTCCAGGGGGACGCCCAGCCGTCCGGCCACCTTCGTCAGGGTGCCGATGTTGTCGTTGAGCAGGACCGCCCTGGCCAGGTCGGACACGGACGCGCCGATCCGCTTGCAGGCCCGGGCCACCACCTCGCGCACCCGGTCGTCCATCAGGTCGACGAACGCCTCGAAACGCTCCGCGTCGTAGTCGAAGAACTCCATCAGGTCCCAGGCGTCGCGGGCGGGACCGGGTGCCTCACCGCCGCGGAAGGGATCGGCCGCCCCGCCCTGTTCCAGCCGGAAGAGGTCGGCGTAGCGGCCGTCGCTGAGCACTTCGCTGGCCCGCCAGCGCAGCCGGGGGTGGCCGCGCCCGGCCACCGTCGCGGCGGCGCCGTCGGAGAACAGCAGCGAGTGGGTGTCCATCCGGTTCCAGTACGCCTCACACGTACGGTTCGCCCCGACCACCAGGGCCCGCCGGTACTCGGGGTGGGTCGCGAACCGGCCCGCGAGCAGGTCGAAGCAGCTGATCCCGCCGACGCATCCCTGGTCGACGAGGACGGCCTCGGCGCGGTGCGCGCCCAGCCGGTGCTGAAGGCTGGCCGCCGGGTCCCAGTACAGATACTCGGAGATGTCGGTGACGGCGAGGATCACCAGGTCCAGCTCGGCCGGCTCGGTGCCCGATTCCTCCAGGGCGGCACGGGCGGCGTCCACCGCCAGGTCGGTGAGTCCGACCCCGTCGGGGACGCGGTGGATGTGGCGGTAGCCGTACTCCCGTACGCGCTCCACGTCCTCGGTGTACTCCGAGGCTATGTCCGCGACGGCGGCGGGCTCCCCGAGTGCCGACCCGAAGGACATCAACCCGTAGTCCACGTGAGTTCTCCTCCCAGCCGCGCGGGCTCCTCCAGGTCGTCCTTGATCCGCGTGAGGAACAGGACGGCGTCCCTGCCGTTGACCACCCGGTGGTCGTAGGCGAGTCCGACGTGGACGAACCTGCGCATCCCCGCGGTTCCCGCCGCGTCGGCCCGGTACTCCTCGCCGACCGCGCCGACCGAGACCATGCACAGCTGCGGCCACAGCACGAGCGGATGGACGAGGACCACGCCGGGGTCCGGGTTGAGCGAGACGGCGATGTTCCCGCCGCTCAGGTCCCGCGCGGTGAACTCCTTGCCCAGCGCCTTCATCCGGAAGTCCATCAGGGTGTCGGCTATGTCCGCGAGGGACCGTTCGTGGGCGCGTCTGACCACCGGTACGTACAGCGAGCCGTCCACGTCCACGGTGACGCCGATGTGCGGGGCGTCCGCGAGAGCGACGGTCCGCTCGTCCACGAGGGATCCGAAGAAGCGCGGGAAGTCCCGCTGCGCCCCGGCCACCGCCTTGACCACCGCCTCGGCGAGCCCGAGGGCCGCGCCGCTCTCGTCGCTGAGGCGGTCCAGCCGGTCCAGGACGTCGTCCACCTGCACCTTGACCACGGTGAAGCCGGCCGGGACCTCGCGGTGGCTCTTGGCGACCACCGCCGCGGTGCCCTGCTGGGCCCGGTCGAGACGGTGCACCGCGACCGGGAGGTCCTCGGCGGGTACGGCGTCGGGCTCCTCCTCGGCGGCCGGGCGGGCGGGCTCCGGCGGGGGCACCCGGTCAGCGGACCGCGCCGGAAGGGCGGCGCCCTCCTGCTCCGGCGCGCCGCGCGGGGCCGGTCCGGGGAGGAGGTAGCCGAGGATGTCGCCGGCCGCCAGCTCGTCGCCCACGGCCGCGGCCCGCCGCAGGAAGCCGGAGCCGGAGGCGGCGACGTCCGCTTGGGCCTTGGAGGTGTCCAGCGCGACGACCTCGGTGTCCGCGTCCACCCACGCGCCCTCGTCCACCAGCCAGTCGGCGACCAGGTACGTGTCGTCGTTGTTGTTCAGCTTGGGCACGGTGAACGGAGTACCGGCCGCCCCGCCGGCGGCCGGCGAGCCGGGGTGCGCCGCCTCCGGCTGCCCGCCGCCCCGGCCGGCGGACCAGCCGGCGGCCCGCCGGACCGCCTCCCGGATGTCGTCGGCTCCCAGCAGCACCTCGCGCTCCAGATGGCCGGCGGTGGGGATGACCGAGTCCGCGGAACTGAGCGACAGCACCGGGCCGCTCAGCGCGGACCAGACGCGTTCGTGGACGGCCCGCGCCACTTCGGAGCCCCAGGTGCCCCCCGCCGTGCCCTCCTCGGCCACGGCCACCCGGCCCGCCGACGCGAGCAGCGGCAGCACCGGTCCGATGTCCAGCGGGTACAGCTGCGCCGGGGTCACCACGTGCACGGAGCGGCCGTGCGCCTCGCGCAGCGCCCGCGCCGCGTCCAGGGCCCGGTGGGCGGCACCGCCGGGCGCCACGACGACGAAGTCCGGGCGGTCCGCCTCGCCGTCCGGGTACGCGTGGGCCCAGCCGAGGCCCGGTCCGGTGATCCGGTAGCGGTACCCGTCGTCGATCCGGTTCTCCTGGTACATCCGCCGGGTGTAGAGGACCTTGTCCTCGAAGACGACGGCGGGCGACCCCAGGCGCAGTGCCGTGTCGAGCACCGCCTCGGCGTCGTGGAACGGCGAGAGCTCGTACAGGGCGAGGTTCGGGATCCCGATGAAGTGCTTCTGGGGGCTCTGGCTGTGCGTCGGCCCGTAGCCGCGGTTGCCGCCGACGGGGCAGCGGACCACGAGCGGGACCGGCACCGGCCGGCCGTACATCGACACCGACTTCGACGCGAAGTTCAGCAGCTGGTCGAACCCGAGCGCGAGGAAGTCGCCGAACATGACCTCGACGATGACCTGGTCGCCGCACAGGGCGAGTCCGCCGGCCACGCCGAGCATGCCCGACTCGCTCAACGGGGTGGCCATCACCCGGTCGCCGAACCTGCTCGACAGCCCCTTGGTGATCTTGAACGCGCCTCCGTACGGGTCGAGAACGTCCTCGCCGAGCAGGTGGAGCCGCTCCTCGCGGTCGAACAGGCGGTGCAGCGCGCGGTTGAGGTTCTCCGCGACGCGCGGAGCGAGGGCAGTGGCCGCTGTCCGTGTCATGCCGAACGTCCCTCCTCGGCCAGGAGCGTGCGCAGGTCGCCGACGCTCCGGCAGGAACGGGCCTGCCGCGGGGTGATCCGCAGGCCGAACTCGCGGCCGACGGCGGCGATGATCTGCACGTGCCGCAGGCTGGTCCAGCGTCCCGTGGTCGCGGTTCCGGTCGTGTCGTCGACCTCCTCCTCCGCCATCCCGAGCACATCGGCGACGAGCTTCTCCAGCGTGCTCACAGGGCGGCCCCCAGAACCGTCGAGGTGTCGGACACCGGCCAGCTCGACGGCGGCCGCGCGCTGACATCGGCGACGAGGGCGGCGATCCGGGCGCGCTGCCGGGTGTCGGCCGCGGCGAACTGGTCGCCGTACCGGCGCGCGTACTCCCCGCTCCACTCCCGTGCGCGGACGTCGGCCAGCTCCGCCGCCGAGCGGGTGTCGTCGCCCTTGCTGTGCGGGCCGAGCCTGACGGTGTGGAACTGCACGACGGCCGGTGCCCGGCGGGCCCGTACGTCGGCCACGACCGGGGCCAGTTCGGCGCGGATGACGTTGATGTCCGCGGTGTGCAGCTCGTGGTGGTCGATGCCGAACGACCAGGCGCGGTCCGCGATGGTGCCGGCCATCTGGGCCCGGGTGGGCGTCGACTGGGCTATGCCGTTGTGCTCGACCACCACCAGCAGCGGCACGCGCCACAACTGGGCCATGTTCAGGGCCTCGTAGACCGAGCCCTCGCCCCAGGTGCCGTCGCCGATGTGGGCGACGGCGATCCTGTCCTGCCCGGTGCGCTTGAAGTGCAGGGCGACACCGACGGCGACGGGCAGGCTCTGCCCCTGTACGCCGGTCGACAGATAGCCTTCGCGGTAGATGTGCTGGCTTCCTCCGACGCCCGCGCAGACCGCGCCGGCGCGCCCCATGATCTCGGCGAGCAGCCCCTCGGGGTCCTCGTACCTGGCCAGGTAGTGGCCGTGCCCGCGGTGGTTGCTGAAGACGAAGTCGTCGCGCAGCAGCGGTGCCAGCGCCACCGGCACGTACTCCTGGCCGAGGCAGGTGTGCGTCGTGCCGTTGAGTTTCCCCGCTTCGAAGAGGTCGAGCAGGGCGAGCTCGAAGTTCCTGATCAGCAGGAGGAGTTCGAGGTCCTCGTCAGCGAACTTGGTGAGGGCTGCCAACGTGTCGGATCCTTCCCGGGCATTCCGCTCCGTCAGGGTCACCGCCGGCCGGCGGTGTCAGGCGGTGTCGGCCCGCATGGCCTCGACCAGACTCTTCGGCCTCATGTCGGTCCAGTTCTCGTTGATGAATTCGAGGCAGGCCTTGCGGCTGTCCTCCTCTTTGACGACGTTCCATCCCGCCGGCACCTCGGCGAAAGAGGGCCACAGGGAATGCTGTCCCTCGTCGTTGACCAGTACCAGATAGGTGCCGTTCTCGTCCTCGAACGGATTCGTCATACGACTCTCATTTCCGTGAGCGAGTTCCAGCTGCCCGGTTCGCCGAGCCGATGGACAAAAGCCGGTGCTTGATTCACCGCGGCCCGGACAGGCTATACGGCGCCGACCGCGCTTGACCACCGCGGAACCCGGGCGTGCGACTTCGCCCCGGAATCCGCCCGGGCCGACCCGTCCGGCGACGACGGGGAGTATCCGGCACGGCACTGGTCACCTGCGGTTCCGCCGGCCGCTGTCCTGCCGACGGGACAATTGCCGAGGTGTCGCGGAGCTTGAAGAAAGCCCGCTCGGCGGCCTAGCTTGTGGCGACGCGGGATCACTCGTGCCGACCCTGGCAGGCGGAAATCCGCTGCGGGGGGTGCAGCCGGACGGCGCACCCGAGGGATCTCGGGAAACCCGCCCGCCTTTCGCCGTATGTGCCGCCATGTACTGCCGTCCCGTGTCCGCCTGCCGATGTCCGATTCCACCGCGGCGGGAACGCGGGCACGTCGAAGCGGCACGGAAAGACCGACAGGAGGAAGGTTCTATGCAGAAGCCAGGGACGAACGACGGGAAGATGCGCACGGTCGATCCGGCGGACGTCGAGCGTTCACTCGTCGAGTGGCTGCGCAAAGAACTCGACGACCCGGAGATCACCGGCTCCGATAATTTCCTCGACATCGGCGGGCATTCACTGACGTTCTCGAAGCTGAACCAGTTCCTCGGCGACTCCTTCGGGGCCGTGCTCGACATGAGGACCACGTACGAGGAGCCGCTCAACGTGGCCGTCACCAAGATCCAGCCGGTCGAAAGCGCCACGCCGACCACCAGGTAAGGGGATCCGATCATGACCAGCAGCACCGAACGCGTCGATCTCGGCCTCTCCCCCGAGGAGCTGGCGTTCTTCCACAGGAACGGCTACATCGGGCCACTGACCGTCTACACCCCCGAGGAGATGGACCGGATGTGGAAGACGGTCCAGCGCCAGACGCTCGACCGGTCCTACGCCGCCTACCCGGAGGTCGACTCCGGCGCCGGGGCGCCGAACATCTTCAACTACGACCGCCACCTCGACATCGACCTGCTGGCCCGGCACGTCTGCAACCGGAAGATCGTGGACAAGGTGGCCTCGATCCTCGGCCCCGATGTGCTGTGCTGGCGTACCGAGTTCTTCCCCAAGTACCCCGGGGACGAGGGCACCGACTGGCACCAGGCCGACACCTTCGCCAACGCGAGCGGCAAGCCCCAGCTGCTGTGGCCGGGCGAGTCCGAGGACGACTTCGGGGCGGGCACCCTCACGGTGTGGACCGCGTTCACGGAGTCGACGCGGGAGAACGGGTGCCTGCAGATCATTCCCGGCACCCAGCACACGATGAACTACGACGAGACCAAGCACATGGACTACGACCAGGAGCGGATCAACGCCGAGATCAAGGACGGCGTCCCCCGGGGCTTCTTCGGCTACGACTACCGCCAGCTCCAGGTGGACCCCTCCTGGCGGCCGAACGAGGAGGACGCGGTCTCGCTCACCATGGAGAAGGGCCAGTGTGTGATCTTCTGGTCGACCCTCATGCACGCGTCCCTGCCGAACACGGGCACCGGCCGGAACTACCGGATGGGTTTCGCCACCCGCTACGTACCGACGAAGGTGCGCGTCTATCCGGACACCGACCACATCGAGGAGTACGGCGGCAGCATCTCCCTGGAGAAGTGGGCCGCCGTCCTGGCGCGGGGCGAGGACACCTTCAAGCACAACAAGATCACCAGCACGACGCTGCGGGGCACGCCGATCCACTCGCTGTAGCGGCGCGGCTGCGACTCGGGCGGTGGAGGTGAACGACACGAGCGCGCGTACCCGTACGACCGGGGCCGGCGGCGGCCGCACGCCCGTCGTGGCGTTCATCCCGCCGTCCTGCTGCGGGTCCGGCTACTTCCGCGGACTGCGCCGGGCGCTGGGCGGACGCGTCGACTTCCGCCCCGTCGAGCTCCCCGGCCACGGCCGGCGTTACCGGGAGGCCCTCCTCACCCGGGCGGAAAGCGCGGTGGCCGATGTGACCGCACAGCTCGGCGGGCACGTGGACGCGATCTACGGCGAGAGCCTCGGCTCCTACATCGGCCTGGCGGTGGCCGCGGCCGTCCGGCAGCGCCCCTGTCCGCTGCTGATCGCCGCGTCCAACTCGCCGCCGTCGGTCCGGGAGAGGATCCGCACCGAGGAACTCGGCACCCTCGACGGCACGGTCGCCACACTGACCGCGATGGGCGGCGAGATCCCGGACGAGGTGGTGCGCACCCCGGAACTCGCCGAGCGCCTCTATCCGGTGATCCGGGACGACCTGCGTCTGTCCCAGTCCTTCATCGACCTGACCCGCGCCATGACGACGGCCGGGGACGTCCGGGTCCTCGCCGGCGCCGACGACAGCGCGTCGGTCCGCCTCGAGTCCTGGGCCGACCACACCACGGGACGGTGCGAGGTGACGATCCTCCCGGGCGGCCACCTGCTCTCGGCCGGCAACCCGGCCGGGGTGGCGGAAACGGTCCTGGCCCTCCTGCGCTCCTGACCACGGCCCCGCAAAGGCCGGACCGGCGTTTCCGGCTGACCGTACCCCCGCCCCACGTTGCGATCCGGAACGCGCCGATGTGATGATCCAGCCGTGAGTGAGCATGGGGGCGACGCCGGATCGGCGGAGCAGAAGCCGAGGTCACCGCTGTACGACTATGTGGACCTGGCGCTTGACGGCCGACGGGACACGACCGCGCCGGATGCGTCCGGGGGCGCCGGTTTGCCCGAGCGTGCGGCAACCCGCGCCGGCGCCCCGGACGACGCCGAGCGCAGGCGCCGGGAATTCGCCGTCCTGTTGGGCGAGTTCAGGCGCACGCCCGTGCTGGTGCCGGTGGACGAGCAGGGCACCCCGCTGACGGGCGATTTCGGTGGCGTGCGCTGGATCTACGCCTTCTCGGACGAGCCGGCCCTGGCCCGTTTCGCGCTGGCGCGCGGTGAGGGCGGCCGGGAGTGGCCGTACCACCGGTGGCTCGGGGCGCGCCTGCTGGACGCGATGGTGCCGGCGGTCGGGGTGCCGTGCGGAGTGGCGCTGGACTGTGCGGACGGTGAGGAAGGGATGGTCTTCCCTCCGGTGCGCGGGGTGGTGCCGGACGAGGTGGCGGTGGACGTCGACGGCGGGACGGGGGTCGCGCGGTGACGGCCGGCGGCGAGGACCTGGCGACGGGTGCGGCGAACGCGGCTACCAGGGCGCCGACCTCGTCCGCGCCGGCCGGATCCGCTACGAGCACGACGCCGCGGGACGCGTGGTGCTGCGCCAGAGGACCCGGCTCTCCCGCAAGCCGGACACCTGGCGGTACACCTGGGACGCGGAGGACCGGCTCACCCAGGTCATCACTCCGGACGGCACGGTGTGGCGGTACCTGTACGACCCGCTGGGCCGGCGCGTCGGCAAGCGGCGCATCGCCGGGAACGGGGCCGGCGTACTGGAACAGGTGGACTTCACCTGGGACGGCACCTCGCTGTGCGAGCAGACGACCAGCTGGGCGGACTCAGCCGACTCGGTGACCCTGACGTGGCACCTCAACGGGGCTGAAGCGGTCGCGCAGAGCGAGCGCCGGACCATGGCCACGGCTCCGCAGGAAGAGATCGACGCCCGCTTCTTCGCGATCGTGTCCGATCTCTCGGGCGCCCCGTGCGAGCTGATCGACGAGTCCGGCGACATCGCCTGGCGCGCCCGGGCCACCAACTGGGGAAAACTGTCCTGGTCGGTGCGGAGCCACGCTTACACTCCGCTGCGTTTCCCGGGACAGTACTTCGACCCCGAGACGGGCCTCCACTACAACTACCTCAGGTACTACGACCCCGAGATCGGCCACTACATCAGCCTGGACCCCCTCGGCCTGGCTCCGGCGGCCAACCCTGTCGGCTATGTGGACCGCCCTTCCGTCTCCTGCGACCCCCTGGGCCTCGCCCCGCAGAAGTCACCGATCCCGCCCAAGCCGTACGAGACACCCAACCTTTCCCACCTGGCACCGCATTTCAACCCGGAGGGAGGGATGAGCAACTGCACCTATGTGGCCGAGGCATTCGACCGGTACCTTGCCGGCGAGGGCATCAAACCCGTCCCCGGCAACATTCCGCTCCAATCCCTCGACCGGCTGGAGAGCGTGTACGGGCGAAAGTTCACGGAGACCGGGTTCTGGGACATGGTCGACCACATCCGGAACTCCGGCCACGGGGCACGGGGCCTGGTCGCTGCGCGACCCGAGGCAGGCGCGGCAGGCCATGTGTTCAACATCGTGAACCACCAGGGCCGGGTGCTCTTCTCTGACGTGCAGACCGGGTTCGTCGACCCCATGCTTTACAAGACATTCAAGCTGATGAGGACCAACTGATGTACACGATGGAGCAGGCGGAGCGGCTGGCGGCGGAGGCTCTGCGCCAGAAGTTCGGTGAGTGGAGCGATCAGGTCGCACTGTTCGGCAACGGAGAATTCGCCACGAAAAAGGGGGACTTCTTCTATTTCGGTTTCCAGTCCGTCAAGTACATCGAGACCCGGGACGAGAGTTACTTCAACTACGGCCCCAACTGCATCTCGGTGCACAGCGAGACCGGCGAGTGCCGATTCCTGGACATCCATGAGGTGCTGGCCTTGGATCCGTTCAAGACGGACTGATCCGAGTCGATGAGGACCGACGGTTCGGGGTGAAAAGGATGCCCAGTAGCCGTCCAGTTCCAGTCGGAAGATCAGCCCCCGGACAACGCTCCGGGCGGGGGAGGCTGGTCATCCACCGCGATCCCCAGCACAGCGCACCCAGCGGCGAGGCACACACCCGGAGCCGAATGCCAGCGTGGACACCCCCTGACCTGGGCCGGAGAGGGTGCGACAGACGAGTCGGGCTGTACGCCGGGTTCTGTTCTGGTCTAGTCGGTGGCCTGCGGCATCGCGCCGCAGGCCACCGAAAGTGCCGTTTACCTGTTGCGATACGTTGAGACGGATTGAGACATGTTGAGATGAACTACTGCTGAGCCGTTCTCCCCCACCGCTCCCCGACGGTCTCCACTCCCCAGATTCTCCCCATGAAGGCCGCTCCCCAGAGGGTCTTCCGCCTGGGGAAACGCCTACTGCGCCAGCTCGCCAACATGCCCCGGCTCGTAGGTGCATCCCGCCCGGGCCGCCATCTCCCGCCGCGCGTCCTCCACAGCGATGACGCAGTCCTCGCAGAGCCGGAGTTCGTGGTGGCGGCTATCGCGCGGACGGAGCACCGCGACGAGAAGGGTCCGCACGTCGCCCTTACCTGGGTGTCTGAAGCAGATGCCGGGCTCCCACTCGTAGCGGTCGAGGATCTGCTGCCGTTCCATGCTCGTCTCCCGGTCCCGTTGGACGCCGTTGTCGCTGCGGGGGGTGGCGTTCTTGTGCCCGGCCGCCGCGCCTGGATGCTGGCCGTCGGGGCGGTTCACCCGAAGTGGTGAACGTGTGTTCTATTACTGGACACTACATGGCCGCTTGCGGCATATGCCAGAGCGCAACGTTCCATGATCAAAAAATGCGGCAGATTTGCTGCTGACTTATGCTCATGATCGTTAAAGCGTTGGTCGAGTGCCAGCCGATCAGCCCGAGTGGGTCCTTGAGGCCCGCAGGGCCGTCGGCGACCGCATCCGCGTGCGGCGCCTGAAGCGCACCATGACCCAGGAGTCCCTCGCCCACGAGGCCGGCGTCGACCGGTCCACGATCCAGCGCATGGAAGCTGGCGCCGAGATGAAGCTCAGCCACCTGCTCCTCGTCGCCCACGCACTGCGAGTACACGTCACCGACCTCCTGCACGGCTGAGGGCCGCAGCACAGCCGCCTACCGCCCGGACATCTTGACCAGGATTCAACAACACGTTGACGGTGCACGGAAGCCTGCGGGTTGCATACATCTAAAACGTCAGCCCGGGCCGGGGCTCATGTCAGTCCCCGCGGGTGCGCTCGCGGCATGTCCACGACTCCCCCACCCCCGGGCCCGCGGCCGGCCAAGGCCGTGCAGGCGGAGATCCGCGCGCTGATGCAGGAGACGGGCGGCTGGCTGTGGGGGCCGACCCGGGACCGGTACGAGCGGCTGCGGGACGAGTGGGTCGCGGCGGTGCGCGGGGAGATGGCTGCCGCGGCGTAGGATCCGCACTCGTGAGCGACATCGACATCCCTGACGACCTGGTGCAGCTGGAGCGGTCCGCCTGGGAGGCAGCGCAGCGGGGCGAGCTCACCGCCGAGCAGGCCGCCGAGGTGCAGGCCGCGGTCACCGCGTTCGCGGAGGCGTCGGGGCTCGACCGGTACACAGTCGAGATGGCGCTCAAGCGGCTCGTCCGACACCAGGAGCCGGGCAACAGCTGACCCGCCGCGGGGGAAGGCGCTTCTGACAAGGCGCCGATAGCGTGTCACCGTCGCGGCATGGACAACGTGAAGCGGATCTACCGCGCATCCGAGAGGCGGCTCATCCCCCGCCGCCCCTGCCCTGACTGCGGCACTCTCATCCGGGGACGCTGGGTGGAACTTCCTGGCCTCGCCGCCGAAGTAGACCCACAAGGTGACGTCAGCTGGCGCTGCTCCGGTCGACTGTGCTTCAACGGACGAGACGGCTTCTGACAGCAAACCGCCCCGGCTGCATCACGGCCGGGGCGGCACCAGCACCAGAGCATGGGCTGATAGATACGACCAGCCTACGACTCGCCGCCGACAACGGGGCCGCGCGTGGACATCACGTACAGGCCAGGCCGCGCCTCAGGCATACGGGCGGCGAGCACCTGGAAGGACTGGCCCGGGAAGTCGTACTCCTCGGCAAGGCTGCCGGTCTCGGTGACCCAGCGGCGGGCGATGACTCGCTCCTTGCGGGCCAGCTGCTTCAGCGCGCGGTCGCGGTTCGGGTGCGGGCGGTATCCCATGACCCCTCCTTCGTCGCCGCCAGAATGGCAGACGCTCACGACTCCTCGGGCCAAGCTGTCAACGTCTCGCCGCTCTCCTGATCGGTGAGGGTGATGCGGGCGCCGGGCCGCCCCCAATCGCCGATCCAGCGGGTCATCTTCCGCCGGGCCGTCTCCGCGCTGTCCCACCATCCGTGCTGGACCGGCCGGCCGCCGACGGCGAGGAGGAGGTGGTAGCGGCCAGGGCTCGGGTTGCTCGTCACGACCACCATCCTATTATCGAACACATGTACGACTTGCCGCCCGACTTGCCCCGCCTCCGCACTCTGGAGACGTGGCTCGCCTACACCCTCGACCGGGTGCGGCGGCAGATCGGCGAGCTGGAGCGGCAGGAGCAGGAGCGGCAGCGGGGTGAGCAGGCCCGGCCGCCGACTCCGGACTGGGTTCTTGAGCTGGGCATCGGCCGGGACTCGCCGCCGGTGTACGTCCACGAAGGTGGCTGCTGGTCGACCGGGAAGCGGTCGCGCGGGGTGTCCCGGGACGCCGCGCTCCGGGCCCTGGTTGAGGGCGTCTCCGCCTGCCCGCACTGTCGGCCCGACAGCGCGCTCGGCTACCTGGAGGGATGACAGCCGCGAAGCCTCCCGTGGGGAGCCGGGAGGTGCGGCGGGCCCCGCCGTCCGCAGCAGACGGCAGGGCCCGAAGGGGGTGCCACCTGGGGGGTTGATCCCGTGCGCACCACCATGCACCACGATTCAGCCATGCGATAGATGCGCGGCCGAAATTCGCTGCTGTCAGTGCGATCGGCGATGATGCCCCCCATGCAGAGCTACTCCTTCACCTGGACCGACCCCGTCGGCCGCCACCGTGCCTCCGCTGTCGCCTACGACAAGGCCAGTGCCGACCGCAGACGGAAGGAACTGGAGGCCGAGGGCTGCACGGACATCGAAATCGTGGAAGTGGGCCCTGGGCAACTGCCGGAACCGCGGTCCTGACGCGACACCGCCCGCCTCGACGGGGGACGAGGCGGGCGGTGAGGTCAGTGTGGCATGGCGTAGCCCGCGAATCGGCAAATCACCTGCGGAGTTACCGCAGATAGCGGCACACTATCTGCGGTAGCAGTGATGGCGACCAGGGGAGACGGGTCCGCCGGAGGCTGCCGACTCGGGAAACTATCTGCGATAGACGAGGAGATCCCTTGGGAACCGTCCACGCCCTGCCCTCCCGCGCCCCAGCGCCGACCGTCCGCGAGGCAGCCGACACCTACCTGGCCACCATCGCCGACGCCGGCACCGCCCGCACCTACGGCGTCGTCCTCGACCGCATCGCCGCCCACTACGGGCCCGAGGCGCCCCTCGACGCGCTCACCGACCCCGACCGGCTCGCCGCCTGGTTCACCGGCCAGTGGGGCACTTCGGCGCCACGCACGTGGAACACCCGCATGAACGCGCTGCACTCGGCGTCCGGGTACTGGCGGCAGCAGGGCTGGCTCGTCGACGATCCGACCGTCCGCCTGCGGATGCGGCCCGCGCCGGCCGACCGGGACCGCGCGCTCAGCCGCGACCAGATCGACGCGCTGCTCGGTGACAGGACGCCCGCGCTGCGCGACCGCGTGCTGTGGACGCTGCTGTACGAGACCGCGGCCCGCGCCGAGGAGGCCCTGCGGCTCGACGTGGGCGACCTCGACATGCCGGCCCGGACGGCTCGCACCCGCCGCAAGGGCGGCGCCCGCGACGTCATCGCCTGGCAGACGCGCACCGCGCGGCTTCTCCCCCGCCTGCTGGCCGGGCGCCGGACTGGGCCGGTGTTCCTCACCGACCGGCGCGCCCGCCCGTCCGTCGCGCTCGCCGACGTCGACCCGACGACCGGGTGCGCACGCCTGTCGTACCGGCGGGCGGCCGAGCTGTTCGATGAGCACACGGTGCGGGTGCTCGGTGAGAAGGCAACGCTGCACCAGCTGCGACACTCTGCGCTCACGCATGCTGCGGAGGAGGGGGCGAGTACACCGATGCTGATGGCCCTGTCGGGGCACACCTCGGTGCGGTCGCTCGCGAAGTACGCGCGGCCCTCCGCCGAGGCGCTCGCGCGGTGGCAGGCCGAGCGGGACCCGGCGCGGCGCTGAGGCGGCAACGAAGAGCCCCGCTCTTGATGGAGCGGGGCCCTGATACGGCATGTCTTATCGAGGGTTCGGACGCTCAACTCGGCGGGTACGAGCGGCTGTGCGCCGAGCTGGCGCGGGTCCAGCGCGGGGACGTCGGCGCGGCGGCTTGAGGGGCCCCGCGCGACGGCGGGGTCCAGCGTCAGCGTCGGCCGTCGCGGATCTGGTAGACCCGCTCCCGGGACAGGCCGGACTTCGCGGTGATGTCCTTCACCGGCACTCCGCCAGCGATCAGGCGTCGGATCAGATCGTCTCGCTCCTCGACGGCCTCCTCGACGCAGTCCTTATAGTCCTGGATGGCCCTCGTCTTGGCGGCAAGCGATGCAAGGCCTTCCTCCCCTACCGGGCCCTCTCCGACGGGGCCGTAGCGGCGGTTGATGCTCCCGGCTGCCTGGCCAAGCTCGTAGGCGTACTCGTCGGCAGGCAGGTGCCCGGTCTTGGAGCGGAGCTGGATGGCGTTCAGTCCGTTGCCGCCGTCAATGAAGCTGATCATGTCCGGGCCGGTGATGCGTCCGCGAGCGTGCATCCACCGAGTGGAGGAGGTGGGGTTGTTGCCTTGTGCTGCGAGGACCAGGGCGTACCGGGTTCCCTGGTTGGTCTCGGTGCTGAGCACGAGGACGCTTCCGCTGACTGTCCATCCGTCAACGATGAGGTCGGCGGTGTAGGTGTCGCCTGCCTGGATCTGCTGGGTGCTCATGGGTGCCCGCTCCTCCCGCCGCCACACCGTGTAGCGCGCTACACATATAGTGCTCCCCTCGGGAAGGAATGTCAAGCGTGCTACACATTGTGGGCTTAGGGCGACAGAAGGCCCCGCCCGCGTGCTGCGGACGGGACGTTCGGCGGAGCGGCGACCGGGTACGACGAAACGCCCCCGATCCCCTGCCGGGTGGCAGAGAAGCGGGGGCGTTGTCGCGTTCGTCATCCGAGTCCGTAGTTGGCGACGAGCTGGCGCAGGCCGGGTGCCTCGATGCTGGTGAACTGGCCGCCGCCGCTGGATGTGGTGTAGCCGCCCAATCCGGGAGCGCACATGACGGGCAGGTAGCCGTAGGTGGTGCGCACGCACTCGTAGTCCTCCACCACGCCGTCGCCGTCGACGTCCGTGTTGGGATGGGCCAAGCCGACGAGATGCCCGATCTCGTGGGTGATGGCGTTTTTGATCTGAGCCGCGTTCACGGTCGCGTTGGTGGAGAACCAGTTGGCGTACCAGTACTCGGAGTCGATCCACGTCCAGCCGCCCCACGCCGCATGGTGGTCGGGGCTGCCGGGCCGGTTGGTGTAGCAGCTCCAGGCGCGCGACATGCCCTTGACGCCGGTGGGCCGGTACTTCACGCCGAGGACCATGTGATGCTCGGCCGGGCAGCTGCCCTCGGCCGGCGGGGCTTCGATGATCGTGGTGACGGTGAATGTGGCGCCGGTGACCGAGGTCAGCTGGGCTGCGACGGCCTGCGCATACGGGGTGAGCCGGGTGCGGGAAGCGCTGTCGGCGAAGGTGAAGAGGTAAGGGGCCGGGCTGAGGCTGTGGATGCCGTTGGCGGTGTCGATACGCCAGCCGGGCCCCGAGTAGACGGCGCTGGCCGCGGTGGCCTGACCGGGCGCGAGGGCGAGCAGCAGGCCGGCGAGGAGAGCAGGCAGGGTGAGGCGGACACGAAGGCGCATGCGGGCTCCGGGAATGACGAAGCCCCCGCCAGGTGCGGCGGGGGCTAAGGGGTCGGCCGGTCAGGCCGGGCTGTCGAGTTCGTACACCGGCGGCGCGGGCGGCTCCGGGTCGGCGACCGGCTGCTCCGGGATGACGCCCAGCTCTTCCAGGGTGACGGCGTCCGCCGCGGTCGGGTCGGGCTGCGGCTGGACAGGGACGGGATCGGGCATGGGTCACACTCCAGTTCGGTTACGTGACTCGCGCTGGGCCCGCAGCAGGAGCCGGGTCCGCTGCACCATCAGGCCGGCCACGGCCAGCAAGATCAGGGTGCGGAGCGATCGCAGCACAGCGAGAGCGCACGTGTCGGCCTGCCACACGGTCGCCAACACGGTGTACAGGCAGAGCAGGCCGACCGCCGCCGCGAACGCCATCAAGTTGCGGCCCACTTCGGACCGCCACCAAGCGGCGCGCAGATGGTAGGTCACGGCGAAGCCGGCGCAGGCGGCGACCGCCAGCGTCGACGCGGCAGCGTTCACCCACTCGTCGATGCCCAGGTGGCTCATTGTGCTGCTCCTCGGAAGGCCTGCTCGATCCGCTCGCGTAGGTGGTTCTCCTCGCGGGCGCGCCACCACGGGGCCATGACTGCGGCGATGACGGACTCCCGTTCCTCTACCTCGCGCCTGGCCTGCTGGGTGCGCTCGACGGCGGCCTCGGCCGCGCGCGTCCCGGCCGGCCTACGTCCGAGTCCGAGGATGCGCTTGATCCAGTGCATTGCCGTCATCCACCTCCTCGGCCGGCTCTCCAGGTTGGGGTAGCGCCGTGAGGACTCGCCCGCCCATCTCTGCCACCGTCAGCAGATTCTGGAGCTGCTTGCTTTCCATGCGCCGCACTTCTTCGGAGGCGTGGAAGGCCTGCCGCCAGTTGTCGCGGTCGGCGACCATGTCGTCGTAGGTGCGGCGGGGGACGAGCCGGCCGGTGAGGATGAACAGGATGACCAGGGTGAGGAGCGCGCCGAGCCCTGCGTCGCTCGCGTTGATGCCGAAGATCTCGCTCACCGTGCCCTCCCCTGCTGCTAAGTCGTGCACGGGTCAGACGCTCGTCGGTCCCGTCGCTGCGGTGGGGCTGGAGGGTGTCACCTGGGCCCGGGTCAGGAGGGTGAGCCCGGCGAGGACCGCGGTGTTGATGGCGCCGATGGTCTCCTGGCTGACGTCGTAGCCGAACGCGGCGACCAGGACGGCGCCGGCGGCGACGACCGCGGTGAACGCCTGCGGGGCGACCGGCCGGGTCATGGCGGCGGCGATGGCGCCGAGGATCGCGGAGACCGCGGCGACGATCGCGCCGGACTGCTCGGCGGTCAGGCTGGTGATGCCCAGGCTGACGACGAGACCGAGCGCGGCGGACAGCGTGTTAAGGACGACCACCGGTTCGCGTCCGAAGATTCTCATAAGAAAGCTCGATTCTCAGACGGGCTGTGCGAGGGAGCGACAGCCGATGACGGTTCCGGAGCTGTTCCGGACCTCGCGATAGGGCACGAGCACGTCGTCGCGTCGGTCGGCGAGAGCGAGCGCCACGACGAGAGAGACGATGTACTGATAGCCGTCCCGCCTGGGCGGCAGGTTCTGGACGTGGCCGAACTCGACTAGTTCGAAGGTGATACCACCGCCCAGCTCGATCGTCGCCAGCCGGGCAGGAACCGGCTCCGGCGGGATGACCTCACGCAGGTGCGACTCCAAGTTGTCGCTGCCGTCCTCGCGCTCGGCGGAGTACAGGCGGATCGGGTGCGGGGTCAGGTTGAGGATCAACGTCAGCTCTTTGTCTGGCTGGCGATGAGTCGGTCGACGGCCTTCTGCAGGGCGCGGACGCGGGTGGTGACGTCCTGGATGTGGGACTGCCAGGACCAGAAGCGGTTCGTCTTGTACTCAGCCGAGTCCGCGGGTGCGTCGAGGACTCCGTCCGTCTTCAGCAGCTTGATGTAGACCGCGTCGGCGATCCTCTTGACGTCGGCGTCGCTGAGTGCCACATCGTCCTCCTGTGGGGTCTTGCCGGCCGCGCGGGCGACGATGCCCGGGAACACGACCTTCTTGAACTGCTCGATGCGCGCCGCTCCAGGGCACGAGTGGGCGTTGGGATTCCACGCCGTGAACTGGGCGTGCCAACCGAACCCCGGGTCGTCAGCGGTACGGCAGATCCGCAGAGGGATGCCGTGCTGCTGGTGCAGCCACACGCCCAACTTGATCAGCGTCTCTACCTGCTCAGGCGTCCACGGATCCGACGCCTGCAGGTTCGACGCGGACTCCAGCGACACCGCGCCGGTCCCGTCCGCTCGCCGGTTTGCCGCCGCGTTGGCGTCTGCGCGGGTCTCGGTGCCGATGAACTGGGCCAGCGAACCGTCGTAGCCGAGCCCGAAGTGCGACTCCAGGTTCGTGCTGTCGCGCCAGTACTCGTAGGTGCGCTCGGGCGTCCACGGGGCGACGATGCTGTGCAGGATGAACTGCGTCGGCCTGATCGCAGGTTGGTCGTCGCTCTCCGGCTGAAGCTCCATCTTCGTGGCGCCTGGATACCAGGCCATGCGGCCCTCCTTCTGGGCATGCGGAAGGCGCCCGAGCCGGGCGCGGGCAGGTGACGTTGGGAGTTAGGGGGCAGGCTCGACGAGCAGGCTGCCACCGAATGTGGAGGCGGTCGTCGCCGACCCGGAGCTGATGTTCCACTGCGGGATGATCGTGATTGTCTCCCCTGCGGTCATGCCGGTGAGCATCAGCCGCCTGGATGCACCGACGCGGGCGCCCTGAGCGCTGATGCCCGTCTTGTTGAGATCCTGAAAGGTGAAGCCCAGGCTGCCGGTGGCCCGCCACGCTGCCCACGCGGTCGATGTGGCCGCGTTCGTGTTCGTCAGGACAGCGCTGATGGTGACGTAGGCGCGCCCCGAGGGTGGTGCGATGAACTGCGGCCGGGGCCACGCCGACGACGTGTAGTCGACCGTCGTCAACGTCACGTTGTAGGGGGCGTCGGAGACTTGGAAGGTCTGTACGGGGATCGGCGGCCAGGCCAACCATGACCCGCCGTGGTAGATCTCCAGGCGTGCCTCGCTGGTCAGCCAGGTCGCCATGCCCTCCACGGGGCTGGCCAGGGTGGCGTTGCGGGCCGAGGCCGACGCGAACCGCATGACGGTCTGGCCGACCATCGCGAGCAGGTTCTCGGAGAGCACCTTCAGGTCGGGCAAGTCGCCGTAGTCGAGGCCGCTGATTCCCTGGCCGTACTTGTCGGTGATGGGCACGCGGGCCCCCTTTCTTACGCGAGGCGGGTGACGCGCATGTAGGAGCCGGCGGCGAGACGGCTTGCTGTGGTGCTCGTGGTGGACTGGGCCCACTGCAAGGCGCACGTGCCGGCCGCTGTGGTGAACACGGTGCCCTCCTCCATGGCGAAGCACTGCAAGGTGTTGTCGTTGCGGCTGCCGTAGATGCACGCGGTGCCGAACGCGTGGACGCCCCACCGGCCGACGCCGCCGGATGATGTGCTGGACAGGATCTGACCCTGGTCGGGTCCGACCGCTGAGCGGACGCCGGTGGCCCCGGCCGGGACGGTCCAGGCGGTTCTGAAGCGGGCCGCGTCGGTGGCTTCGAAGTGGAGGTGAAACTCCACCTTGAAGGTGCCATTGGCGTCGAGCGTCATCGTGAGGTCCGGGTCGTCGGTCAGCGTCGATGTGGTGCGGTCGAGAGTGACGGTCTTCCACGCTTGTCGGGGCAGGCCGAGCGGCGGACTGGCCGAGGTTGCGGTCCGGCCGGCGGCCCACCACGATCCGCTGCCGGACTGCACCAGCAGCACCTGATCGCCGACCGCCGGCTGCTGGTACGTCTCCAGGCGGCGGGCCCGGATGCTGCCGACGTCCACCGTGCCGGGCGTGACGGCGACCGCTGTGACGATGCCGGTCTGCACCTCAGCCCGGCGCACAGCGGGGTCGTCCCGGCCGGCCTGGCGTGAGGCCTGAGCGATGCCTTGGGCGAGCGCGAATCCGTCGGTCACGTATCTTGCCTCCCGCCGATGGTTTCGATGGTGATGGAGTCGAGACCGAGGCTGATGGTGAGGCTCTGAACCTGCTGGAGTTCGCGGCGGCCGTCCTCGTAGGTGACGCGGATGACGTCGCCGGGTTCCAGGCAGGGGTTCGGCAGGCTTGTCAAGGTGACGGTGACGGTGGGTTTCACTGCGTCTCGCAGCAACTTCTGCGCCGCGGTAAGCGCCAGATTGTTGCTGGTCAGCGTGGCCGAACTGTAGAACATCGGGACGCGGCCGAACGGTCCTCCCACGTAGGTCGGCGAGGTGGGGTCCGTGTCGGAGACGGTCGCCGACACTGGGGGGGCGCCGTCCTCGGCGTTTTCCCCGCTGGCCACGACCACGTTGTACATGCCGTCCCTGCTGAACGCTCGGTTGGCGGAGATGAGGACGCCTGTCCGTCCCGCGTCGACGTCCCAGGCGACGGGCGCGGTGAGCAGGTCGGGCAGCTCAGCGACGGTGAATACGCCGTCTGCATCCGCATACACCTCGGCGCCGATCGCGGTCGCGCATTCCTGCACCGCCCCCCACCGGTCGCCCTGCGCGTCCCAGGTCCGGGTGCCGATGGTTGCGTCAGACGCCCAGTTCACGACCGTGGCACCAGGGATGGTGCCCTGTATCAGGTTGGTGATCGCAGTGACCGCGTTGGCGCCTCCCCGTGTTGTGTACGGGGCAGTGAACTTGTCATCCGCGACGACGGCTTCCAGGCCGGAGCCGGTGATGGTGACCGGGCCGAGGGCCGGGTCGCCGCTGATGGAGTCGACGCGGAACAAGCCGAGCGGCACTGCCTCTGTGCTGCCGTCGCCGTAGATGATGCCGCGGCGGATACGCAGCCGCGCTCCGTAGATGGCCAGCTGCTCGGCGGGGGTCATCGGTAGCAGGCTGACGTCGGGCACTGTGACGCTGCAGGTGCGGCGTACTGAGCTGCCGCGGTCGGCCGTCACGGACCCGTCCGTGTGGGGCAGGTCCACGACGATGCCGTCCGTGCGCAGCAGCTGCACCTGCGTGTACGGGACGTGCGACTCCCGCAAAGCCGGGAGAAACCGTGAGGACGGGGCCGGATACATGATCACCTCCCCTTCCCGGTCAGCCCTCGGCGCGCTGGTTCAGCGCCAGGTCGAGGGCGGTCGCGTAGCGGTCGAGCAGCCGGAGCACGGTTGAGTTCTCAATGCTCACGTCGCGGACCGTCCACGTAGGTGACCCGGCCATGCCGCCGGTGGGCCGGTCGACCTCGGTGAGCGGTAGCGTCCACTCGCGCCACGGCTCGGGTGCGTAGCTTGTGATCCGCGGGTACTGCACCTCGCCCACGGACACGTACACGTCGCTCTCGCCCATGCCGGGCGCCGACTGCCACAGCAGCACGCCGCCGGTCGCGAGGAGATGTCGCAGCGCCTCGCGCTCGTCGTCGGACTGCGTCCACACCACGAGCGAGCCCTCACGGCCGGACCGGACTCCGGACAGCACGACCGCGTTCGGCCGGCCGCGGGGCCGCAGCGCGTTCTGCTCAATCGGCTGCTGCCAGTCCGGCGCTGTCTGCACCAGCACCCTGCGGTTCAGCATCGGCCGGGCCGGGTCCTTCAGCCAGACGTAGGCGGCGTCCCCCGGGTCGAGCGTCACAGACGACGTTATGCGCCACTCTGTGAGCAGGCCTGTCGTGGCCGAGTAGAACTCGATTCGGTAGGAGAACGGCACTCCGAGGGGGGCCTCGTAGTCGGTGACGATCGCCGTGTCATCCGTCGACGTCACCTTGTCGAGCAGGCCTGAGGGCCCGCGGACCAGTGTCCTGGTGCCGTCGGCCAGGACCCGGTACACGGTCATCAGTCGCGATGTGTTGATCTCCCGGATCACCATGTGTACTGACGCCGAATCGTCGTCTGCTGTGATCGACTGCTGGGGCAGCACCTGATAGAGCACGACGGCATCAAGCTGGAGCGTGCTGCTGGCGGCGGTCGCTGTCAGCGTGTAGTCGATCTGGGCGTAGGCGGCGTTCGCCGGGGCGGCGAAGTCCCCCTGAAAGGCCCACCAGGCACCATCTGACGGGACGGTGATGGACGTGCTGGACGTGGTGCTGATGAGGCCGCCGGCGGGGTCGAGCCAGCGGACGCTGGGGGCAAGAGACCATCCCCCCGCGGTCCTCTTGGCGACGCACCAGAGACGCCAGTTCACGCCGCCAGTCACCGCGTACTGGCCGGAGCGGATCGTGCTGGCCGTGGCGGTGCTGCTGGTGACGGTCAGGCTGTAGGCGTCGAGGAAGGCCTGGCTCCCCCAGGGGCTGGACCGAGCGATCGTTGCGGCGCCGGACTGCACCGTCCACTGGCCAGGGCCCTGCTCGAAACTTGCGTCGGCGAAGGCGACGGCGTTCTGATTCGGCACGCTGTTGGTGACGCCCGCCGTGCGCACCTTGATGACCGCGCCCTCGGCCCGCATGACCTGCCCGGCAGTTGCCGAGGTGATGCCGACGGCCAGGGACGCGGTGGCCGCGCCGGCAGGGGCCACGCCACTCGCGATCTGCCGGTACGTGCCAGTGCCGCTGGCCGCCAGCGTCGACCGGGACGCGGACACCTGTGCACCTGAGGCGCCGTAGAACCGCAGCTCGACCCAGCAGGACGAGGCCGCGGTCGGCGGGGACAGATAGACGTAGCCGAGATACTCCACCCCAGGCGTGACCGCGGGCCGCTCTGTACACAGGGCGGAGGCGGTGCCGTTCGCGGTGACCGTCAGGGTCAGCATCTCGCCGCCGGAGTAGTACAGGTCCACCGGCCAGGACACGGCCGGGACCGTCCTGCTGAGCGTGCAGTTGGACTCGGCCGCCCACGATGTGCCGGTGATCTCCTGCTGCTCCGCGTCGAAGGACAGCAAGTTTCCCGCGTACCGCAGTGGATAGCCCAGGTACACGTTCTCGAAGAAGGTGATCTGGCCGGCCGCGGTCGCGGTCGACGAGACCAGCACCTGCGCACGGGCGGCCCCGGCCGGCGCCTGGCCGCCGATGGAGATTCGGTGCCAGGCGGATGACGCCGTGGCCGTGGTCAGCGACCAGGTGATGCTGATCTCCGCCCCGGCCGCGGACAGCCAGCGGATCCCGATCCGTTCCGGGATCGCAGTGCTGCTGGCATCGGCGAACGTCCAGTACGTCTCCCCCGGCGTGACCGCGTAGGAGGAGTATGTCCTGGCCTGCATCTCGCCTGCCGCCGTGGCCGTCATCTTGACGCAGCCGTCACCGTTCCGGCCGCCCGAACCGAGCGACAGACTGCAGTTCGTCTTCGCAGCCCAGCCGCTCGTGTTCGGGTCGACGCTCTCCGTCGTCGCCGACAGGAAGTTCCCGGGGATCGCCACACGTCACCTCACCTTCTGGGAAGGGCGTTGAGGCCGGTCAGGATCCGTCCGTTGTTGTCCCTGATGCGGACTTCGACGAACTCAGCCAGCGCCTCGTCCTTGGTGTGCACCTCAACCGTGATCGCGCCAGCGCCCACTGCAGGACGGCCAGTGCCGGGGACGACTGGGATGGCGGCCCGCGAGACCCGCGATGCGGCGGCAGCCACCTGGGATGCGGTCGAATCGAGGCCGATGGCGAAGCCCTGTCCGGTGTAGGCGCCGAGTGCGTGGGTGACCCGCGACGGCGACTTGATCTTGAGCTTCTTCCTGATGCTCTTGACCAGGGCGGCACCCAGCTTGTCCATCGCCGCCTGGACGTCCTTCTCCTGCGAGATCAACCCTGACAAGAACCCCTTCGAGGCGTTCTTGCCCGAGTCGTACATCGCGTCCGCCATCGTGTTCCCGTAGCTGACGCTGAGCTTGGTCCCACTCCGTGCGAGCGCGTTCAGCTGCTTGATCTGCGAAGTGCCCGCGGTTGCCACCATGCCTGCCAGCTGGCTGTCGGGGCCCATGGCGACGAGCTGCTGAATCAGCTCCTGCGAAAGCCCTTTCTTCGACAGCGTTTTGATGGACGACTGAAAGTTCTTCGCCGTCGTCTGCCGCTGCTGCATGGACTTGATCAGCCCGTTGACAGATGTCGCGTCCCCTAGGTTGGAAACGCCCAGGTAGTCCTTCGCGGTCTGCCGCTGGTCGACGGCTGCCTGCCGTGCCACGGCGATCTTGGATGCGATCGCGTCGCGCCGCTTGCCGAGATCCTGCAGTCTCGCGGACGTCCTCAGCGTGGACGTGGCCATGGCCCGCCCCGCTCCCCCCGCTAGCCGGAGATCCTTCGCCAGGTCCCGTGCCGCAGCCGAAATCGCCGACACCGATCCCGTCAGGGACCTCGTGAAGTCGGTCAGGTCACCGGAAATCACCCTGCGCGTTGCGGCCGACCTCGCCTTGGCGGTGCCCCGCGCGAAGCCGCGCAGACCTCCCATGCCGGCGGCCATGCGCATGGACTCTGCGTGCGAGTAGACGACCTCGCCGCCGCTGAAACGGATCAGTTCAGGGCCGCGCTCCCCCACCCATGCGATCTCCCCCGGCCGCGGGGAGCCGCCGCCGGCATACCCCTTCGGGGGCTTCGACGCGTTGGCCTGCTGGACTCGGGTGATGTTGCCGTAGGTGGCGACGATGTAGCGGATCGCGGCAGCGACGTTGGCCACCGGGTCGAGGATGCCCCGCGACCGCAGTGACGACGGCACGTAGGCGGCCCAGGTGGACGGGATGGTCTGGGCCAGGCCCTGTGAGGGGTGGCCGGCCTTCGCGTTGCTGTCGGTGCGGTTGATGGCGCTCGCGTTCCAGCCGCTCTCTCTGGTGATCAGCGTGTTGAGACCGGACAGCCACTGCCCCAGGGCGCCGGGTGGCGGCACCCCGGCCGCCTTCAGAGCAGCCGTGATGATCGCTTTGTGCTGACCCGACGGGATCTTTCCCCCACCGAACGCCGCAGTCGAGGCACCCTTCTTGTCGGCTTCGTCGGCGTATCCGAACAACGCGTCGATCATCTTGTTGGGCAGGTGGGCGATGGCCTTCCCGAAGGCCGTGCCCAGGCCTGGAATCTTCGACAACAGCGGCTTGACGACAGCGTTCACACCCGCCCGGGCGGAGGCGGCCAGCGTGTCCTTCAGCCACTTCGCGCCGGACTTCACCTTGTCCCAGGCAGCCGAGCCGTAGCCGGCCAGCTTGGAGGCGCCCTTGCCGATCCAGCCGAAGATACCGCCGCCCGCGAATCCAGGCAGGCCGAGGGCCTGCTGCACCCCACGGACACCACCGTGACGTGCAGCAGCATTCATCGCATGGACGTAGCCGGATCCGACAGCACGGGTCCACTCCGGGCGCATGATGGCCTCGCCGCCCGACAGGGCGGCCAGGTGGACGTCACGGCCCGGTGTGTACCCGGGCATCACGCCGCCCGTCGCGAAGTGGTACTCGTCCAGCTTGGGTGCACCGAAGGCGCCGGCGACCTTGTTCCAGACGCCGACGATGCCGCGGTTGTAGACCGTGTTGACGATGAAGCTCACGGGCGCCTTGGCGATGCCCTTGATCTTGTCCCAGGCGGTTTTGATCCCGGACCGGGCGGCATCGAACGCGCTCACCACCTTGCTGCGCAGAGTGTCCGCCCAGCCGGGGATCGTCTTGGTGAAGAAGGTGCCGATCGGCGTGAACACCCACGCCTTGAGGTTGCCGTAGGCGTTCCGCAGGCCGGTTAGCTCGCTGTTCCACGCCGCGACCACGGCTCGCTTCATCACCGATGCCCAGCCGGGGATCGTCTTGGTGAAGAAGTCCCTGACAGGGAAGAGAACCGCCGATTTGATCGCCGACCAGCCTGCGGAGAACCCGGCGCGCACTTGGTCCCAGTGCTTGACGATGTACACGACCGCCAAGCCGATCGGGCCCGTCAGTGCGCCCAGGATCCACGGCCAGTTCGTCTTCACCCAGGTCAGCACCGAGTTGAACGCGCTCGGGATGGTCTGCGTGAAGAATGGGACGAACGTGCCGCTGATCCAGCCGTACACCGCCAGCGCGCCGGCTTTGATGCCTGCCCACGCGCCCTGCACGATCGCACGGAAGGTTGCCGACCGCTGGTAGGCGACGACCATGGCAGCGCCCAGTGCGACGATCGCCGTGATCACCAGAATGATCGGATTGGCGTTCATCACCAGGTTGAAAGCCGCCTGCGCGATCGTTGCCGCGCGCTGCACGGCAGTCCAGGCCAGGATCGCGCCGCGGTACAAGGAGAACACCAGCGCGACGCCAGCGGTGGCGATCTGCTGGGCGAGCAAGGCGGCAGTGAGGCCGCCGACAGCGACTCCGATCGGGATCAGCCAGGTCCCCATGTCCCGCAGCCAGCTCACGACAGAGATGCCGGCCTGCCACAGCCCCGTCAGGGCAGGGATCAGCGTCGTCGCCAGTACCGTGCCGACGGTGCGAAGCGGCGGAAGCAGGTAGGTGGTGAAACCGGTTGCCAAGGTGGTGAGGGTCGGCAACACCTTGCCGCCGATGAAGTCGACGAGCCCCTGCTGCAGCGTGCGGGTGAACGTCTGGATCTCGTACTGGGGCCCGGAGCGTATCGTCTTGCCGGCCTTGTCGGCCGCCCCACCGACCTTACCCAAGGAGGCGGCGGCCTTGTCCAGGTTGAGGGAGAACAGCGACGCCCCAAGGTCCTCGCCCGGGCCTCCGAACAGCGCCTTCACCGCGCTCGCCTTGTCCGCGGACGCGGGAAGCTCCGCCAGCCTCGCCAGCACCTTCCCGACTGCCTCGCGCGCGCTGTCACCACCTGCGGCAACGTCCTTGACCATCTGCTTGCCGTTAAGGCCGATGGACTTGAACGTGTCCTCCGTCGCCTTCCCTCCCTGGCTCGCCACCAGAGAGAACTCCTTCAGTGCGTCCGCCACCTGGTCGGCGTCCCGGGCGCCGCCCTTCAGGCCTTGTTGCAGCAGGCCCATGGCGTCCTTGCCGGACAAGCCCAGGGTGCGGAACGAGGTGCCGTACTCGTTGAAAGTGTCGAGCAGGTCGTCGGCTTTGTTCGCGCCTGACTGCATGCCGCGGGTGATGACGTCGAAGGCCTCGTTCGCGTTCTTTGCCAGGCCGGTCCGCAGCATCTGCGAAACCGCGTTCGTGACCCCGCCGAGATCCTGATCGAAGACGGTGGCGACATCCGAGGCCTTGGTGGCCAGCGACTCCAGCTGCTTCGTGGTCGCACCGGGAGGCGCCAGCCCGGCCTGCATCACGGACTTGATAGCTTCCGCCGCCGACTCGAAGGAGTCGGACACACCGGTGCTGTAGAGCTTGCCGGCGAGCTTGCCCTGCTGGGCTGCGACCTTGTTGGACGTGCCCAGCTGCGCCTGCAGCTTCGAGGTGACGTTCGCCTGCTCGATGGCATCGCCCAGGCCCTTGACCAGGACGGCGCCAGCCGCCGCACCGGCCGCGGCGGCACCCACCTTCAGCTTGTCCAGCAAAGACGAGCCGGCCGCCTCACCGGCCTGCCCGCCAGCGTCACCGGCGGGGCCGGTCAGCTGGCGGCGCAGCTCGTCGGAGATGCCGCGGACCGACGGGATGATCTGGATCGTTGCGTAGCCGACGGAGGGCACCGTTCACCCCCTGCCGGTCTAGCGGATGAGTCCTGCCGCGATGGCCTGCCTGCGTTCAGCCGCCCGCCGGCGGGCCCGCTCACGGGCCGCCTGGCGCTCCAGACTGTTCTTGTCGGCGGGCTTCTTGCCGCCCACCCCGGGCCGCGGGAACGGCTTCGGGCGCGGCGAGAGCTTTGACTTCTCGGCGCCCTCGTTGGCGCGCTGCCAGTTCGCCGTCCGCAGCTCGTCGATGACGACCGCGGTGAGGTGCTCCTGCAGGCCCCAGATGCTGTCCTCGTCACCGCTGACCATACGGGTGCGGGAGCCGGCCGGAAGCTGGCGGATGTAACAGCGCAGCTCCCGCCAGGTCATCCGCGGATGTCCGTCGACGTCTCGCAGGAAGAGATCCCGCAGGCGCACGCCGTAGTGCTCTCGAAGGTCGGCTTCGACTGCCTCGCCATGCTCTCTCACGAGCTGGGCGAGGCCTCCGATTCCCCCAGGCCGCAGTGCTTCTTGTACGCCTCGAACAGGGCCTTCATCTTGTACTGCGGCATGCGGATCTTGCGGAAGTCGGCCCACTGCTCGCCGAGCGCCAGCTTGAAGATGGCGATCGTGGCGCCTACGTCGCCGCCCTCGGCTCCTTCGACGAGGCCCCACACGTCGAGGGACTCGGCGTGCTGGAACTCCCACCGGCGGCCGTCCCAGTGCACCCGCCACGGGGTGAGGTCGGCTTCGGCCTTGACGGTGTCGAGGTTGAAGTCGAACGGCTGGTCGTCCGGCGTCGCGGTTCGGGTGGTCATCGCGGGTCCTCTCGCGGTTCGGGCTTGATGATCTGGACGGCGCCTGCGAGCAGGGTCATGCGGATCGTGCTGACGCCGTCGGGGTTCAGGCGGACGTCCATGGCGTCCTTGGCGACGAGCCAGGGGAACGGCTCGCCGTCGATGAGGATCACGCCATTGGGCTGGACGACGATCTCCTGCGCGAGCTGCGGTTCTGCCGCAGCCGCTGCGGGCGCGGTCTGCTCCTGCAGCAGGGCCGCCACAACCTTGCTGCGCAGCGCGGGGGGAAGCGGTTCGCCGTCGGAGATGAGACCGAGCTGTACCGCCTTGGCGGCGATGTCGGCATCGGTGTAGGTCAGGCGCATGTCGCGGTTCCTTTCGCGGTTCGAGGTGTGGCACCGGGGCGCGGCCGAACCGCGACGAACTGCCGCGCCCCGGTGGCTGTCAGGACACCATGACGGCGCAGGTGTCGGTCTGGCCAAGGTAGGACGCGGTGATGGTGGCCGAGCCGGCGCCGACACCAGTGACGAAGCCCGCGGAGACGGTGGCCTTGCTGGTGTCCGACGACGTCCAGGCGCAGGAGGCGGTCACATTTGCCGTCGAGCTGTCGTCGTAGGTGGCGGTGGCGATCAGAGAGTCGATGTCGCCGACGGCCTGGCTGAGCGAGCCCGGAGAGACCTCGAGGGTGGTCAGGATCGGCGTGGTCTGCCGGTCGAAGAGAACCCCGTCGGACGTCGGGAAGATCGTCGCCGCGAAGGTCATGCTCTCGAGGTCGGACTCGTTTTCTCCGTGGTCACCGTCAAGGGCGATCTCCGCGTACAGGGCGGAGGCGAGGCGCCGCACCTTGTCGCCTTCCCGGGTCTCGAACGCGATCTTCACACGAGCGGGGCGGGGGACGATGATCTGCGACGGAGTCGACCCGGGCCACAGCAGGCTGTAGGTGGTGTCGTTGTCCTCCAGGGCCGTGAAGGACTTGGTGAGCTTGAAGTGCTGGCGAGAGGTTCGGACGAGGATGCCACCCCAGGCGAACTTGTCGTCGGTGTCCTCGTCCCTCGACTCGGGGAAGCCCTCGTCACCGTCGAGCAGGCCGACGAGGTCCCAGTCGGAGCCGAAGGGGGTGTGCGCGTTCGCGGGCAGGGCCGCGGAAAGGTTGGTGGAGATGTAGACGTCCGCGTCGGTCCAGAGGTTGGCGTTCAGTGGCGATCCACCCATGGTGGGGACTCTCCTTCGGAAATGCCGAAGCCCCCACCGTCAGGCAGGGGCTTCGATGAATGACGTGGGTGGCATCAAGCGCTGACGCGGATGCCTTTCGAGACGTTGCAGCGAAGGTGGGCGAGCGCAACGTTCTGCGGAACGTCTAGCCCACCTCTCGATCGAGGAACGATGTGGTCCACGCTCGGAGACATTGGGTCCGGCCAGGCGAGGGTCATATCGACGGCCTCGTCACACAGGGAGCACACTCGCCCATCGCGCTTCGCCAGTTGCTTGGTGGTCATGCACCATCGGCCTCGAGGCCGAAGCAGGAGGCATGCGCGGCACATCCTCCGTCGATTGGCCAGAAGTACGCCCGGATGTCCGGAGGCGCGGAGGTCAATCTCGCAGCCGCACGTCAGGCAGTTGACGAAGACCGACGGCTGTTTCCCGGTGGTCAGCCAGAACCCATAGTGGGTTTTGCACATCCACTGTGACTTCGCCCGCTTATCGCACGACGCGACGGTGCACTGCTGTGAGCCGTAACGCTGACTCCGATAGCCGGGCTCACCAATGCCGCCATTGAGCGAGCGCGAGTGATGCATGCCGCATAGCCCGGCGACCTCCCATGGCTTGTCACAGCCCTCAACGCAACACGCTTCCCGCTCCGCCAACAGGGCCATTCGGTAGTGCTTACGGCACTTACCGCGCCGCTCCGCGGCCGAGCTGCAGAGGTGCGCCTCGCAGGTCGATCCAGCGTTCGCGGTGCGCCGGGAGGCTCCCTCGCCTACGCTCCCCGTCCGCAGGAAGCGCGAGTGGTGCATGGAACATAGACCTCGGGATATGACCTTGAGCGGTCGCCCGCACCCATCGACTGTGCAGGTAGCATCCTTCACGTCAGCCTGCTCTTTCAGGTTGGCCACGCCTCGGGGGTGTTCCCGCACCCGCCGGGGTTCTGACTTCCCAAGCTAGCTGGTAGCGACGACAGTTGGCTTGACGTTGGCGATCGCCGTGAATGTCGACAGATCGACACCGGTTTCGTCGTCTGTCGTAGGGATGGGGCCGCTTCCCGGTCGGAAGCCGCGGATGACGGGACCGGAGTGCACCAGCCATAGGCCCTGGCAGAGCATCGCCAAATCGTGGGCCTGGTCTGCGTCCTGGTGCCACACCGTGCACCGCAGAGTGCACCTCGCATTGGCCATCGACGGGTGTGGGATGTCGGTGTCCTTGCGGACCAGGACGAACGGCAGCTGGTCGTCCTCCGGTGAGCGGATCGTGGGCACCCTCGTGCCGACGGTCACGCCTTGCGTGTACGCCTCTGACCGTTCGGCCAGGGCGGTCCGCAGCACTTCGGCGCCTGCGGCCTGCACGTCACCGAAGATCACCAGCCGTTTCACCGCTGCCACGCCTTCACTTCGAGGCCTGCGAAGCCGGCCGCACGGGTCATGATCCCGTCACGGGCCTGCCAGCCCATGGCGCGGATGTCCTCAACCACGATCGACGCAGCAGCCCGGTCGGTCGTGTAGCTGTACACCTGCACCTGCGTGCCGGAGGGGATCAGCACCTGCACGTTGGCCGCCACCTCGCCGGCGTAGTGGTCGACCACCTCCCGGACGGCATCACTCTTGAGGATCTCCCCCACGCCCCGCCGGTCCAGACGGAAGCTGGCCTGTGCCATATCGCCTCCTATCCAGTGGTACGACGCATCACGAACTCGATGTGATGGGTCGATCCGTCGCCGAAGTCGAGGTAGCGGCCCACCTCGCCGATCACTTCCAGAGTCATGCCGCCCCACTCGATGCGGTCCTTGGCCTGGATGTCGGCGTCCACGCCCGGGGCGGAGATCACCTGCCATCCGGTGATGACCTGGGAGCGGGTGGCGTCGTTGTCCTCCGCCTGCGTGGACGGCTGCACGCTGACCCGGGCTACCGGCAGGCGGGACACCTTCTCCGGTGACCAGTCCTGGACGGTGTTGCCGCCCCGGTCGGTCTTTGTGCCGGCGCGCACGCGGACGACTGTTTGATGGAACACGCTGGCCCGCCTTTCACCAGCCGTGATGCCAGTAGTGCCCGTGGTCCGGCATCCAGGCGGGACCGTTGTCGCGCAGCCCAACCGAGTAGGCGGAGTCGCCGCTGTTGCCGCTGTCGTTGGTGGTGAGCATCTCCAGCTCGGCGTCCGTGAGGTACATGCCTCCGGTTTCGCCGAGGGTCTCCGAGTACTGGCCCACCGTGCGCTGCCGGTAGCCGCCGGGGTTCGCCATGGTGCGGCGGGCGACGGCGACACTGACCGCTCTGGCCGCATCCGGGTCCGGCACGGTGCCCGCCGGAATGCTGGTGCGGATCAGAGCGGCAATGTCTTCCAGCAGCGCCTCGACCTGGGTGCGCTGCGGCTCTTGCAGGGTCACGGCTGCGCGGGCCTCGTAGTCGAAGACCGTTGCATAGGCCGCCACGGGTTATCCCTCCGACGAGGTGACGCCGGCCCGTTCGCAGGCGGCGATGATGTCGTCCCGGGACATGTCCGGGTCGACGGTGACGCCCCTGGCTTCCGCGTAGGCTCGCCACTCCTTGACGCCGGATCCCTTACCGGACCGGGCCGGTTCGGTGACTTCGCCGCCCTGGGTCTGGTCCGAGGCGGCTGTGCGGGCCTGTTGCTGCTCGCCCTGCATGTTGCGCTTGTCCAGGCGCGCCCAGGAAGGCACCTCGTCGCCGGGCTGCAGCCACTGCCGTCGCGTGCCGTCCTTGTTGGTGACGTAGACGTGGACTGCGGACCGGGCCGTCACGAGATCGTCCCGATGTCCGCGCAGAACGACATGTCGGGGTTGGCGAGGATCGGCAGACTGACGGCCGCCGCCTTCGTCCACACCGCGACCGGGTCCTTGGTGGAGTAGGCGCCGGCCACGATGCCCGGCTCCTCGCCCTCCTCCAGGGAGAACTCCGGCTCCAGGGACTCGGCGGTGGTGCCCCACAGGGTGGCGCCCATCTCCGAGGACTCCGGGTCGTTGGGGTCTCCCGCGGCCGGCAGGAGCAGAACCTTGTCGCGGGGGATGACGTACTGGCTGGTGCCGCCGACCCGGACCTGCGCGTCGTACACCTCGAACATCGGCAGGCCGTTGGCCTGGAAGATGCTCTGCACGGTGTCCTGCGGCACCACGTTCGGGGTGCCGACCACGGTGGCAGCCAGCGCCCGAATCTCCGCGTTTCGGATCAGCAGGCCCAGCGCGGCCGACGACAGCAGCACCGCACCCGGGGCGACACCGTTGGTCGTCCGGTAGACCTCCGCCCAGGCGATCAGGTCGGTGAGCGGGGTGGCGTTGGCGGTGTCCGTCCAGGCGGTGGCCGCGTTGACCGTGTGGGAGGAGGACCGGCCGAAGTCGACGGAGGCGACGATGCCGTTCTCCGCCAGGTCGATCTTCCCCTTGTACAGGGCCTCGCCGCGGGCGAGTTCGATACGGGCCGCGACCGAACGGGTCATCCGCTCGGCGTCGGTCAGGATCTGCCCGCGGACCCGGGTGTTGAGGCGCCGCTGGCGCAGCCGGTCGTACTCGCCCAGCCGGATCTTCCGCGAGACGGGGGGCAGTTCGCCGGTGACCCGGGTGATGCCCGGCCGGGAACCGATCGGGGACTCGGCGTCGTAGGCACGGAAGGTGGCGGCCTCTGCCAGCCCCTCGGCGCCGCCCCGATCGAACCTGTACTGCAGGTCGTCGATGGTGCGGTTCGGCAGCCAGGCCGCCAGGCGGAACCGGTTCATCTGCATGTCCGCCAGTGCCGCGCGCACGTAGCCGGTGAGCTCCGCGGGGGCGACATACTCATTGTTGATCAGCATGGTGGTGTGTCACCCCTCTCAGAAGAAGCTGATGCGGCCGGCGACGTCCGTCTTGCCGGCGGAGTCGACGGCGACCGGGAGCTTGGCCTCGACGACGGCGCCGTGCCAGAGCATGGCGCCCTGCGGGTCGATGGTGTTGACGCTGGGCGCCGCGATCGCGGTGACCAGGAACCCGGCCAGCACCTCGGTGCCGTCCGAGGACGCGTTGTTGTACGGCCCGTACTTGCCCGTCGCCGTGATCTTGCCGAGCGGGAGACCCGAGGGGAAGTAGCCGTTGGGGTAGTGGGTGCCCGCGGTGAACGCGGACGTGTCCAGGGTGATCGTCTTCGCGTTGTCGGTTCCGTGCGCGGACGCCAGCCACGACTGGTCGTCCTGCCCGAACCCTTCAACGTTGGGGGTCAGATTCATGTCCCATCCTCGGGAGTCAGATGCTGGTGGTCTTCTTTCGCTGCGCCCACAGCTCGCGGCCGGAAGCGACCGAGGTGGCCTTCTCGCGGCCACCCGTGCCGCGCGGCCCCTGGTCGAAGCCGCGCCCGCTGCGCGGCTTCGTCTCCGATTCGGCGTCCGCCTTCCTCTCCGGCTTCGGCGGTGCCAGACGGTCGACCAGCTCGGCCAGGCCAGACTCGTCGATCTCGCCGTCCTCGCCGACGTACTTGGAGAGGTTCAGGTCGTCAGCGACCGAAGCCGCGTTCGGCAGCCGGCCCGCAGCGGCAGCGATGAAGCCCTGCCGGGCGAGCTTGCCTGCGAGCCGGACCCGCTCTTCGGCTCGCGCCTTGGCGGATGCTTCCTCGACAGCCTTCTCTTGCTCGGACATGGACTGCTTGCGCAGTTCATCGCGCTCCTTGGCGGCAGCCGCGTTCTCCTTCGCGCGGGCCTCGTGCTTGCGCATCAGGGCCTTGTACTTCTCCGCTTCGGCCTTCCAGTCCGTCGTGTCCTTGTCCGCCTCGGCGGTGTCGGTCGACGTGTCGCCCGTGTCGGGCTTCTCGGTCTGGGTGCCGGCGTCGGAGTCGTCGTCGCTGGTGCCGCCGTCCGCGTACAGCAGCGGCGAGAACGGGCTCACCGGGTAAGGGTGGGCCCAGCCAGCGGCGGCGGCGGCGATGAGCGTCCGTCGTGCGAAGGGGTGTGCGCGCATGCGTGATGCTCCCGTGTCGGGTGGTGTGTGGTGAGCGCTGCCGTGTCGGCGACGCTGGTCACCGGCCGGGGATGTCCTTCGGGCCGGTGAAGTCCTGGCGGCGAATCGCCATGATCGGGCCGAGTTCGCCGTGTTGGCGGTCGATGATGATGTCCCTGTAGTCGGGGAGCCTTCCGCCGCGGTCGACCTTTCCGGTGCCCGCCTGTACCGCGTCGTGCGCGGCCTCCAGCAGTTCCGGATCGAGAACCTGGCCCGGGTCCTGGTCGGCAGGCAACGGCCGGGTGCCGCAGTCGCAGCCGGGGTGAATGGGCATCAGCTTCTCTTTGTGATAGCGCTGCGTGCTAGCGATGACGCAGAGGGCGCAGTTGTACGAGCCGCGCAGGACCCGCCGGTAGAACTTGACCCGGTCGTCGCCGCCGAGGACTTGGCGTGTCGCCTCGGTTCTCACCAGCTGCAGGTCCGTGCCCGTGATCGACGTCAGCCGGTTCTGCCCCTGCCGGACCGCGTCCGTCATCGACTTGCCTTCGGCCAGGGCCGACCAGATCGTCACGAAGGGCCGCCGGTACACCTCCTCTGGCGGGACGCCGCGGATCGCGCCGGGAATCTGCACTCCGAGCGTCGCCGCTGCCCCGCCGAACATGTCCCCGACCATGGATGACAGGTAGGCGTCCGTCAGGGCGCCCATCTGCTGCTGAGCCCCCAGCACTACGGGCAGGATCTGCTCGACGAACGCGGTGGCATCCTCGTCGCGGTAGCTGCTGAGGCCGCTGAAAGCCTGGAGCACGAAGCCCAGCAACCGCTGCCGCAGCGCCACCGTCACCGACGTGTACCGGGCATCGAGCGCTGCCTGCGTCGCCTCGCTCACAGCCCGGTCCGCTCTGGGTTAGCGGTTGTGGGCTGCTGCCCGGTCGGAGCCGCCGGCAGAACTGTGCTGGCCAGCAGGGCGGCACCCGCCGCCTCCGAGGTGATGCGGCGCACCCGTTGCGGGGACTCGCCCATGTCCTCAGCCAGGATCGCCAGCGGGTAGCCGACGCTCGCCTTCTTCGTCGCCGCGTCCGCGATGACCGACGGGTTGAGTCGGCGCGGATCCGCCCAGCGCACCTCAGACTGCGAGTAGTCCCGGTCCACACCAGCCTGCGCGGCGGCCAGAGCGAACACGTCCTCCCACGACTCGCCGAACGTCGCCTGATGCTCCCCCACCTTGGCCAGATGGTTGACGTCCAGGGCATTCACCGTATCCGCGGAGATGTTCACCAGGTCGGAGGCGAAGTAGTAGGCCGGGGTGTGCGAGAGAACCAGCATGTCCCGCACGTCTGACTCGTGTTCCTTCAAGAAGCCAGACAGGTCGGTGGCGTCCAGCTGCCCGAACTTGACGTTCTCGCCCTCGCTCGCCCAGAGCGCCGACGGCGACGGCACGAACGGCTGCTCCACCACTTCGAGCCCGGTCGCCGGGTCTACCCGCTTGCGGAACTTGTGGCCCGTCACATAACCCTGCCTGAACGCCGAGTAGCGAGCCGCCGTCATCCGGTTCAGCACACCGAGGTTGACCCGGTCCTGGATGTCCAGCACGCAGCCGAACTCGGGCTCCGGGTCCTCCATCAGATCCGGGCGGCACTCGAATGGCACCACCGGGACCGCGCCCAGGTCGTGCTCCTCGAACTCGCCGTCCAACTCCCACGACTCCCGCCCCCACGGCAGAACCGCACCTGAACGCCGCGGAGTCACGTACCGCTGTAGGCCATCCGGTAGATACACGGTGGCCCGGCCGATCCGTTCGATGTCGTCCCACCACGCCTTCAGCGCGGCAGCCCGCTCCCCTGTCGCCGGATCGTGCTCGACGATGACCTGCCTTGGATGCTCCGCCGTAATCAACGGAGACGGCGTCTCGCCGTCCGGCTCGGTGCGGGTCGGATGCGGGCCGACGATCACATAGGCCTGGGCCTGCGCCATCACCGTCCGGTACAGCAGCTTCTGCCGCGAGTCCAGCTTGTTGGACTGCCACCAGCGCAGCGCGTCATCGTCCGGCTTGCCCTGCGCGTCCGTCACACCGAGCACCTGAAGCCGGTGCACCGGCGCGTCCGCGACCGGCCGGCAGAAGTTCGTCCGGCTCTTCCGCTGGAACTCCAGGAAGGCAGCGGCGGCGTTCTTCGGCAGCGACGGCAGCGGGTGGTGGCCACGGTAGTAGTCCCACCAGCGGTCGAGTTCCTTGCGCCGGTCCCGCATCCTTCGGCCGAGCCGGAGCAGCCACCAGTCCGGCGTGCCAGGGGTGTCATCCAGCACGAAGTCACCCCCGCATCTCGTCAGAACGTGAAGCCGCCCATCGGCTCCTCTTCCTCGGCCAAGCCCTTGGCCACCGCATCCAGCCGGGCCTGCCAGGCCAGCACCGACGCAATCGCCGCGTCGATCTTCCGCGCGGAGTCCGGGTGCTCCTTCATGATCTGAATGCCGGAGCGGCCCTTGCGGCGCCGAGCATTGAGCACGTGCCGGGTCAGGACGCTGGATCCGTCGTGCGTCAGTTCGCGGTCCACGACCGCCGAGTGGAACTTGTCCAGGGCTCGGACGATGAGACTCGACCGGCCGCCCGTCATCCACCACTCGATGGGGTGATCGCGGGTGGCCTTCACCTGCAGGCCCGTACCCCAGCGGGCTTCCCAGTCCGCGACGTGCCCCTCCCACTTCGCCGGGTCGGCATACATGCCCACCACCCGGTAGCGGTTGAAGGCCTCCTCGACTGTGGCCAGTACTTCGAGCACCGGCACCCGCCAGTTGTCCCCAGCCGGGCCGTCCGGTTGCTCCCAGCAGCCCAGCAGGAAGACGTGGCCATCCGAGACCCGGCAGCCGACCAGCGCCGTCGCATCCGTCACGCCGCGGGCCCGTGCACGGGAGCCGTCGAACCCGAGCGTGATCGCATCGCCGTCGGCGAGCACCTTCCCGGCGTCCGCGCAGCCCGCCCACTCCGGCTGCGACAGCCACGAGTCCGTTGCCGCGGTGATCTGGTTGCCGTAGTAGCGGCGCGCGTCCTGCGGGTCTGTCGCCGGATCCCACACCTCGGCCGCCAGCCGCTCCAGGTCCACCCAGCCGCCGGCAGGCTGCGCGCTGTCGCCGTAGGCCACGGCCAGGCCTGCCAGCAGAGAGGCACGGTCAGACATGTCAGTCTCCGCCGGCCACTCCCGATGGTCGTACAGCAGGCCGTCATCGCGGGCCCGGCCCTCCAAGATCTTCCGCCAGTACTCGGCGGACGACTCCGCCACCGAACCCTCGCCGGGAACGTAGGCGTTGGGGGACTCGATGCTTGAGCCGCCCGTCTTGCCGAGGTTGCGTCGGATGACCGCCGCCAGTCGGACCCCGCCGTTCGACGGCCGCCACTCCTCCGTCTGGTCCAGCACACAGAACACCGGCCGGTTACCCTCCCGGCTGGTCGCAGCCGAGGTGACGAACTCGATGCGGCCTTTGGGCAGGTTGACGAACGTCTCCAGCACCTCAAGGCCCGCGTACTCGTCGATCGCCGGCCCCTCGCGGAGCATCTCCAGCAGCGGCGCCCAAGCGTTCTTCGTCTGATCCTCGGACACCGCAGCCAGCTGCACCCACGGCGTGCGGATCTCCGCCCACGGCTTGCCCACAGGTTCGCCGTCCGCGTCCCAGCCGTCGAAGAGGACCGGTCCGAGCGCCTCCGCGCAGGCGATAGCCGCCAGGATCGGCGACTTCCCCCACCCCTTCGGACGTGAGAGAACCCCGCGACGGTAGCGGCGCCGACCCGTCGCCGGATCGATCGTGTAGAAGTTCAGCACGAACTGGGCCTGCTCGCGCGTCAAGACCAACGGCTCCGGATCCGCCCGGTCCGGAGCGGCCAGCATCGCACCCATCCAGTCCAGCACCAGCCAGCCGAGCGTAGGCAACTCGCCCTCGTACTGCGGGCCGCGCCAAGGCATCAGGACTCCCCGGCGGCCTTCTTGCCCTCGCCGCCTGGCAGAACCCGCAGATCCCCGTACTTCGCCCGTGCGCTCGCCCCAGCAGCCGGTCGCTTCGAGTCCGCCTCGTCGGCCGCCGCGAACTGCATGCGCAGCCTGGCCCGGTCCTCCATCGTGGCGCCGAACTTCGCCACCCTCAGCCGGAGCTCCGGTGCAGCCGACAGATCACCCGACCAAACCCGGGCATGGACCAGCGCCGTGGTCAGCAACTCCTCCCAGTCCGTGCTGGAGAAGTGCTCCGCCTGAGGGGAAGCCTTCCACTTCTCCCACCACTCCACCGTCCGCGGCGGCCAGCGGAACTTCACCGACCGGCCATCGTCGTTCTTGATACGGAAGTCCGGCAGGTCCGGCGCCTCCGCCTTCTCGAACCGCAGAACGGTCTGCGCCACCGGATCCTTGTTCGTCCTGGCCCGCTTGCCCGGGTCCTTCGGAGGCGGTCCCATCCCAGCCATGCCCATACCTCCCGTGTCGGGTGCGCCGCAGCGACCCGTGTCGGGCAGCTACAGCAAGGCGTCGATCAATCCACTCAGGTCACCGAGCCGACGAGGCGTGTCGCCCCACGTGTCGCCAGTGACCGCGATGTACCTGCCATCGGCGTACAGCTCCACCGAGCCGCCATCCATCGACAGCCGCCGGCCGCGCTCCAGGCGGCCGAAACCCCAGATGTGCAGGCCGTCACCGGACACCGAGCGCTCAACCCAGCAGCCCGGAGCCATGTCGACCAGTCGCCGGGCCCAGTCGGCGAGCTTGCCGCCCACCAGGCAGTGGTCCAGGTCCACGCAGGCGATGCCGTCACCGTTCAGCACGAAGCCCAGCCCGGCCCCCGCGCTGCTCGACGCAGCCGCGCGGTGAGACGACCAGGTCCTTGGGGCTGTGCTGCTCGCCGGCTGCCCGTCCACGGTCACCGGCACCTTCCGCTCAGTGCGCCGGATCCACCGCGGCCGGGACGTCATCTCGGCCGGAAGGGTCTTGCGTGCCCGGCAGGCTGCGGTCCGGCACCGGCCTGAGCAGTAGCGGGCGTTGTGCGCGTGCCGAGCACCGAGATGGTCCCCGCAGTGGTCGCATCGCCTCGTCTTCATGCACCCATTCTAGCGGAGACTGTAACGCCAATCCACGCTCTGACCTGCTGATACACGACCGATACAGAGCGGCCGTCCGAAGTCGAAGCCCTGAACGGCCATCTGCCGCACCGGACCCCACAGCAGCCCGGCCGGCACCCGGTAGACCGTCACAAGCCCACCCAGGAGCCAGGAGGGGCAAATCCCCCAGACCCGTAGCCAGGGTCAGCCGCAGCACCTCCCCGGGCTTCCAGGGGGTGGGGGGAGGGAGGGGTGGCCAGGGGTCCTTGATCCAACCCGGCCGGGGAGATCAACACACACCCGGGCCGATCACATCAGCCCCGGATGCCGCTCCTTCGGCCGAGCCTCACTGACCCGCTGCCGGTTCGGCGACCGGTTGCCCTGCTGGGACGTCTTCCGCCGGTGGCACCAGCCGCACAGCGCTTGCAGGTTGACCGGTCTGTGGTCGTGCTTGTCACCGATGTGGTCGACGTCCGTCGCCGCCCCGCCACAGGCTTGGCATCGATACCCATCACGTTCGAGGATCATCGGTCTGATACGCGTGTACCAGTCATCAGGTAACTCATCGTGCCTATTGCTGCCTTGCCATCCACCGCTCATGCTTGGTCGTCCTCGTCGTCCTCGCCTCGGTCGTCGACGTAGGGCTCGGCCCGCTCGGTGTCGCTGTCCAGGCTGACGCCATCGAGGCTCCGGCCTGCGGCAAACCCGAAGGCTGCGCCTTCGTCCGCCGGTTGTTCCCTTCGCAGCGCATCGAGGAGTCGACGTGCTGCTGCTTCAGTTGCAGCCAGTCGTCGACGTGAGTAGCCCCTGGCCTCGACCTCTACATCGACCGTGCCGTCGCTGATGCGGATATGCATGGCCACCCCCGGGAGTAGAGCGGGTCTACACCCCGGGGGGTGCAGTTGGGTGGGGGGCTACTCGGCGCCGCCTACCCCGGTTGCCTCGCCGTTGACGAGGGTAGCGAGGATGCGGGCCTGTGCTTCCTTCATCGCGGGCACGGGGCAGAGCATGACCTTGTCGCCGTTCTCGATGGTGATGAAGAGCTGGTTCATGTCCTTCTTCAGGGCCAGGGCGAACAGGCCCGTGAGCAGGACTCGGGTGGCGGTGACCCGCTTCCCGGCATCCTCCCCCCGCTCTATGGTGACCCGGGCCCCATCGACGGGGACAGGGTCCTGATTGGGGGCACGGAACTGGCCGCCCATCACGGTGAGGCCGGCTGCCGCTGCTGCCGCGGTGATCTGTCGCTGCCTCTTGGCTGCTGCCTTCTCCTCGTCGCTCTTCTTCCCGAACACGTCTACTCCTGTCGTCGCGGATCGATCCATGGTGATCGCTGCGACGGCGTCTGTCAGGTGGTGTGCGGGGATTGGGTCGATCAGGCGGCGCGGCGAGCGCGCTGGGGCATGGGCCGGTAGGTTGCGGCGCGCTGCTGTATCTCGGGCAGGGCGTACATGGTCTTGTACTCGTGGCCTTGCCCGGTGAGCCGGCCGTCGCCCTGGAACCGTTGGATCTTCCCGCGTCGCGCCCACTGGCGGATGACGGGGCCGGGGACACCGGTCGCTGCGGTTGCTTCGTGCTCGTAGACGAGGTCGTTGGGGTACAGCTCGGTCACGTCCACGGGTGCCTCCCCCGAACATGCAGAGAGCCCCCGGCCGGAAGCTGGGGGCTCAAGTCACTGCGGACACACGAGTATCCGGATGAGGGCACTGTGACATACCGGTGATCGGCAGGTCAAGCAAGACCTGTACAGGCCGGTCTCACGTCCATTCCCAGTTCTGGCGGGCGCGGGCGGCTCGGTGGGCGGCGTCTCCGATTTCGACGGCGAGGCCGCCCCAGTCGGCGGGCATGAGGCGGTGCCGGGCGGCCTGGTGGAGCAGGTCGCCGATGCGGTCTGCGCGGCGGGGCGGGATGCTGGCGACGTCGGCGAATGATCCGTCGAACAGGTCGGCGATCTCCCTCCATTCGCTGCCGGTGAGGGTGTGGGCGAGGTGCTGGCCGAGGTTGGCGAGGGTGAGGGCGGAGCGGGGGCCACGGGCTCCGTGGCTGATGCTGATGCCCATGGTCAGCCCTTCTTCGCAAGGTGGCGGAACCGCTTGGGGAGCCGCTTCCCGGCGTCGATGACGGCCTGGTTGAACCGCAGGAACTCCGGGGTCTCGTGGGTGATGCCGGCGGCGGCTTCGCGGGCGGCGTTGTCGTAGAGGGCAGCTTCGGCTCGGCGGAACTCGGCGAGGAGCTGGTTCTCCTGGACGTACTCCTGGACGGCCTTCTTGTTGGGCTTGGACATGGTGATCTCCTTAGAGGTTGTGGTTGTGGGCGTGTTCGGCGGCGCGGCTGAGAGCGAGAAGGACGGGGCGCGGGCTGGTTTGGGCGTCGTTCCAGCTGGGCACGGTGTCGCCGCCGAACTCGCGGCGGACGACGTCGAGGAGGATCGCGGACGCTTCGTCGGCTTGGCCCGCGCTGGCGGCCTCGGCCCGGATGGCGCCGATCGCGCACCGCCGTCCGTTCTCGTCCCGTAGGGCTCCGCGCGCCCACCCGTCGGTCTCGATCCGTACCAGGGCCCGGTGGAAGAGTGCGGCGAGTGGTGTCTGGTACGGGGTGGGGGCGGCCGAGGGCGGGGCGTCGACGGGGATGCGGATGACGTCGGCGAGGTCGAGCTGGGTTGTGGGGATGCGGGCGTCGACGGCGAGCACTGCGAGCGCGAGCCGCTCATCGAACGTCAGGGCCCGGGGCGGGCTTGCTACGGGGGCGGCGATCGTGGTCATGTTGGGGCTGCTCTCTGCGCGGTGACGTGTGGATGGGCCCGGGGCGCCCCTGGTTCGCTGGCAGGCATCGAGGGGCGCCCCGGCAGAGCTAGTCGGCGACGTCGAAGACGATGCCGTTGGGGTCGATCGTGACGACGGCGCTGCAGACGCCGCAGGTGTAGTCGCGGTGGCCGGCGTTGTGGTCCTGGCTGGTCATGTCGCTGTCGCAGCAGACCGGAGTGTCGTCGCGCTCGGTGTGATCACCGATGGCCAGTTCGTGGCCGTAGCTGGTGGTGGGCACGTCAGTCCTCCAGGTATGTGGTGAGGCCGCGGCGCTGCTCCCACTCGTGGATGCAGCTCTGCACGATCTGCTGTGTGACCGGGTCGGCGCTGTTCTCGTGCTGCTCGATCGCGGCGGCCAGCTCGTCGTCGGTGAATTCCGGGACCGTCTTGTTCGGCCAGTTCGGCATGAGATGTCTCCTATCTGTGCTGGTCGGGGTGATGGGGGGCGCCCCGGCAGGGTTACTTCTCGCGGAGCCGGTAGCGCACGATGGTGACGTCGGACGTCGGGTGGCCCTGGGTCTTCGCGAACCAGGTGACGAGCCCGGCGAGAAGGGATCCCACGGTGGCGCCGGGCTGCGTGTCGTAGGTGCCGTCGGTGACGTCCTGGGTGATGGAGCGGCCGTTGTGCACGGGGCCGAGCTGGAACGTGACGTCCCACGCGTAGCGGCGAGCGGTGAGCTTGGTGTTCGGGTTGCTGTAGTCGGGCATGGCGGTTTCCTGATCTTGTGGATGGCTGGGTGTGGTTACCAGCGGCCGGCGCCGAGCCGGGTCCGCTTCCGCGGGTCGCTGCTGTCGGCGACGCGCTTCTCCAGGCCGCGGATCTCGGCGGCGTCGAGGATGCCTTCGTAGTTGTCGCCGAGGGGTGCGCCGACGCTGGCGGCGACGTCGGCGATGTTGCGCATGCGGCGGGGCGGGGTGTCGTGGATGGGGCCGTGGCAGCGGAGGATGGTGGCTGCGTCTGAGCCGTATTCCGTGCAGGGGGTGTTGGTGAACGGCAGCCGGCCGGTGAACACGATCTCGCTGTACAGCTCCGCGTCCTCGTAGGGCGCGAGGTTCTGGGCGATCTTGTAGACGATGTAGTACGGCTTGCCGAGCTGAATGTCGCGGGCGAAGCGCCTCTCGTCGCCCGCGCCCCAGGTCTTGGCCATGGTGATCTCCGTCGTGGTGTGAGGTGGGGGTCGGCTCAGGCGATCTTGTCGGCGTGGAAGCTGACGGGCTCGAAGTCGGTGCCGTACCGCCGTTTGGCGCCCTCCACGATTCCGGGGATGATCGAATGGACGGTGGCGTTGGCGGGGGCTGTGGTGCCGCCCGTGATGGTGATTTCGCGCTCGGAGTTGCGGATGACGAGCGTCCAGGTCCACGAGCTGGTAGCCATACATTTCTCCTGTTTGTAGTGGTTTGTTCGGGTGGACATGTGGCGGTTTGTACCCGGACGTCACCCCGGACGGGGGGTGGACGCGACCCGGGTCGCGTCCGGGTCGACAAGATCAGCGTCCGGGGGGTGTCCGGGGGACTGTCCGGGGCATATCGGGGCGTTTTGCCGCAGCTCAGTGGCCTTCGAGGAAGCTGAGGGCCTCCGCGATGGGGGCCCTTCTATAGCCGTTCACACGGTTCGGGAGGCCCGGGATCTGGATCTTCACCGTGGTCCCGGCGCCTGCCGCTCGCAGGAGCTCACCGAGACGGTCCTCGGTCATGCCGCCGCCGATGATCTCTGCCATCTCGCCACACTGCGCCACGTCCCGTCCGAGATCGTTCATGGCGATCAAGCAGCCACGCAGTGCATCCATCTGCATCCGCTGCTCCGGCGTGCGGTTGATGGCGGGCCGACCCGGGACGCCGTCTCGCTTGGGCCCGCCAGCCGCCGAGGACAGGCCGGTCGCGTTGAGGAGGTGCTTCTCGATCGGGTCGTCCCACTGGCCGGCCAGTCGCCCAGCCGCCTGCCGGATCTTCGCTGCCTTCTCCAGCAGCATGGTGATCTCGCCGCGCTCGTCCTCATCCAAGTCGTATGACCGGGCCAGGTCGGTGACGCCAGCGGACGTGTTGACGAGCCAGCCGAAGCCGGGCCGTGGCGGATCGAACTTGGAGGCGTCACGGCCCGCGCTGGCCTGGCCGCCGCCGAGAATCGCATTGGATTGGGTCGCGTTTTCCACGGCCATCGCCCACCGGGCGCCGCAGTTCATCGCAAGGGCCTGCGGGATGACGTCCGCCTCCGGATACTGGGTGATCAGCACCATGAAGATGCCTGAGCTCAGACCAACCGCGGACAACTCGATGAGCGCTTCGAGGATCTCTTCACGCAGCGGCTTGCCCGGGCGGGTGTAGGTAGCGAGCTCGTCAATGACCAGCAGCTCCAGGCCGCCAACCTGCTCAATTACTGGCGTTACGAGCTTGCTCTTGCCGAGCGCACCGAGATCGGCCTCGCGTCGATCCTTGTCGGCCAGCAACGCCTTGAGCAGGGCGAGCAGGCGCTCCGGGTTGGGCTTGAAGTACGTTGACGCGACTCCGGTCTTGGCGTAGGGGTCCCACTCTCCGTTGTTCTTGCCTGCCACAAGACGCACGTTGATCCGCGGGTCGAATCCGGTGCCGACGACCAGGTTGGACGCGCCGACACCCTTACCAGAGCGGCTGCGGCCTGCGATAACGAACGACTGGTTGTTGATCGCCAGCCGAACGGTGATACCTCGCTTGTTCCAGGCGACAGGCACCCCGTCCTTCCATGCGTCGAGCTGGACGGGCCTCCTAAGGAGAGGGGACGGCCGGGTGTCGGCGAAGGCGTCCTTGTCCGTCATCCACAGCGAGGTGCGGACCTCGGTGCCCGCCTTCTCGATGTCGACCATGGACACGTCGCGGCCGAGCGCGCCGGCGAGCTTGGGCAGCTTCTTCTTCAGCTCGGCGACGGTGGTCCGCGGCGGCAGGTCGAAGACGACCGTGGTGTTACCGTCGGCATCGCGTTGCGGCACGGCCAAGATCTGGATCTTCTCGTCCCCTCGCACCTCCCCGATGGCGCGCAGCGCCGACTCGAGTTCCTCGACGGTGAGCGCGGGCGGCGGCGGGGCGTCAAACTCCCGCGGCTTCAGGCACGGTTCGGACTTGCTCAAGTCGACCGTCGGGGCGGCCTGTGCCGGGGTGGCCAGCGACTGCACCGGCATCACCGGCATGGTCGGGGCAGGTGCAGGCTGGCCGGCGACGAAAGGGCGAGACACGAGGTACCAGCCGTAACCGGCCGCTGTGCCGAGCGCGGCGAGGACGATCGGCTGCCCGTGCGCGGTCATCTCCGCCGCGGTCCCGAGCGCGGGCAGCGACGCGAAGCCTCCGCCGAAGAGGGCCGCTGCCCGGCCGGCTTTCTTGGTCTGCTGCAGGCTGGCGATCTCCCGGTCGGTGGGGGGCAGCACCGGCTCGGCCTGCATCGTCTCCAGCCGCGCCTCGGCCTCGGCAACCTGCCCGGCCAGTGAGGACAGGCCACCGACCTTGACGTCTTCCTCAGCCTGGGCCTTTGCCACATGGAGACGGGCGTGCAGTTGAGCGACGTGCCGCTGCTGCTGGGCGATCCGCTCCGCCTGCCGCCGTCGCCTGCGGTCGGTGGCGGCCTGAACGACGTCGACGTGGTCCAGGTCGGCGCCAGCCAGCCAGTCCTTCGTGCGGGCGACGGCGTTCCGGCGCTGCTCGGCGAACGCCGCCTTGATGCGATCGCCGCGGGTGGGCTCGACCACCTCCTCGGCCGTCTCGCTCTGCTCGGTCTGCTCCGGCTCAGCTTCGGTGGCCATGAGTGGCTCCTTCCTGTGTGCGGGGCACGGCCCGGGTCAGGGCCGCGCGAGTGGGTGGGCTAGAAGCTGGACCAGACGTTGCCGAGGCTGGTGCCGACGGATCCGCCAAGCTGCTGCACAAGGGGGCCGACAAACGTGGGGGCGAGATAGACACCGAGGGCGGTGCAGGCTGCGGCCTGCGCCAGCTTCACGGAGCCCCGCTTGATCATGTAGCCCACGCCGATCAGGAGACCGATCCCGATGGCGACGGTGACGCTGATCGCTCCCCCGCCGGCCTGGGTGGTGATCTGCTGGTTGACCCCGGCCGGCTGCTGCTGCGGGGTGTTCATGGGGTTCTCCAGCCGTGTGACCCCGTTGTCGGGGGCCACCCCGGTTGTGTAGTTCGGGCTGCCGTCCTCGCGGTAGGCGACCGCGGACACGGCGGTGACGTGGTCGGGTGTGGCCTGGTGGCCATAGCCGCCCATCCCGGTGATCCGCACGGTGCGCCCGTCGGGCAGCTGCACGGGCGCGGTGACCGCCCGCTCGACCGTGTGCTGGGTGGCGGCAGCAGCCGGCGCCGGGGTCGTGGCGGTGATCGCTGCGGCGCCCCCGAGGAGGGCCACGGCCGCGCCGCCCGAGACGGCAATCTGACGGAAGGTGACGCTCATGTTGATCTCTCCTGACGTGAGCTAGTTGGCGTTCGGACGGACGTCTTTCGCGGCGTTTTTCTGGCGCAGCAGATCTCCATGCGCGCGGCCGGCTGCGCGGCTGTAGCGGGGGGTGTCACCCGGCCTGCGGACCGGCGGAACAGGCCTGTAGTTGGAGCGGGGTGTTTGGATCGCACGCTGGGCGTTCATGGTCTTGGAGAGGGCGTTCACGGGCTTCTTCTGGCGGGCTGCTTCGACCCTCAGCTCGGCGGCATTGCGCATGCGGATGATGTCGGCCGACTCGGCGGGGTCGGCGCCTTCGACGTCGCGGTGCGCGCGCTTCCACACGGCCTCGGTGACGGTGGTCTCACCGAGCGCCGCAGCGATCTTGAGTGCGTGCTCCCAGACCTTCGGGAACTCCCTGGCCCGCATCTCGGCAAGCTGCCGTCGGGCCTCCACCGCCGCCGTCTCCGCGGTCCTCTTCTCATCGGCGCGGCGCTTCTCCTCGGCAGCCTTCTCCTTGGCCAGCCGCTCGGCTTCCTTCTTCGCGGCCCGGCGTTCGCGGCGGGTGGGGACGCCGTCGCGCTTGCGGATCCGGCCGTGCTCGTGGAGGTCCCACACGCCGGGGCCGGCGATCGAGGCGACCGCGGTGCCGATGGCGGTGGCCGGGTCGAACGCGGTGAGGCCGTGCCACAGGTTGACGCCGGCGGCGACGAAGGCGAGCAGCCAGGCAATAAGCCGAAAATGCCAGTGCGGGCGGTGCGCGGCCACCGCTGCGGCGGCGCCACGGAGGACAACCCAGGCTGCACCCTCCAACATGAACGGCGCGGAGATCATCCACGGCGCCTCTTCGCTCCAGAAGGCGGCCATCTGCACAGGGAGGGCGACCACGCCGCACATGACGGCGAAGGCGATCGCGAAGAACCGCCAGGAGTCCTCGGCCTCCACAGCCTTCTGCTGCGTCTCCTGCTCGACCGCCTTCTCGCGCTCGGCCTGCTCTGCCGCCTCCCGCTCGGCCCGTTCCGCAGCGGCCCGTTCCTGCTGCAGCTTGGCGATGCGCGCCTCACGGGCGGCCTGCTCCTCACGGGCGCGGGCCTCGGCCTTGTCGTTGGCGATCTTCAGCTTGCGGGCTTCCTCGGCCGCCTTGACCTTCTCGGCTTCGGCCCGGCCCTCGGCCTCGATGCGGGCCGCTTCGGCTTCGGCGGCGGCGCGAGTCCGGATCGCCTCCGCCTCGGCGTGGGCCACCGGGTCGTACTCGAACCGGGGCTCGGGCGAGGCCAGCGGCGTGCCGGTGACCCTCTCGACGGATGGGGCGGTCACGGTGATCGATGTCCTTCCTGGGCTACGGGGGGATGCAGACGGGGGCGGTAATCACCAGGGGCGGCGGTCGAAGCGCGTCGAGGAGCGGGGCGCCTTCGTCCGGATGATCACGAAGGGCGTCAGGATGGCGATGATCAGGCTGGTCACTACGAGGGCGAAGCTGATGGCGAACTCGAAGGTGCTCACGGTGGTCGATGTCCTCTCGGGTTAGCTGGCCCGCACGCGAGCGCGTCGGTACAGGCGGGTTGATTCGCCCTGGCGGGGCGACGTGTCGGGAGCAGGCCCACTGATGTGCTGCTCGCCGGGCCCGGTGGGCTGCCAGCCGCGGGCCGGCCCGGGGCCGCGACTGTCATCCGCCCGGCCAGCTCCGCTCTCGGCGGCCATCAGGCGACCGCCCGCCGGTTCCGCAGCCAGGCGATGACACCCAGCCCGAGCCAGGCCGGCCCTGGCACCAGGCCGACGATGACGGCGATCCCGGTCAGGGCCGCAGCAATCGGCGCCGCGACGGCCGGCCACACACCGACAGCGATCAGATACAGCCCCAACAGGGCAATGAGGATGATGCGGAGCATGACGACCTCACAGGTCAAAGAGACGGTGGGGGTGCTGGTCAGATCTCCAGGGCGCCCGTGCGAGACGGGCACCGACGGCTACTGATCAGCTGCGGCCGCTTCGGCCTCCAACTCGGCGGCCTTACGGCGGTGCTTCTCGATCGCCGCCTCGCGGGTGGCCTTACGGGCCACCGCGTCACGCTGGCTGAACAGGCCGTCGTCGGCATCACCATCGCGGGCAAGGCTGTCGGCCTGCTCGGTGTGCCAGCCGGCGAGCTTGCGGAGCTGGTTGGCGTAGTTCATGACGGTCCTCTCCGGGCCGGGACTGTCCCGGCTCCCCTCACCGCCCGCGCACTGTCGGGCGGATCAGGCAGCCGGTCAGTCACCACCAGCGGAGCTTCGGACGGTCGGGGCAGCCGTTGCGGGCGTGGTCCTCGCACGCCTCACACGGCGTCTTCTGATCACCGAGGCCGAGCCAGTTGCCCTTGTGCAGCACGGCGTGCTCCTCGCACTGCTCGCAGCGATCCGGCATCAGGCAGCCGCCGGCAGGTGCAGGCCGCGGATCTCGTCCATCAGCGGCGGCTCGCCCGGGTTCGCCGCGTCGTACAGCGCGACCTCGTAGGCGACGTGCGCCCGGTCGATCAGGTTCGTCGCGGCCAGGTAGTCGGCGATGAAACCGGCCCGGACCGTGGCGTGCGCGGCCTCAGCGAGCCGCTCGAACGGGTCCTCGGCGGCGGAGATGAGGGTGAACGTGGGCATGACGGTGCTTCTCAGGAAGTGTGGAATGGGGCAGGTCAGGCGGTGGGACGGGGCAGGGCGCGGCACTTCTCGGCGTGCTTCTGGGCGTGCTCGTGCGCGATGCTGTGATGCCAGAACGGGCTGCTCTCGTAGGGGCAGCCAGTGCACTCGTAGCCCGTGCTGTCGCCACCGCCCCGAACGTCGACGGTGGCCCCGCCCACGGTCACGTAGCGGGCGATGACACCCTCCGGCCAAGCAGCGGACTCGGAGCGGGCGGAAGAAGGCATGACGGATCTCCTCAGCTGGTCAGGCAGGGATCGGGGTGGGGTGGGGTGCCGCGGCCGGCAGGCGAGGGGGATGGGAGCCGGCCGCGGCCGAACAGAGGCCCCTACCGGGGGCGGTTGTTGCCCTGCGAAGCGTCGATCGCCGCGAGCAGGTCGCGCAGGACGTAGTGAAGGCCAGTAGCGGCGCGAATCATCGCGTCCCGGTCGTGGATGTTCGCCGTGGCCTTCTCGGCGAGAACCTCCCGAGCCCGGCCGATGGCCTGCTCCAACGGCAGGACGAACAGCGGATCGTTCTCCGGCTTGTGCAGCGGGTCGTAGGCCATCACGCGTCGCCGTCCAGCGGCGGGTAGAGCGTGGCCCGGATCGCACCGAGCACACCGCCCTTCCCCGAGAACTGGCCGTACAGGTGGACCACGCCGCTGGAGTCGGCCCGCTCCGGGCTCACCTTGGCGTTGAGGTGCCGGGCCCACGCCTCGAACACCGCCCGCTGCTCCGACACAGGCGCCGTCATCAGCGAATCCACGGTCCCGACCAGCGCACCCGACACCGACAACGTCCACGACACCGCCGGCAGATCCGCGGCCAGGAACTCACCCAGCGCCTCGAACGCAGCCCGCTGCCAACGACGCCTGTACTTCTGTGAGTCCACGGTCACCACCCCCGCAGCTGCATCACGCGGCGACGCTCGGCCGGCTCCGTGGGCAGCGGCGGCAAGTCCGGTGTCGGCTCCACGGCGCGGACGAAGCTCGCCAGCTCGTGCGCGAGACGGTCGGCCTCGCTGAGGCCCGGCTGCGTCGGCGCCGGACGCGACTCCACCGGGGCGCTCACCGGAACCACCGCCGCTTCTTCGGCTTCGGCGGGACCCGCATGGCCAGCGCGTCACCGTAGAAGGACTCGCTCAGCCGCAGCCAGAACGCCCACAGCTCCTCCGACGGGGCCGCCTCGCTCAGGGCCAGCGACTCGGCCGCCAGCTCATCGAAGATGCGAACCAGCGACTCGCTGTCCGACGCCTCGTGCAGCACAGCGGCCAGAGCGGCGAGGTGGGACGGGGGCGAGATCGGCGACTCGGCGCTCATGCGACACCACCGCGGGCCCGACGCAGCGCCTCGTCCATGTCCGGGTCGCTGTCGCCGACCGCCCCGTTGTGCGCCTCGGCGGCGTCGGCCAGAGCCTCGATCCGCTCGGCGAACGCCCGCAGATCCCGGGCGAACGCCCGCGCCATCTCCGGCGTGTGGTAGTCCGGCAGGCCGTCGTGCTCGACGGCGATGTGCGCCCGGCGCAGCCGTTGGTCGGAGGCGGAGGGGTCGGCCTGCAGCATCGCGTACATCAGCAGCGAGCCGTCCCGCTTCAGCAGCGAGGAGATGCCGACGTCCTCGGACGCCGACGTGTGCGTGATGTCCTCGAACGGCATCGGCTCCTGGTCGTGCCGCTCCACACACCAGATCGGGTCCTGGATCCAGGCGGTGTGGAACGACTCCCGGGTGCCGATCAAGGCGGGAACGAGACGGTGACCCGGCGCCAGGGCCGGGACGACAGGGGCTGGGGCGGACGGAGGCTGTACGGTAGTGCTCATGGTTGGTCTCCCTGGCTTCTAGGGATGGCTGCCCAAGGCCCCTTCGGTGCGCTACCACCGGTGGGGCCTTTTGCTTGGCACGACCTAAGTGAAGCACTACAGTAGTGCTACTGCAAGTCCCCATGTCGACCCTCAGAGAGATCCGCTGTGCTCCCACACGAGAAGCCGCAGCTAGTCTTCGAGAGGAGACCGTGTAGCACTACACCAAGGAGGACCATCGCGTGCCCGGAGCAAGCAGGAAGCCCAAGAAAGCGGCGGCAACGACGCCGACAGAGCTGGCCGCCCACTACCGCACAGCGATCCAGGACGGAAAGCTCGCACCTGGCGAGCGGCTGCCGTCTCACAGGCAGGTCACCGAGGAGTTTCAGACCTCGCCCAGCACCATCAACAAGGCATGGCAAATCCTGAAGACGGAGGGGTTCATCCGCACCGAACCAGGCAAGGGCACATACGTCACGGAGCAGTCTGACGTGGCCGTTACCGGAGCAGCGCGGCTGCGACGGATCGAGCGCACTGGGCACCCTTACGCGCCTGGCGAGATGGCAACCAAGAGGTGGGTCGGCATGAGGTCCGTCGCCGATCCGAAGATCGCCGAGCTGCTCGACCTGGAACTGCACGATGAGGTCGTAATCCGCCGGCGAGTGCACCGTCGCCCGGGAAAGCCGCCCACGCTCGACACGTCCTACATCCACACGCGGGCCCTGGGCGACGTGCCCGAAGTTCTCGACAGCAAGCCATTCGATCAGCCCTGGCACAAGATCTACACCGAACGCACTGGTCGCCAGGTCATGCGCGGCGCGGAACAGCGAACGGCTCGTCTCGTCTCGAACGACGAACTCAAGGCACTGGGAGTGGACCTCCCCCAGGAAGTGGCGGCAGCTGTCCTGGTGGTCGTCAACGTCTTCCATGACGAGGAGGGGCCGCTGGAGGCATGGGAGGACGTCTATCCCCCTGGTGCATGGGCTGCCGACGAGGAGTAGCAGAAAAGGGGCCCGCTCAGATGAGGTGAGCGGGCTCTCTTCGATCATCGCACCACTTGGGATACCTCAGGGAGGGGCCATCGCTACGCACCAGGGCCGCACTGCGGTTTATCGACTGTACGACCAACATGACGCACTGATCTACGTCGGAATCACGAACAACCCTCCGCAACGCTGGCGGCTTCACGCCTACGAGAAGCCCTGGTGGTCGGACGTCACTCTGCGGGAGATCGAGTGGTTTGCCACCCGGGCGGAAGCCGAAGCCGTGGAATCCGACCTGATCGCGTATCGCAGGCCGAAGTGGAACAAGGACGGAGGCGAACGATCGAGAGGTAAGCCCGGTTCACCGTCGGGGCGCCTGCGAGCCGGGTGGACGCCAGACGACGCCACCACTGAACTCGTCGCTCTCTACGAGGCCAAGCAAAACGAACTGGCTGCCGTTCGGGACCGGTTGGAGGCCAGACTCGTAGAGATCATGCGGCAGGGCGTCTCGGCCACGCGCATCTCGAAGTTCCTCCCCTTCAGCACGGTCATGATCCAGGCGATCGGTAAGCGCGCTGGCGTCCCGCTTCTCAGGAAGCCCACGGTCCGCAGCCTTCGCGACGAGTCGGAGCCGTCCGCCTGACGCCCGCCCCCCTTCGCCCCCGGCCTGTCCGGGGGCGTTGTCGTGCGCCTATTTCGCGCCATCCTTGCTGTCCGTTTTGCCCCGTAGAACTACGCAGAACTGCGGGTCACCCAGCAGGCAACTTACGCCTTGCGCGCGCGCATGACCGCAGGTGACCCCGCGAGAGGAGACATCCGTTCTTGCTGTTATCCCAGGTCACAGGCAACTAATGGTGCGTTAGAGTGGGGCCTTTTCCGCTCCGCTGGAGGGAGCCGAATCTGGATGATCACCTTCTGGCTAGATCGCGAGCTAGCCCCATGACCGGCTAGGTTCTGGGTCATCTCCCCGGAGATGCAGACGGCCGGGCGGTTCGCACCCGCCCGGCCGTGTGACCAGTGAGTTCGCAGCTCGCTGGTCTTCAACCCGACTCCCCAAGAATCGAGGTCTCAATGGCCCACCGTACAGCCCAAAGCATTACCGTGCCATGTCCTACCGGGACAGTGGATGCTCGCGTTCCCGCCCCCGGCCACCTGCTCGGCACCCCGCTCCCCGAGCTGCTGGCCGAGTTCGCCGTCGACGTTCGTGCGCTGGAGGCGGAACCGGGCTTCACGGGCGGCGCCTACGTCCGATCGGACGGCAGTGTGCTATTCGTGCGTCCGGCGGGCCGGCCGGAGGCGGAGTGGGAGTTGATGGCTCGCGCGATGCTGGGCCGGCTGCTTCGGGTGCCGTTGCCGCCGCTGCCGGACCGGTACGAGCTGACTGAGCTGTAGCCGCGCACGCGAAAGGCCCCGCCCGGGCGCTCCGGGCGGGGCCTTCTGCTGGTCTATGCGGCGGCGTAGTCGACGAGGGTGACGGTGATCGTGTGGTCGTTGATGATCACGATGGTGATGACGTTGCCGCGGGCGCCGGTGCGCATGCGGATCAGGCTGTCGGGGACGTCTTCGCCGTAGGCGACGGTCGCGCCGTCGGGGTCGTCGCGGATGGCCTGCAGGAGCTGGAACAGGGTCCGCTGGGTGTCGAGGGGCTGCCTCATGATGTCCCGCCGGAGGTCGGGCGGGACGATCAGGTGGTACGTCACGCGGCGTCGCTGCTCCCTCGCCCCAGGCTGGCGGCCCATTGGTCGAGCCACTCGTCGGTTTTGCCGTCGTCAACGTACTGGTGTGGTAGCTCTCCGTGGTGATTTTGCGCGAACTGGAGCGTGCGTTCGAGGGCGGGGCGTGAGGCGTCGAGGCGTTCGACGAGCCGTACCCATGTGGCGATCACGTCGGGGAGCTGATCGACGGGCGCGAGGTTGATCTCTGCGAGGAACTTCTGCCTGCTCACCGGGTGGGGCAGCGCGTGGGCGATCGAGTCGATGGTCCACGTCTGCTCGCTCATCGCGTCCTCCTGGCCCACACAATTCTTGGCGCGTGATTTCACCGTAGCGCACTGTTTAGTACGCGGAGGTGGTACCACCCCTCAACGTTCAGGGGTGGTACCTGTTGGCATATGCCGCTGGCTCTATGGGGCTGGTCTTGTGTGCTGAATGGCGAGGCAGTCGAGGTTGTCGGCTTCGAGGTCGATGGCTGCTGCGGCGCCGGCCAGGGTGCAGTCGGGGTCGTCGGCGAGGTTGCGGCAGCTGGCGGCGATGGCGCGGAGGAGGGCGACGACGGCGTCGGCTCCGAGGTAGGCGTGCCCGTCGGTGGCGGTGACGATGGGCAGTCGGCTGGTGGCGTGTTCGGCAGGTGCGTCGTCGCTCACAGCCATCTCCAGTCGCGGGGTTCCAGGCTGTCGTCGTCGTCAGCGTTGTCGAGCCAGGCGTCGAGGCAGTCTTGGCAGAGGAGGGTGGTGTAGCCGTGCCAATGGGTCCAGCGGGCGACGGCCGGCCGGCTGCGTCGCAGCCCCTTCTCGACGATCATCGTGCAGCACTGGCAGTTCATGCGGCCCGCCTCTCGGCGAGGGGCAGCCGGAGCGCCTCGCTGTGCCCGTACTGCGCGGAGCAGGAGGGGCAGCGGACGCCGGCCGTGTCTATGGTGATCTTCAGGGTGCGTCCGCAGGGGCAGCAGACACCGATCTTCCTGGGCTGCTTTTCGCCGGTGACAAGACCCCGCGCTTGCGCTGTGACCTTGCCCAGCTCCTGCGCGATCTCCTTCACCGCCGGGTGCTCATCGCAGATGACGCCGAGGTTCGTAAGCAGGACGGTGCACGCCCAGTCGACGATCGCCTGCACCGACTGGTAGGCGGGCACGTCCCAGTTCTCACGGTCGCAGAGGTCGCGGGCCCAGCCGCCGACGACGCCTTCGATGCCGCCGCGGGAGCGGAGATCGAGGGCGTCCTCGTTGGACGGCATGCTGCTGCCGGGTGTGCTGGAGACTGCGGGGCCGTCGCCGCGCCGGCCGGGGAGCAGGGCGACGGCGAGCTGCCGGTACAGCTGGGGCAGGTCTCGCAGGTCGTCGGCCATGCGGTCGCGGCATCCGCGGTGGACGCGTTCGCGGGCGGCGCGGTCGCATACGGCGCAGGGGACGGTCTCGGGTGCGACGTCGTAGATCACTGCGGTGCCTTTCGTGCGGGCGTGCGGCGGGTCAGGCGGCGGTGCGGCGGCTGCGCCGTGCAGCCCGGTAGGCGATCTCGCCGCGGGCGCAGTCGTCACAGGGGGGTTCGTGGCGTCGGAGGTGGGCGGTGTAGCCGGCGTGGTCGCCGTGGCGTTCTCGGCGGAGCAGGCCGGTCTGGTAGGCGAGGTGGATGGCGTGAGGGGCGTTCCGGGCGCCGAGTTTGTGCATGGCCCGGTTGACGGTGGGGGTGACGCCTTTCGCTGTCATGACCAGTTGTTCGGCGATCTCCTTGTGGGTGTAGCCGAGGGCCACGAGTTGGAGGACGCGGAGTTCGTGGCTGGTCAGTGGGGTCACAGGTACCTCCGATCGGGTGTGATGGTGGTGATGTGCTGGAGCTGGGCCGCGGTGAGTCCTTGCCCGCGGAGGTCGCGGGGCTGGCGTTCGGCCGGCTCGTGGAGGGCTTCGGCGCCGAGGTCGCAGAGCTGGTCGAGGGTGTCGGGGTCGTCGCGCCAGGTCGGGCCGGCGGGTTGGTCACGCATCGGTCGCCTCCTGCGGGCCGGCCGCTCGGGTCGCTGCCGCCGGCGCGGGCTGGTCGAGGGCGTGGGTGACTTCGCAGGGCCACGGTTGGCCGCAGTCGTTGCATGCGTTCGTCCGGACGCCGCGACTGTGGATCTCACGGACGCGGGCAATGGCGGCTTCGGCGCGTGCGGCTCGGGCTCGCTGCTCCTCGTAGGCCTCGGGTGGTGGTGTGGCGTCGCCGCGCCCGCAGTGCTCGCAGTAGCCGCGTGCCACCTCGCGGAGGACGGCGAGGTCAGTCTTCGCGTGATCGAGGTCGATTCGGGCGATGGCCAGGGCCTGTTCGGTCATGGTGGCGTACTGCCGGAGGTCGATCAGTTCGGCGTACAGCTGGGCGTACATGCTGAGGATGTGAGGCGGGACAACGGGGTCGGTCACGGCTGCCACTCCGGGTCTCGGTTGGTGATCAGATCGAGTTGCTGCTCGTCGGGGAGCTGGTGGAGGAACTGGGCGTCGTCGTACCGGGCCTGCTTGTTGGCGAGCGCTTCGGTCTCGGTGGCGCCTGTGAGGCGGGCCCAGGTGGCGGTGCACCAGGGCGTGCCGTCGAAGGTGTGGAGGCGGCCGTGGCTGAAGCACCAGGCGTAGAGGATCGGCTTCTGTCCGGCTCCCTTGCAGCGGTAGGCGCGGGGGCTCAGGTAGCCGCTGCCGGCGGGGCCGCCGTGGTGACGAAGGACGCCGGTTTTCGTGAGGTTCATCTCGCGGTGGCAGACGGGGCAGGTGCCGCGTCCGTAGGGGCTGGCGGTCACTGCTGCTCACCGCCGTTGAGTTCACGGGCGAGCGCGAGGGCCCAGGGGTTGATCTCGCCTTGGTCGTCGCCGTCGGCTTGGTCCTCCAGCAGGTCGGCCAGGAGGAGGCCGACTGTGGGGTCCATGGTGGCGGCGTACTCACCGTGTTCGGGTCGCATGCCGGGGCTGGCGGGGGTACTGGGGGTGATGCGGACGCCGGGTCCGACGGGGTTCTCGGAGTAGATGTAGCCGCGGTTGTCGCGCTTCTTGAAGTGCCAGCGCGCGGTGGGGGCGTTCTTGCGGCGGCCGTCGGTGCTGGCCGCGGTGGCGAGTGCCCGGAGCTTCTCGGCTGCGGTGCGGATCTCGCTAGCGAGGGTCGGGGCCGGGGTGTCGGTCACGTGCTGCTCCTGGTGGTGTGGCCCGCTCGGGTGTGCCGGGCGGGCGGCGGGCTACGGCTGGGCGTTGATGGCGCGGGCCACTGCGAGGGCGCGGACTAGGTGGGTCGGATGGGCTGGGGTGTCGCCGACGTTGAGGTACTGCACTGCGGTCTCCAGCAGTGCGATGAGGGGGTCCCTGAAGTCGAGATTGAC